>JBGALP010000001.1:0-88755 GCA_044223805.1 Agriterribacter sp.
ATAAATCTGCTTCCGGGGGATTATATTTGCAGCCCTGAATACCTGATTTGGAACTGCCCAGATGGCGAAATTGGTAGACGCACTGTGTTCAGGTCGCAGCGTCCGCAAGGATGTGCTGGTTCGAATCCAGTTCTGGGCACAATTTAAAGTATCAAAAAGGTTATAAGTCATTGATTTATAACCTTTTTTGTTTCTGTCATTTTTCGGCTTTGACCGTTTTTTGCCGCATACTCCCACCATTGTTGACAGAAAAATGACAGACCAAATGACAGACTTTCTTAACGGGAGATGCACCCTCAAAACACGCTCTACAAGCACGCATCAGGACGCCTTTAAATGGCAGCTTTTACAACAGCTTTCCGGTAGCTATGACAGTCTTTTTATGACTGAAATGCAGTATCCATCTACTGTTCGCAAAACGGATGAAAAAAATTATTTGGCCGCATTCATCCGACGCTTACCGGTTCTTACCAGCCTCAAAAAAACGGAAAAAATCAGGAGAACAAAGTGGCAGAAAATACCTGGCACGGTACGAAGGTTGACATTCTATTGTATCACCTTTAAAAATGTGCAGTTATGAATTTCCTGAAGATACCGAATAAAAAAGGCGACAAGATTATTTTCTACCATGACTTTGGAAGAGGTAAAGGACAACGCCCCTCTACCGGGATATTTATTTATAAACGTCCCAAAGACATGATACAAAAGAACCACAATAAAGAGGCATCAGCACTGCTGGAGCTAAAGAAAAGCCAACTCATTATCGAAAGCCAGGCAGTTGGTACCGGCTTTATCCCCAAGCATAAGCTTAAAACCAACTTTATTGATTATTTCGAGGAATACGTAAAGCTGAACAAAAGGGATGGAAACCGCCACCTGTCAAACAGCCTCACCCAGTTTAAAGCCTTTGTCGAAAATGATTTTGTTTCCCCGGTGGACATTACGCATAACTATTGCAAGCGCTTTCGCCAATACCTCTTAGATAAATTTACAGGAGAAACTCCTGCAAACTACTATGCAAGGTTTAAATGGGTAGTAACCGCTGCAACCAGTGATGGATATTTTAGGACAAATCCGAGCGAAAAAATCTCCGCCAAACCCAATCCAAGTGTCAACTTAAAAGACCATCTGGAAGTTGAAGAATATATTGAACTATTGAGAACCCCCTGCTTAAACCAGGAGGTACAGGACGCTTTTATTTTAAGCTGCTACACCGGGCTTAGATGGATTGATGTAAAAAGGCTTCGCTGGGAAGATATTAACGGGGTTGTGCTTACTACCCGGATCATTCAGAAGAAGACCGGTCAGCCGGTTACGCTCACGCTGCATCCTATTGCACAGTCTATACTGAAGAGAAGAAGGGATATGCTAACCTATAAAGCTGATTATGACGAGGGGGATGTAGTGTTTAACCTGCCTTCACAGGATGGATGTAATAAAGTTTTGGGACAATGGATCAGTTTTACCAATATTGGTAAGCATATCACATGGTCATGCGCAAGACTTAGTTTCTCCATTCTCTTAAAAGATAGAAATGTGGACGATGCCACTATTGCCTACCTGCTTGGCCATACAACCACCGAACAGGTACAGAGGACATATAGGCGACATCGCCCGAAAAACCAGGTCGAAACAATAAGCCACCTGCCAACACCAGATTTGCTACCTTATTTTTTGAATTTGGAAGAATGATTTTTGGCAGCGTCAAGTAAAGGGGAAGGCGCCCCGGACATCATCCGGTCGAGGTCTTCCCTTTTATAATACCCGCTATCATTTTTAAAAACAAGAAACTCTTCGCATCTTTTTGCCAACTGGGTCCTCTCTAAATTGCAGTAGATCTGTGCTTCTTCCGGTTTTAAAAAAGGCTTAAAACATAAAGCAACCGCCTTCATCACAATTCTCTCTTCACTCTGTGCCATAATTGTAAATTGAAAAAATTATATAAAAATCCATTCGATAGTTAAGGCTGCATTTGAAAAAAGCAACCAGCCTGCTGTCGGTTTTGAATATCAAATATTGATGGATAATCCATACCGGCTTCAACATGGATAATGTAAAACTCAAATGTTCATCATAACAACTAGGTGTCACAATAAAAATCGCAATATGGTTACCTCTTGTTTTCATCGTATTCTTATGTCACACCAGTTCTTTCTATAAAATAAATCTTACTCCCTCTCATACGATTAAACGACGGTTCGTATCTTATGTACCCATAGTCGCTCAAATCTTTCACACATTTGTGATACGTTATAGCTGCAGATATTTTTGCGAGCTGCATAATCTCATGACTAAATACCTGGATTGGATTTGCAAATCCATTTTCAATACGGTACTGTAATAAAGCTGCGTAAATACCAATATGGGTAATACTGATACGTGCATCAGATTTAATCGCATCAAAAAATGCCGACAAATGAATTAATCTATCCATCATTACCCTTTTGACTATCCTATCTTCATACCATTCTTTTTCGCCTGGTGTTGCTGCTGCTGTTCATTCACCTTATGCGCCACTTTCATACTATCCATTGTCTTATTGCCTAATGCTGAATGAAGCGTTATCTTCCGGGAATGCTCATCATAAATATTTACTGATTTGAACTGTGGGTTGGCCTCAATATAAAACCGCTGTTCTTTACCATCCTTCACAAAACTTACCGAAACACGGCTGCCGTTTTTTAATTCTGATTGCAGCTTATCTGTTTCGCTTTTATTCAACAATTCTTTCAAAGGAAGCTGTTGTAATGCCTTTTCAAGATTGTAACCGTAATCAGCATGAAACTGCTTGATGCGGAAGTTTCCTTGCTGGTCTTTATCGTTAAAATCAAGCTGCATCCATGTGCCACCGTTATGAACACACCGCCCGGCCAAAAGATTATATGCTTCTGTCGTATTTACCCGCTGCTCATCATTCATCCTGAAATATTGTTGCCTCTTTTCATCAGGCTTCGATTCGTTATAAAGGGTCGTTTTATATCCATCAAACTGGTATACGCCAGACTGGTCTTTTACGAATGATAAGTGATGGTCTAATCTTTCCTTGTCATTGAGGTAGTAAGAAACGGGAATGGAAAATTGTTGATGCCCCTGCTTCATTTCCTCGTTAATTTTTGCAGACATATCAGCAAAGCCGGCACGCTGCACCTGTTGGTGCAGGGCCTGGCTGTTGTCTTCTGCTTTCCTGTTATCTTTCCTTATGGTAATTTGCTCCCTGACAGGCGCAACCAATAACCTGCGTAACAGTCTTACCAGCAGGTTTGGATAAAGCTGCTTCTCCATACGGTTACGCTCCTGGCGAAGTACCCTGAGCGCAAACCGCTCGTCCGGGTTCTGCGTGCCTTTATATTTTGCTGCAATACGGTCGTAGTAATGCAGTTTTTCTTTAAGCAGCGCTCTATTGCTCGAAAGGCTGAAAGAAAAGAGTTTGCTAAACCGATCCTCTCTTGAACGCCATTGCCCCAGCTCTGCTTCCACTCTGTTGACAAGACTGTTATTCATAATCCCATTTTTACTTATGACAAATAGATTTTCATCTTACCGGTTGATCACTGGCTGACACCTTGTTTCTTTTTCCTCCTGTTAGATGCCTTCGGTATTTCAGGGCCATCATCTTCAGCGGGCGCCTGCTTTTCTTTCTTGTTGTCTTGCTTAGCCGACTGGCTTTCACCTTCAGATTGTTCCTCTTTTTTTGACTGCCGCTTATCCAACCTTTGCATGTTGGCATCATAGATGTTGATTGTTTTGAACTGAGGATTAGCCTCGATGTATTGTTTCTGCTCCGTGCCGTTATTCTGAAAGGTGGCAGACTGCCTGTTTCCTTTTTTTAATGAATCCATCAGGTTGGACTTGTATTCTTCGTTGCCCAGTTCTTTAATCGGATGTTTGGACAAAACCGCTTCCAGGTCATATCCATAATTCTGATGATAATGTTTCAGCTTGAAGTTGCCGTTGTTATCACTTTGCTTAAAGTCCATTTGTACCCAGGCGTTGTACACTTGCCCTTCCTTATCGGTAAGGTCTTTGTTCACAGATCGTCCTTCCATCAGGTTGTAGGCTTCCTTCATAGTGATGTTATTGCCTTTATTGATATAGAAGGTTTGCTCCATTGGCTCCTGGCTATTTTCTTTTTGCGTACTAACCTGGTAGGAATTGAAGAAATACATATCGCTTTGTTTCGATTGACTGAAATTCAGCGTTGCGTTTACGGTATCATTACCGTACTTCGTTTCGTAAGCCAACTTAAACTCCGGCTTTCCCTCTTCAATTTTCTGTTTCAGGTCGTTCTCCAATCCTTCACCGAAGCCGGTGTATTTTACCTGGTCACGCAGGTATTCAAAATTTTTCTGGTTCATAATTGTAGAATTTTGTTTGTTATTTAATTGTTCTGATACTAACCGTTCATAACGCTTGGATGTCATCATGCCTATATCAACGATACCATCCTTTTCTATCAGCAGCGTTTTATCAGTAAGGGCTTCTGTCATTGCCCGGTATGCACATCTTATCGCGAGGTATTCGTACCTGTCCACATCGGTTGACATTTCATAGCAGAACTCCTGCACATTGTAATGATCGGAGAATGTAAAAAGTTCCTCCTTGCGGACAGGTAATGAATCGTTCAGGAAAGCAATAAACTCTTCACCTTCCCATCGTTTGTTTACCAGGTATTCAAGCATGTCATTATAGTCTTCCTTCCTGATTTGCATAAAATATTTTTACTAATTCGCTGTTTACCCAAAGGCTATTCAACCGGAACCACCTTTATAATTTTCTTATTCTTCACACGAAGCTCCAGGTGCCTGCCTCCATTCTTTTCCATGAGCTGCACGGCGAGATACTTCTTATCAGGAATAGTAAATTTTGGAACGACAAAAACAATGGTATTATCAGTGTACCCAATTACTTTATTTCCGT
Source organism: Agriterribacter sp. (assembly GCA_044223805.1). Lineage (GTDB taxonomy): Bacteria > Bacteroidota > Bacteroidia > Chitinophagales > Chitinophagaceae > Agriterribacter. Next base: position 4,918 of record JBGALP010000001.1, read on the forward strand.
TACCATGTATTAATGCAGGTGTGATTTCTATTTCCTGGGTGGCGGTTCTTTTTGATTTCTTTTGGTCACGTATATACAGGCGCAACTGGTCAATATCATAGTTGATATTGGTTTTGTTATCAATATTGAACCGCAATAGCATAATGTCATCCTGAATGAACACACCATTCAATTGAAAACAGATGCCCGCTTTCTTTTCTCTTACACCTCTTATCTTTTCTTTTGCTTCCGCAGCCAGCGTTGCATAATGCTCCATTTGCTCCTGGTTGACACCCTCGGAAGAAAAAGCAATCGTGTTCGGTTTTTTCTCTCCGGCTAAGGAAAGGTTAAGCACCGAAGGCTGCTCGGCATAATCAACTAAAAATGAAACTAACTTTCCATCCCCTGTAATGATGCTGATATTGGTTTGAGAAAAATTTTCTTTACCGGCTTTTACCTGTAAAATATTCTCCACGCCCTTTGCCTTTTGCGCCAGCACGTCCCGGCTGCCAATATCCACGCTGACAATAGCATAAGGGAATATGATATTGGTTGTTTTTGAAAATGCTACCGAAATATGATACGGCTCTATTGTGTTTGTTTGCGCCTGTACCTTGAAAATTGTCATAAACAGGAAAATTCCTGTTGCCATTACTACACTGATCTTTTTCATCTTTTGGAATTTTTTAATGATTGAAATATTTAGTTCGATTGTTTTTGCTTTTCGTCACGTAAGAGCACCTGGTATCCTGCCTTTACTGTTACTTTTATCAACTTTACTTTTTTACTTAATAAAGTCTTTGCAGCTTCAATGCCTGCACTGGCTGCCTGTGCTCCCCATGACTGGTCAAGTGAAGTCAAACCGATGGTTTGCATCGAGCGGTCGGCAGACTGTTTTGCAACGTCCCTGGTAATGGCGCCGGGAATATAGATGCCATTTAATCCATCCATATCATATACTGATAGTTCAACAGGAAACAGCGAGTTATTATACCGGATGCTACCTATTTTGATATTCAGCCTTTCACCTTCAAGTGAGGCAATACCGTAGAGAAAGTTATCCTTTGGGATGTGCACGCCGTTGATAAATACATCATTCAACAGGCGCAATTTCACCGTGGAGCCATCCACAATAGTCTGCGTTTCGTGAACAATCGCCTGTATAGCATTTTGCGAATCGCTGGTAGCAGCGGTATTTGAAAAAGAATAGAACCCGTTTGTCTGTCGGTCTGGCGTATGACTGTTGTCAAGCAATGTAACACTGTTATCCTCTTTTTTGGATGATACAGCGAATACCTGCCCCTTTTTTGACCGGGATGTTTGTTTTAATTTTTCCTGCACAAGTTCCGGGTGCTGCACATCAAGCAGCTTATCCAACATTCCATTCAACTGCTTCATTTCTGCATCATCACCTGTGGGCTGGTTCATGGTGTTCATCATTTGTTCCAGCCTGTCAACGTCAGATGAATTAACTGTTCCACTACCATTACCCCTGTTTGATGAACGTTGATACATATCATAGTTATCATATTGGGGTGAAGAAGAAACCGGTTTATTCATTTCTCTATCCAGTTCTGCGAGCTTACTATAAATCTTATCCGTATTCGGATCATTACCTGGCCCGCTACCATAGAGAGATGTATTCAACCCTCTTTTTTCAAAAGGGTTTTGGTTGCCATCATGCAGGCCAAACATATTAGGATTGGTATCTGCCAGGGCCATGCTCCTATAATTCGGGTCATTTTTTATCAGTTCCTGGAATTTTATAGAATCAAGCTGCGCCTGGTCATAGTAGCTCATCTTATCCATCTGCTTATCGTCCTTTAGGTTTGCATCCGGCAGGTTGATATTGAACCCTTTTTTCGCCTCTGTCTGTGCCGCCGCTTTTTCAACTTTACCACCGCCAAGCGCCCAAAACATCATCGTCATAAAGGGTAGGGCGAGCAACGGAAGTATCAATAAGAATTTCCGTTGCCTGATCATTTTTGGAGTTTTTACTTGCTTTTCCATTTCTATTTTTGATTTAATTGTTGATAATACTTTTCGATAAACCGCACACTGTCCATTAGTCCCGGACGGTGCTTTGTGATACTGTCGTACAGATTTTTCCCGGAAGGGCTTCGTGCAAGGCTATCCATATACATCCTGAAGTTTTTGATGCGATTGTATTCTGCCTCTGCTACCCCCACAGCCTGTTTATTTACTTCTCCTGTTTCAGTTAAATGCTTCGGTTTTTTAATAGGTGTAACGAAAAATGGCGCATTCCCATTAGCGTTAAGGGTACTTACAACGACATAAATATTGTATGCACTGACAAATAACACGAACAGTGCAAGCAGCATAATCCATGTACGCTTTGAGAAATTCTCTGTGCGTTTCATCATCCAATTTGCCCAGCCACCTTGCGCACGTTTATAACCTGCCGATACTGCTTTTGAAAGCGCATTTGATTTTGAAACGGGATCGTTTTGTTTTCTTTTAGAAAATAGCTTCATGATTTTTCATTTTATTGATGCCTGCTGGTTGTTTTTAAATCCCTGTTGTCAATCGTATTCCATCGCTCAATGAGAAAGCCGTGCGGGTTATTATCGCTTCGTGATACATTTCTCAAACCTCCTTCAGTGACTAAGCTCCGGGTGGTAATACTGGTGGGACGTGTAATGTTTTGTGTAGCATAGCACCGGAATTTGTAAGGATATTCATTGATGTCTACGGCTACGCTATCCACTACAATGGTCTGGTTGACGTTGCCGGAGATAAGTCCAGCGTAATAGCCGTTTTCCTTCAGATCATCATATACACGTTTGGCGCTACCGTCTGCCAGGTATAATGCTTTGGTGATACCCGCTGTAATAGCTTTATCATCCGGGTCGAGTGTAAAGAAGAGCGTATGGAATGTCTTTACATGATCCCGTGCCTCAACCGGTATATTGTCTTTTCTTTCGGAAGAATAGGCTTCGAGTGCTTTTCCGTTAGCGAGAATGTATATCCTGCTTTGCATCTGCGATACCAGGCTGGAACTCTTGTACAGGGCATAACAACTGATGAGTACACAGCCTGCAATAATCAGCATGGTAAAACCTCTTACATGCCGGAATGCCGTATCAATATTTTTCATCTTTTTAAACATATCCGTCCATTTATATTTTTATGAATTGCCTTTTAGTTTGTCGTTCATGTAACCTGAGCCGCCACCAGCATTACTATTTTTATCATCACCGAAATAAGGATTGGACAAACTGTTGCTTGACATACTTTGCGACATGCGGCTTGCTGCATTACCCATTGCATCCAATGCCATACCTGCACCTGTGGAAGCTGTATTTACTACCGCTTTGGAGGAACTACCGAAAATGCTGGTAACCTTGTGGCCTAATGCACCGCCACCACCGGCGTGAACGATATAATTTGCAACAGAAGGAACGGTAAAGTATCCGACAATGCCAATGATCATAAAAACCAGGTATGCCATATCAGTTCTGCTAAAGAAAGTGTCGCCATAGCTCTGTACCTGAGATATATCCAGTTCCAGCATCTTCTCCTGTATTTTACCAATGATGCTTCCGAAAATATTCGCTACTGGCAGCCATAAAAAGATGTTGATATATCGTGCAATCCAGACGGTGAGGGTATGCTGAAATCCATCAAAGACTGCAATACCGAACACCAGCGGGCCAAGTATGGCGAGCACAACTAATTGAAAGGTTCTTAGTGTATCAATGCACAACGCCGCTGCTTCAAATAATACACGCAATACTTCGCTCATCCATTCTTTTACTGAATTGCGAAAGTTGTATGATGCTTTGGACATGGCAAACCTGATGTCGTTGCCGATGCCTTCAAAAATTCCTTCACCAGCAGGGTCGGCATTATCGTGCGTGTATTTGTACCATTTGTCCCGGTCTCCATTACCGCTTTCACCCACATACATCTGCCATACATCGGTTTTCTTAATGGCTTCTTCTTTCTTTTGTAGTAGCACAGCAATGGCTTTATCAGAACCTTCTACCATTGCAGCAGTAGCCGTTACGGTAGGTTTCATTACGCCATTGATAATGCCTAATACAGACGGGAATATCAATACGCAAAAGCCCAGCACGAACGGGCGGAACAGTGGATAAAAATCTATCGGCTCTGCATTGGCCAGATGCCGCCATACTCTTGCAGCGATATACCACATGGCGGCGAAGCCTGCAAGTCCGCGACCGACACCGATCAACTGGCTGCATAAAGGCATCATTTCATTGTACAACTGCTCCAGTACGCCGTGCATCCCCTTCATTTCATCAATGCCCGATTGTGCTTCGCTTATAAAAGGCAATACCATCCCCACTACCACCAACCAGGCGGTCTTTCTACACTTTGCCATATTTGTCTGTTTAATTGTTTAACCCATAGATCTTGCGGATGGCGTGGGCATCGTTTCGCTCTTTCGCCCGTTGCACCGCCAGTATGGTTGTATTGTTATTGAAATTTCGCAGGAACATTAATTTGTCCTGCATGTCTGCATATATCCGGTCAATGGCCTGCAGCCGCTCATCATCGCTCATGCGGGTTTTACCCGCTGTGATTACTGTAACCAGTTCATCCAGGTTGCGAAGGCTCTCTTTAAACAGGTTGTTATATACGCTGCCTAAGTATGCCAGCTCATCCGGGTTGAAATTGTTATCCCTCCGGAAACGGTCATAAGCTCTTCGGTATTCTTTTATTAGCGTCACTTGGTAACTAACAATATCCGCTACACGCCGGTAGTTGCGCACTGTAGGGCTTACTTCCAACAAGCCATCCAGGAAAGCCTTATGTAAACTGAAATTGCCTTCGGAAATATTTTTGATGGTATTATAACCACCTTTCAATATTTCATAGCCCTTCTTCATGTCGCTCAGTATCTGTTTGAACTGGGCAAGCTTTTCTATGTTGAGTAATAGCTGCGCTAACTCGTCCGCTTGTGCAGCAGCACGGGAAGCGGGCAGCATAGCCAATAACAAAAGAGATATAATGGTGATTAATTTTTTCATCGTCAATTATTTTTAATGCCATGCAATGCACGGCTGGTTTGAACATCAGTTTTTTCTCTTACCCTCGATGCGGCAAGAGATTTGGCGTCGTTTGAAAAGCTCTGAGAGAAAGTGTATTTATCCTGCATATCTAAATACAACTGGTCAATCCTTTTCATACGCTCATCATCCTTCATTTCCAGTTTACCATCAGTAGTAATGGTAACCAGTTCGTCAATCGTTTGGGCGCAGTCATCGAGTAGCCTTCTGAAGACCCTGCCGATATATGCCAACTCATCACCTGAAAAAGCATCGCTGCTGTTGAGCCGCCGCTGTGTCCAGTTACAATTCTGTACAATCTTTACCTGCAAAGCGATGATATCAGCAACTTTTGCATAGCGCTTAACCTCTGGGTTGACTGTTTTTAAAGAATTGAAATAATCCGTATGCAGGTCAAATTCCCCTTTGGTAAATTTCCCAATGGTGTTAAGCCCTTCTTTGGCTATTTTGTATCCCTTTTTTGCATAACCGATGTACACCTGCAATGCCGCAATCTGCTGGAGCAGGTATTTCTTTTGTGTTGCCTTTTGCTGGAACCATTCAGCAAAAGTTTGCGCCCGCAGGTTGCTTGCAACAGAAACAAATAGTAATAGAAACAAGAGTATCTTTTTCATGTATGCTGATTTATTGAAGCCCATATAATTTTTTTACCACTTCCACTTCGGTTGCTGTCTTGGCACGTTGCAGACTAAGAATTGTGTTTTGCCTGTTGAACTGCACCAGGTCTGAATAGTTGGTATCTACCTGGTCGGCTGCATTGTTGATCAGTTCCAGCCTTTTAGCATCGGTCATCGTCGTGGTGAAGGATTTGAGAATAATGCCGATCTGGTCAATATTCTTCAGGCTTTCGTCAAGAATACCCGAATACACTTTTTCCATGTACATAATTTCATCCACTGTAAAATTTTTATCCTGTTTAATCAGCGACCATGAGCGTTTGTACTCATCCACCAACCGCACCTGTTTTTTTGTAATATCCCGGATGCGCTGGTAATAGGAAATAATGGATTTGACCTTCGCCAGTTCTTCGTAATATTTCTGGTACTGTTCTTTTTGTTTTTTTGTCCAGTCAGAAATTTCATCCAGTTTCAGTTTGGATAATGTGTTCTCCAAAGTCTTCTGCGCATTTTGCAGCCAGATTGTTTTATTCTGCAACCGTTGGATTTGCAGGTCAATTGCTTTGATTACTTTTTTGATAGCAGCTTTTACTACCACCCACACTACTGCATGGCTTTGCTTGGTTGGAGCTACTGTCAGTAATGTTGTAGCCAACAGCGTGATGAACCATATTTTTTTCATGTTTATAGATTTTTAATAAATAATTCAAGCGTTATTTTTCCCTGCTCTGTTAATGTTTCGAGGTAGAGTGATTTTGAAACCGTATCAAAAATGCAGATCCGGTTTCCACCTATTTCAATGATGTGGCCGTTGGAATGCCAACCATAGATAGCCAGCCAGGTTTCCTCGTATATGGAAATATTGTTGACATAATCTGTACGCATAACAGTATAAAAATTGCCGGATGCTTTAATAGAAAGCATAGTATCTATCCCGGCAGTCCGTTCACCCGCTGAAGGCTGTCTTTCATAGGTTCCTTCTATTATGGAAAGGGTTGTGTTATGCTGCCTGCTGAAATGCAGCAAAATTTTAACAGCTATTCGGATATTATCTATCAGTTTCATTTGACAATGGGTTAATTTTTACTTCTAATATCTTGCGCCATTGCTGCAATCCCTTTGCGTATGTCACCGTCAAATTTTGCAGCATATTCCATCAGCTTTACTTTTTCGGTCTGCTCGGTTGTGTAGGCGAGGTATTCCTCCAGGCTTACTTCGGTACGATATACTTTGCTCAGCATACCGCCAAGGCTGATAAATACTTCTTTGTATTTTTTGGTAGGGTCGTTGGATTTGTTCACAGATAGCACCAATGCTTTTTCTTTTTCCGTCAATCCCAACAATTCCTGTATCTGGTCAAACTTGTTTTGGTACTTACTCTGGTCAAGCAGGATTTTACAATCACTGTTATTAATGATCGCTTGCTTTACCACCGGAGAAGAAATAATGTCTTCGACCTCTTGCGTTACCACGATGGCCTCGCCGAAAAATTTTCTTACCGTTTTAAAGAGGTATTTGATGTATTCAGCAAAACCTTCTTTCATCAGGGCTTTCCAGGCTTCTTCAATGAGTATCATCTTGCGAATGCCCTTCATCTTCCGCATCTTGTTGATGAAGACTTCCATGATGATGATCGTAACTACCGGAAATAAAATCGGGTGGTCTTTAATGTTATCCAGTTCAAATACAATAAACCGTTCCTGAAGCAGATTCAGGTTTTCGGTGGCATTGAGCAGGTAATCAAATTCGCCACCCTCGAAGTATGGCCGAAGCACATAAAGGAAATTGCTGATGTCAAAATCTTTTTCCTTCACCCGGTCGCCTTCCAATACCTGCGTGTACTCGTCCCGCAGAAAAACATAAAAACTATTGAAACAGGGAAAGACCGTTGGTGTATCCTCTAAATATTCGTAATAGGCGGTCACAGAATTAGACAGCGCTACATATTCACTGCGCCGGAATGATTCATCATCTTTCTTCCACAATGCCAGCAGTAGTGTTTTAATACTTTCCTTTTTTTCGGTGTCGAGGCTATCTCCTTCGCCAATGTAAAAGGGGTTAAAGCGGATGGGATTGTCTTCGCTGTAGGTGAAATAATATCCCTTCACCATATCGCAAAGCCCTTTATAGCTATGCCCTACATCCACCAACACGATATGCGTACCTTGTTCATAATAGCTCCGTACCATGTGATTGGTGAAAAATGATTTGCCACTTCCGGAAGGGCCCAATATGAACTTGTTCCTGTTGGTACAGATGCCCATCTTCATAGGCTCATCGCTGATGTCCACATGAACAGGTTTGCCGGTTAGCCGGTCGCCCATGCGGATACCTACCGGGCTTAGGGAAGAACGATAGCCGGTTTCTAAATTCAGGAAACAGGTTGCTTGTTCCGCAAACGTGTCAAACGTATCGTTCATGGGAAAATCTGCTGCATTCCCCGGAATGCCCGCCCAGAATATTTGCGGAGCGCCGATGGTTTCCTGTTTGGCTACTGCATCCATCTGTGCCAGTGCGGAAGAGACCATGTTTTTCAGGTCTTTCAGTTCATCCTTATCGTCTGTCCATACCAGTACATTGAAATGTGATTTTACAGGAAGCCGTTGCTGGCTGATGGCTTCGTTTAGGAAATCATTTGTTGCATCCCTGGCAATCATATTTTCCCGGCTATACGCTGAAAGGGATTGTAGGCGCAACCGCTTTGATTCTAATTTCTGTATTGTCTTTTGGGCGTCCTCAATAAAAATGTACTGGTTGTAAATATGATTGCAGGACAACAACTGTCCGAGCGTGGAAGCAAACCCCACACTGAACTTTGTCTTGTCCGTGCTGTATTTATCGTAGTTGATACGACTTCCACAGAGTGCCGGAAGATCTGCCGCATCACCCAAAGTATATAGCTGGCAATATTTATCACCCACACGCATCCCTTCATCAAAGCTGATATCAGCCATCAGGAAGCTATCATTTCGTTCGGATAGATAGCAATACTGTTCTATTAAGCCCACCTTACGACTGTGGCTTCGCAGTTCCTTTTCTTTTAATCTTGTCAGCTTTACAAAGCCGCTATCCTCCATAATGCGTGTGAACTGCCCGGCGCTATCCAAAAAATCCTGTAGCAGTTGTGGCTTTAGTGTTTCTTCCGGTACAGTGGACTTGCGCAGGAGACTGGAGAACATTGATGTAGCCGTTTTCCTGCCTTCCGGTTTTTTGGTGAGCATGATGTAACAGCTATGCGATAGAAAAGGGCGTTCATTAAAGAACCGTTCACTTGCACGGCTGAGGAAGCTGGTATCATCTTTTGTAAAATCAGGCTTGTAGCTGCTTTCCAAAAACCAGTCCTGCTTGTGAAAGACGCAGTATTTAGGCAATAACTTAATTGCCTTTATCCAAGCCTGGTGAAAGGCTTCATACTCCTGGTCGGAAAGCGTAAAGATTTCCGGCAGCTCTGCTTTAAAGACGATGGTTACATCACCTTGTTTACTAAGGATGCAGTCATGCTCCACATCCATTATGGGTAAAATATCATCCAGCACTTTTTCCATCTCACTTCATTTACCTTGAAAAAAAAATCACTGATCTTATTTCATAAAGACCTTCCTGCTTCTCGACTTAATTATCTTCGGTACTTGTTTTCTTGCAAGCGTTTTCATCAAACCATGTTCTCCATATTTATGGCTCATCCTGTAAATCTTCATCACGAGAATTGTTCCCGCAGTGAGGATAATACCGATGCACAAATAAATTGGCAGCCCAACGATATAGATCACAGCAAATACAATAAGCAACGCCACAACGCCACCGCCCAAATACCAGATATATTGCGCCTTCAAACCTTTGAACTCAATGCTCTGGTTAATTCCCTTGTTGATTTGATATACACTGTTTGCCATAACATTTTTATTTATGTTTTTATAACCGCATCCTGCTACGGGGACGCTCAACTACCTGCTGAGATGCCACTACCAATTCCTTTGCGACAGAATGCCCGTTTACTTTTTCTGTCAACTGGATAACTGGAGTTTCAATAACCTCTTCCGGCTCAGTTTCTGCTGCCTGGTGCTGCTTCAACTGGTTTTCCTGTATTTTGATAGCGATCTGTCTTTCGAGATTCGCCAGTTCATTTTTCATTTGCAGTAGTTCAACCTCCTGTACAAAAGACTTTGTGGTAAGCTGCTCCAGCTTGGGTATCTCTGTACGCAAATCAGATAAAGTATGCTCATACTTTTCTTTCAGGCTTTCCACCCGGTCAATGGCATTGAGAAAATGTCTTGCTGCCAGTTTGGGATTGTCTGTATTGGGAAGCCCATTGTTATAAGTGTACTTAATGCCATCATTAGTCCTTTGCGCATAGAAGCTATTGGAGTATCGGTATTCAAAAAGGCCTTTTTCTTCGTAGGCTTCCTGTTGCCTGCGGATATATAAATTGAAGCCATACAGTGTACCGATCTGCGCAGTATGTTCGTCTGCAGTAGCGGGCTTCCAGTCCTGGTACAGTTTGATGATATGCCTGCCAATCGCTTCACTGTCTTGTGTAATAATGCCATCCAGTTTTATAGGATTAACCTTCACACCATCCTTATCGAATTGCAGAATAGCCTTGTACGCTTTTTCATCTTCTGTAAGTTTATGCAGCGTTTTAACGGTAGATGTTTGTTCGTTTTGCAGGTTTTCCAACTGGTATTTATTCCGTGCAATCTCCCTGAAGTGAGATACTTTCAGGCTTTCCATTACCGCTATCTTCTTTTCAAGTTTCGATTTTTCTAACAGTGAGGTATCACCGGATAGGATGGCAATGTATTCGGAAAAGTTCATGCCGCTTTTTTCATCAATCGCCCCTTCGTCAATGGTACGCACATTCAGTTCACAGTTTTTCATTTGTGAAATAAACGTCTGCTTATTCTTCAGCAGGTTGAACTTATAATTGTCCAACGATTGTTCAACGGCATATATATAGTTCTGTACATTATTGCCATAATGTTCTTTGGCAATAAGATTGCCCTGGCGTGCGCCACGTCCATTGCGTTGCTCCAGTTCCGAAGGCTTCCAGGGAATGTCCAGGTGGTGCATAGCCACCACACGCTGTTGCACATTCAAGCCTGTTCCGGCTTTTTCTGTACTGCCAAGCAGGATACGCACTTCACCTCTGTTCATCTTTCGGAACAGTTCAGGCTTTTTAATATCTGTCCAGTCGTGGATAAAAGTGATTTCCCTTTCGGGGATATTAAAGTCACGAATGAGTTTTTCTTTGAGCGCATCGTAAATATTAAACTCACCCGGCTTTGGTGTACCGATGTCGGAGAAGACAATCTGCGTACCCTTATGCGCTGTGCTTTCCTGATATATCTCTGCGATCTTCCGTGCGCTCGTGTTTACTTTATTATCTGGGTGGTCGCTGTATTTCCATTCATTGATAAGCCGCATATCTGCCGCCATCTTTTTAGCATAATTGGTAGCGATCAGCATCCTTCCTTTATCTTCTTCTGGTGTCAGCCTGCCACGTCCAATCAGCTCACCATTGCCTGTTTTAGCAAATTGCATCAGGTTCTTAATAAACTCAACTTGCTCCGGTGTAGGTTTTATATTGACAAGGGTTTCATTCAACTCCGGTTTATCCAGGCTGATATGCTTCGCTGTTTTGTAATCGGTGATTTCATTATAAAATAAAGCCAGCTCAGGTACTTTAATAAAATGCCGGAAGCGTTCTTTAGCAATAATTTCATTGGTAACAGAAAACTCAAAGTCTGTTGTTTTGCGTGCAAACACGGCTGCCCATCCATCAAAGTTTTCAATGTGCTGACGCTCCATTTCTTTAGGGCGCAGATATTTGAACAGCAAATACATTTCTGTAAGGCTATTGGAGATAGGCGTGCCTGATAAAAATGTTACACACAAATCCGAATTGAAACGTGTTTGCAGTTCGCGAACAGCGAACAACATATTGAGCGCCTTCTGGCTACCTTCCATATTGCCTAATCCTGCAACACGGTTATGCCTTGTAGTGAAAGTGAGGTTCTTGTATTTATGGGACTCGTCCACAAACAGGTGGTCAATGCCCATCTCTTTAAAATTGATACCGGTGTCTTTCTTTCCCTCAATATTTTTTAATACCGTTTTTAGTTGACCCTCCAGATTATTCTTTCTTATCTCCAATCCTTTGAGCATCTTTTTGGAAATGTCGCCGCCGAGGTCTCTAACAGTTTCAAGGTCACGTTCCACATTATCCAGTTCTGTCTGGAATATCTCCTGCTGTATTTCCGGCGACTGTGGTATTTTCCCAAACTGGTCATGAGTAAGGATGATGCAGTCCCAATTGTTGTTCTTGATTTCATGAAAGAGCCTTAACCGTTGCGCCGGTGTAAAATCATTTTGCCCGGGAAAAAGAATGCGAGCCGTTGGGTAGGCTTTTTTATAGGTTTCTGCTATCTGGTTCACGTTCGCTTTTAATGCAACAATCATTGGCTTATGTACAATGCCCAGGCGTTTCATTTCCTGAGCGGAAACGATCATGGTGAGTGTTTTACCTAACCCTACTTCGTGGTCAATCAAAGCGCCCCGGTTCTGTATAATGCGCCATGCGGCATTCTTCTGACTGCTGTACAGATCTTCAATGCCCAATGCTTTTTTATCTAATCCGGGAAAGTTCAGATGGCTGCCATCAAATTCACGGAGTACATAGCAGTTGAACGTATCATTGTACAGGTTCTCCAAATTCTTTTTCTCTGTATCCGGCAGCTCATTCAACCAGGTAATAAAGCCACTCCTGATCTGCTCAATCTTTTGATGCGCTAATTGTATTGCTTCATTATCAGGTAAACGAATAGTTTTGCCATCGCCAACAGATACTTCATAAGTAAAGAAAGGAGTGGTGTTTTCAAGTGCATGTTCCAGCAAAGTGTACCCGTAGGTAGTACGTCCGCTTTTAGGCGTAACCGCAAACTCCCTTGATACTTTCATATTCATGCCGGTGCTCACCTTGAAAGCATCGAGTGAGGAAAAATAATTGATCATAGTTTCCTGCTCGAATAGATTGGTCGCAAACCGCTCGTAATAGTTGATGGGTATCCATCGTTCGCCTAAATTGAAATCCAGTAATTCAAAAGGAATGCGTTCCGGCTGCACTTTTACGAGGGCTTCGGCACTGCGTTTGTATTGCGGATTGTCCGGGAACTGGTCTTGTAACCGTTCTGCCTGTCTTAATTTTTCTACCACATTGCCGCTCAAATACTGGTTGGCGGTTTCCCATTCGTTGGTGGATGGATTAAGATATATGTGATTGCCTAAGCGACTGATCACCTCGTTTTCTTCTAATCCCATTGCAGCGCTGATAAAACCTGTATTCACTTTTCCTGTATCATTCAGGCTATGCGCCAATGCCTCTATGGGGTCGTCTGTTACAAACCGTTCTTTTACCTGGTGAATGGAATGAGTAAGTATATCCGCTTTTACAAAGCGTTCACCATCTCTGCGCTCCAGTGATGACAATGTGATCACCCCGAAAGCCGTATCTTCTAAAATGAGCCTGCGGTTATCAGGGCTGTTTAATAGTCCATAGTTTGCAATAAATCCTTCATACTTGTTGTTAAGCAGCTCCCGGTCATTTTCATTAATTGGCTCACCGGATATTTCTTTTCCTGATAATTCAAGATAGGTGTCACGGAGCGCTATATAGCTTTCATAGAACCGGGTATTACCCTGCATACCAAGTGACTGAAAAACTGCCTGCTTGTATTCGGTATCTGGGTTACCGATGGTGCCGACATTGCCGTTATGCACCACCAATGCACCTTCCTGGTAATAAGGTTTTAGTTCTACAAAGGGGAGGATCATTTTTTGCTCAAACCGGAAAAATCCTTCCAGCGTTTGATCACCTTCATACCGGAAGCTGTGGTCGAACTGTTTGAGATAATTGGAAACCCCTGTCAATTCATGCCCCAGCAAACGTGAGTCCATCCAGTTTGCAGACAAGTGATCTACTTCCTTCACATTGGAATAAAGCTTGTATAAAAAGCGGTTGCTCTTACGCTGCTTCGCTGTAATCAATACCACGTTTTCATGGCTTGGCTTATCCGTTGTACGAATTGTGCCGATGATGCGGGCAGTTGTTTTCTGTACCACTATTTCATCAAGCGAATTGATATAGGCCATCGCCCGGTTGATCTGTTCTGCAGGAGCAGTATCAAATAGTCCGAGTTGTACCGATGCGGTTTCTGAATGGTTTTCCGGCAACGGGAGATAGGTCAGCTTTCTTCTTTCAGCCTCTGCAACAGGCAAGGCCAGTGTTTGCGCTTTCTGAAACAATTCAGCATTGAAACGATCTTTAACGTCATCTGTAATAACATCATGAAGTTTTTGGGAAATATTATTAATGCTCCCGCTTTGCCAAACCGTTTCATGGGCCTGTCCATATTGGTTTTTACCAGCCCTGGTTTCGTTGCCAATAACAACATACCTGTTTTCATGAATGAACTGGTTGATGGAATACCTGCCGTGTTCATTTTCCAATTGAACAGTAGCAAGCAACTGTTCTTCATCATCCGATAAAAATTCTTTAGCTGTATTTTTCTGAACGATCAATAAATGATTGGGCGCCTCGGTATTGCCGGTATCTTTCATCAGGTTATCCGGCATTACAGAAAGGCTGATAAAATCTGCTTTCTCGAAGAGATATTCTCTTGCTTTATGATTGGATGGATTATTCAGGAAAGCATCTGTTGTAACAAAAGCCATCAGGCCACCTTCAGCCAGTTTATCCAATCCTTTAGCAAAAAAGTAGTTGTGTATTTTCCCGGATAATTCTTTATCGGGAAAGGCTTCATCATATACGGAGAAGTTTCCAAAAGGAATATTGCTCACTACCAAATCATAACTTCCATTATCATTTACCGGCGCTTCTTCAAATCCCGTGATATGTGTTGTCGTTTTAACGGGATGCGTGCTATTGATGGCAGAGAGCACGATTCCGGTAAGCCGGTCTTTTTCTACTGCCGCTATTTGTTCCAGGCCAGGGAATTTTGCTATTGCTTCACTGATAAATACACCGGAACCGGCAGAGGGCTCATATAGTCTTTTGGGGTGAATATCTTGTGTCGCCAATACATTGTATAGTGTCTGCGGCACGGTATCAGGTGTATAGAAAGCCGTGAGTACGCTGTTGCGCAGTGAAGCAATGATTTCTTTATAGGTAGTTTCCGGATGGTTTTCTTTAAGCAGTTCATGCAACTGCATCATTTGCCCGTGGTGCTTTAAATCCTCCTTAGTGGCGCCGTTAGCCTGCCATTCTTCTGTTGTTCCGTAAGGATATAAAACGGCCTTGATGCCGCCAAAACCTGCATATTTTTTCAGGCTGGCGACATCTTCCGCCGTAAGCGGACGGCCATTCTGATAATTCAACGCTATACGGATAGCGCTGATATTATCCCCCAACTTTTGAGAAACATTGTAAGCCATAATCACACATTTTCTTTCTTCACTTTTTCTTCTGGCTTAGGCGAGGTAGTTATGCACCTGCCCAATGATGGCATATCTTAAATGCCTGTTGGATTCATTCTCACTATTAAAATCGAAATCGCTAAAAATATCTTTGCATACCTGGATGAGATTCACCACTTCGTAGGTAAGTGTTCCGTTTTCCTTCATCCGCTCATAGTCTAAAGGAAATTCTTCTTCTATCACCGAACGGATGTATTGATAACGGGAAGGCTTTAATTCTTCCGTCATAGTATTAAGGCATAATTCCTCAATCGCGTATTGCGGCTTGCCCTCTCCGCCAAGCTGTTCTGCCATTGGCATCACCGCATTTACTTTTTCCTCTAAGTATTTAGTAACTGAATGGGCTTCCTGTAAACTGATCATCAGATCAGGATTGTTGTGGACTATATACGCCCACAACTTTTCCTTCAACACTGTTTCCATAACTCACTTTTTAAACGCCAAAGAAGGATTTGATAACGGTGGCGACTACCACCAAAAAGATGCAACTGCCAAACCAGGCTGCGGCGACCTTGCCCGTGTCCTGGTCGCCGGCATTCCATTTTTGATAGACCTTAACGGCGCCAATCAACCCAAGCAATGCGCCTACGGCATACATAAGGTTAGTACCTGCAGCGAAGTAGCTGCGTACCTTGGTATTGGCTTCGTTGATGCCCTGGATGCCATCCTGGGCAAATGCTCCATAATGGATGGAGAGCAGCGCCAGTGCGGCGCAAATAGCAACAACTTTTTCCCGGTCAGTTTTTTTGTTCTTCATTCTGCACATTTTCATAACTCACATTTATTAAAATTTCAAAATTGGCTTTTTAAAAACGGAGCGGCTTCGCCCTCACGCTGACCCGATATTCCTATCACACATTGCTCTTACGCACAGGGGAGGGATCGGGAAGCACGCTCCGTTACCGGACTGTCACACTGCCTCTTTCCACAACAGTTCCACTTCCGCTTCATTGAGTGCAACAGCCCCGTGCTTTTCACATTCGGATATAATTAATTCGTTGATGGATGACCGAAGGGGCGAGTATCTTATGGTGGGATATTCCTTCAGTACCAGTCTGAGGTATTGCTTAAATTCCTGTAGGATCATTTTTCTGCGGGAGGCATCTGCAATGACAGTTTTCAAACGTTCAATGAGGTGTTCTACTTCCGTAAATTCGTCATCTGTTGTTTCTTCAAACAAAGGTGCATCCGCCTTGTCTTCCTCAGCAGCAGGTAAATCTTTTGCTTTACTATTACCAAGAAAGACGGCCTTGAATTTCAGTTTCTGCCTTTCGGCAAACAGCGTTTTGAGGTCAGAAGAAAAATACCGTACTCCAACATACAGGTAATAGACTGCTAATAGTATGGCGACTACTGTGAGGTAGCCTGTCCATGAAATGTTTGTAAACATACGCTTCTCGTTTGTATTGCAAATATGGTATCACACGAGAGCGATTTTTCAATAGTTGTTCCCGAGTCGGGAGAAATAAATTTTAGATGATTGACAATAAACCCAATGACAAAAATTGCATCCGGGCTTGAAATTTAGTTATGATATTATTGTGATTTTGAAGAGGAGATTAGTGCTTTAAAGAGGAGAAAACCCGATATACTCCCGAGTCGGGAAAATAAAATTCAAACCGTCAAACGGAGTCAGTAACCTTCATCCGCCTCATCCATGCGCTGTATTAATTTCTCCCTGAGCTGGTCTATAAAACTGCTCCGGTTCTTTTTCCGGATGCGCATTTCCTGGAAAACATTATAGACATTCCCCAGGTCAATTTGAAATGTACTTTCAAAGTAATTGGTCAATAGCTTAATGTCAGCGACTCCGTTATTAAAAACGCCGGCAGTCTGTAGTGAATAGATTAATTCTATCAGGGATACTTTGGAGCTTGTCCATTGTAATTTCTTTTCGATAGATCTCTGTTCAGGAGAATCAGTAAACTGAACGGATGAAATAGCGGTATTGAGATAAATCCTTAAAAGTTCGTATGCGAATAGCTTTGATACTTTATAACTCTGGATGGTAGAGAAATGATGATCAATGCTCAACGTCAGATCATCAGGCAGTAACCGGATGTCCTGCTGGCCACGGATAAAATATACTTCATCAAAGTGTGTGGCTCCGCTCCGGTAATATTGATAGAAGTCGAGATTGTTATCAAAGAAATGCTTTATTCGCATCAGGTGCGACTCCAGGTAGCTAATCTGTACTTTGTCGCTTGCCGCCGGACGGTTAATTTCGATATGGAATATCTTCACATAATAAATGAACTGGGAATAAAATTTTGGCTTGATTTCTTTGAAAAATTCTATTTCTTCCTTATTGTCTTTTAATGGATTTTTTTCAACAAGCTTTTTTAATTCTTCTAATATCTCCTGACAAACATTAATACATTGCGATGTTTCCTTTAACAATGGATACGATTCTTCACGAATCTGTTTGATTCGGTCTTCCAGCTTCTCATACAACCGCAACATATTAGTTCGCATAATCAGAATTTTATAGAAAAGTATTATGCTTTTATTTTTATGAGTTGCTGAAAATGAAATTTAAGTATATCAAAAAATATTTTGAATGTAAACCACTTTGGTTAACTTCTTTTATACTTTGGATAACCTGACATCTGTATGTTCTATTGAGATTTGTGAAATGAGATCAATACAGGTGAAACAATTTTTCGTTGAGTTAATGACAGGATTATTCATTCTGCTTTTTTTATACACAGCTTTAATGAAGCTGGGAAATATGCCTGCATTTGTCAACACAATACAACAGATCCCAACGATTCAACCTTACAAAAGTCTATTGGCGGGGATGATCCCAGGTGTTGAAATCGCAATTGTTATGTTGTTATTTTTTCCTCGATTACGATACTTAGGGTTAATATCGGCAACTGTACTAATGATCGTCTTTGCCGGATATGTTGCTTTTATCCTTGCGTCAATGAAAAAACTGCCTTGTTCTTGTGGAGGTGTTTTAAAAGAGATGACATGGGGTCAGCACCTGTTATTTAATTTATGTTTTGCTGCAGCAGGTCTTCTTGCTGTTAGCTTTTATAAGAAAGTTGTCATGACAAACAGGAGCAGCCGAACACCTGTAATATAGTAGGCGAATTATTAATTAACTAAATATTCTTTTATGAAAAAGTATGTTATGGGAATTTCAACCGTGATGCTTGCAGTCTGCTTGTTCGCATTTAAAAATGTGAACAAGGAAAGCAAATCGTTTAGTGGGGAAAAATGGTTTGTTTTCAATGGTGTTAGCCCTGCCGATCTAAATAATCCAGCGAAATATTCTTTGGACGGCGATGGTTCAACTCCAACGATTTGCACAAGCACAACTTTGACTTATCGTTGTGAAATTAATGCTGTTCCCCAATCTGGCAATCCAAGTTTACCTGATTTATCAACTATAATTTCACAAACAAAGAGGTCAACTCCTTGATCAAAAAAGGAGGATTCAATTTAAGTGGCCGCTGAAAAATGTCGGCCACTTTTAATTGTCCTCAATTATTAACATGTCAATATTTTTTTCTTTTTCTACCAGATCAAGGCCATAATATCTTAATTCTTTTGCCACTGCCAGTGTATCGGAAAGCTTGGATTTAATACTAAGATTAACTTTATATGATATGTTTGTTTCATTAATGATCGGAATATCAATGCCTGGATTGGAATATGTCAGCTCGGCAACAAATGAACTTATGGGCAAGTTATTCATCACAAAAGAGTATGCTGAATCTGACCTCATAAACTTAGGTGATAATGTGTCCTTTTCTATCAAATATTGATTATCTGTAGTCTTAATTAAAGCAAGGCATTTCGTTTTTCTTTTTTCAATCTTCACTTTATAAGGAAAATATCGCTTCAAATCTTCCCGCATAAGCAAACTTCATATCCTTTAGTTCATTAGGAACTTTCAGTTCGTAGCTCACTTGATTCCTTTTAATCCAACCAGCGATTTCAGCGTCTTTGCTGGGAGTAACAAAGGGGTCTTTATTTTTTAGTTCAATAAGGACCCGTTTGTCATTGATTAATCGAAATTGATTGACATGAAAACCATACAAGAGTGAATCATATGCGACGCTATACATTGATAGCGGAGTGACATTTATTAATTGAACAAGATCGTCGTGGATTTTTATAATCGAGGTTGTAGCATACTCATCCAATCCTCTAAATATAGCCGAGTAGCTGGAAGCCAGGTCAAGAACGCCTGCATTTTGTTCGGATACAAGATTAAATTTTTCGTTTATCCCAAAGTCCCATCTTCTTGACAGATGAAGATCTGTTCCATTTAGGAATTTATCAATGTTTTCGAAATTTGTATTGTAGTCATAGGTTATTGCTGTAATCACATTTTTTTCATTGACCCAAACGTGCAGGGGGTCTCCATTATGGGGAAATAGAGAATTAAAAATAGAATCCTGTACAATAAAAGGAAATGAAGGTCTTTTGATTGCTATCCTCCCAAATAAGCGCTTTACTTCCGTTTCATTGTTCTTTGTAATAGCAAAAATTTTCACCTGCCCCTTATACTTCCTTTCTATAGAATCCATTTTTGGCATATCTCTAATGCAGGTTGTACAGTGAATATTCCAAAAATCAAGAATCACAAGCTTTGCATTAATATCAGAAAATTTTGTTTTCTTTTCGAGCCCGTCCAGCATTTTCCCCATTGAAACATTTGGCATTTTATCTCCTATTTTTAATGCAGATAATTGTGAATAGACAGTAAGGTTCAGGATTCCCGTGAAAACGGGAATCAAAATATAACGTTTCATAAATCTTAATTTTAGTATCCTGGATTTTGTGTGAGTGTCGGGTTTAACCTTATTTGATTTTGTGGAATGGGCCATAATGTGTCAGTGGCTTGCCATGTTGAAGGTTTAAGCATCCCAAGAATATTATTGGCCCGGCCGGTCCTTTTTAGATCAAACCACCGGTGTCCCCATTCAGCGAATAACTCCGTCCTTCGTTCCTGTTCGATAGCCACAAGAAGAGCCGCCTGGGTATTCGCTACTGTATTTGACAAGCCAGCCCTGTTCCGAATTAAATTGATGTCACCTACCGATCCCTGTATATCATTCAACTGCGCTTTTGACTCAGCCCTGATAAGATATTGTTCAGCCAGCCTTAAGACAACATAATATTCTTTTAACGTCGAGCCAGTTGGCACCTTATATTTAGCAGGATAATATAATGACTGGTTTGAGAAGACCCTTGCGGTAGCCCAGCTTGTTTTCCTTTGATCATTAGGTTCAAAGGCATTCAAAAGAGAATTGGTCAGCAGAAAAGTTGGGGTAGAATAATTGCTTGCAGGCAGTATATAATAACCTTCATACGTATTACGATTAGGATTCACTTCCTTTAATTGCCAAATTGTTTCATTACTGTTTACCAAAAAAACTGAATCTAAATCACCGTTAAGACTGTAAGTGTTGGAATTAATGACTTTACCGGCCTCAGTTGCTGCCTTTGTCCAATCCTTGAGATAGAGATATACCCTTGCAAGTAATGCAGTCGCCGCAAATTTGTTCGGCCTCACCCTCTCCTCAGTGGGATAGGTGGTGACAAGTTTAGATTCCGCATCTTTCAAATCTTCAATAATTTGGGAGTAAACCAGGGCAGCAGAAGTTCTTGGTATCGACTGGTTGACAGAATAATCTGAAGAAAGCACTAAGGGTACATCGCCAAATAGGTTGACAAGGTAGAAATTACAGAATCCCCGTATAAATTTTGCTTCCCCGATTATCATTTGCTTTGTATCCGGAGAAAGAGTAGTTGAAGTATTCACTCCTTCAATACATTTGTTGGCTCCATAAATATATCTATAGGCAGGATTCCAAAACCACGATTCGATATATGTATGACTGGCAGGTGATATTTGATTTGTCACGAACTCATCACGAAAGCTCGGCGTATAATAATATAATTCATCAGCAGACATTCCTGCAAACAAAGTGGTAAATCCATCAGAAAATTGCTGTGAATTATTCATCATTTCGCTGTATATCCCCGTGATGGATTTTGTTGCAGTGTTGTCATCGGTAAAAACAAATTCAGTTGTTAGCTGATCGACAGGGAGGGGGATTTCAACAAATTTTTTGCAGGAATGAAGAAAAAATATTGCCAGGAAGCCTATAAAATATTTCTTTAGCATAAAATAATTCTTTAATTGAGATTTTAAAAAACAATTTGTACTCCAGTCACCAACATCCTCAATGGAGGCAATGACCTGGTACTTTGTGTCTCGGGGTCAAATCCTTTATACTTTGTAATCGTCAAAACATTTTGCCCTTCTAAGAATAATCGAATCTTCTCAATACCCTTCTTATTCAATACTGCTGAAGGAAGGGAATAAGAAATAGATAAATTTTTTAGCCGAATAAAGGAAGCATCAGTGAGAATGGCGCTTGACTGCCCCAACCGAAAAACTGCGATCCCCGCGGGGCTAAACGTTTGAGTATATCGCTCATACATGGCTTTGTCACCTGGCTTTTGCCACCTGTCGAGAACATTAACTGGTTGATTGTTCATGTCGCCTGCAAAGTCATAGGAGCTTGTAATAGGATCTATTCCCTTTTGTTGCCTGTATTCAAACAAAAAAAGCAGGTTCCAATTTTTATACGTGATGTTGTTTTGAAACCCTCCATAAAATTTTGGATCGGTGGTTCCTATATATACATAATCAGCTTGCGAAGGTGAAAAGGTGAGTTTACGGTTAATGTCATAAAACTGGTACACTCCGGTTGCCGTATCAACCCCGGCATATTCTGGACCGATATAAGCATTCAACGGCTTTCCAATAACGTACCTTGTAGAATAACTTGACGTTGCTAATCCGGGAAAAGAAGAAAGTCTGTTTTTTGATAAAGAAAAATTAAAGGAGCTGCTCCAATTGAAATTTCCGAGGCTAATATTATTCAGAGCCACCTGCAATTCTATACCCTCATTTTTTACAACACCTGGAAAATTTTGTAATACCGAAGGGAACCCTGTTTGACCTGGCAACAAATAATAAATAATTTGATTTTTACTTTTATTCCCGAACCAGTCAACAGTAAACGACAGTTTGTTTCCCAAAAAAGCAAGGTCCATCCCTACGTCCGTCTTTTGGATTTGTTCCCACCCGTAATTGGCATTAAACAGTTTAGCAGGGAATAAAGAAGAGACTCCCTGGTACGGGTATTGGGTTGGCGAATAGGCGTCCAGATAATTGTAATTACCAATTAGGTCATTCCCGGTTATTCCATAACTCAATCTTAATTTGCCAAAACTTAAACCCGGAAGAGCACTTGCAATAAATTTCTCTTTGGAGAAAATCCATGCAAGCCCCGAAGCACCAAAATTTGTAAACCGGTTACCAGGCCCGAATCTTGAACTTCCATCGCGACGCGCTGTGAGGTTTATAAGATATTTCTCATCCCAATTAAAATTTAATCTTCCAAACACTGCATTGTAGCGGTAAATCTGTGAACTATTCCTGGTTTCTAAGTCGTGTGCACCTACAGTGGAACCAAGAAGATTGTCATTGGTATAGCCGGTTCCTGAAATGGAGGTTTGATATCCTGAGTTGGCCTGCCAGGTGACGCCAACAAGAGATTGAAAAATAGCCTTTTTACCAATTTTGAAATCATAATTAAGCTGGGGCTCCGCAATCCAGCTTTTGATCTGATTTGTGCCAAAAAAAGAATATCCTGTTGGTAGAAAGGATGGATCTTGGGACGCTATTGGCACCTTATCAGTTTCGTTCGCAAACAACTGGTTATATCCCAAATTCAATTTTAATTTGACTTGCCGGAATATTTCATAATCCAATACAACATTGGAGGTGAGCCTATCAGTTATCACTTTATATTTTCTATACACATCTGAAAGAGGGTTTACAAATGAAAAGCCACCGTTGCCCCAATTGAGATGCCCGAGCGAATCATATAGATTTGGAATTGTCGGAGAGAGGTTAACAAATTGAGTTAGGTCTTCGCGGATGAGATCGTTAATATCGGTTGCATAGCTACTGACCAAGCTAATGCTTAGTTTATTATTATCTGACCGGTGCGAAATCGCAAAATGAACACTGCCTCGGCGATCAGCTCCATTACCCGGGAATACGGTTGATTCCCGATAATAATTTCCACTTGCTGAAAAATTTGTCCTGACACTGCCTCCGGATATTTGAAATTGCATTTTGTCAGTATGCGCGACCCCACCGATCAAGATTTTCTTAAGGTCGGTATATCTTGTAGTGTCCCACACAAGGAAATCGTAAGCACTGGAAAGATCGGGTATTTGACCATCGTTTTTAAATGCTTCATGTCTCATTGCAAGAAATTGGGGGGTATTCATATACTGCATGGTTCTTGTAACCTTTCCCCAACCCGAATAAAAATTTACATCTACTTTGGTCTTACCCGCTTTGCCTTTTTTTGTTGTGATAAGAACTACTCCATTTGCCCCTCTGCTGCCATATATGGCGGTGGCATCAGCATCCTTTAATATCTCAATACTTTCAATGTCTTCCGGATTCAGGGTATTGAACGGGCTGGCGGCATTTATCCCGCTTCTTTGCGTTAAAACATCAGCATCATTAAGAAAAGGAGCGCCATCAATTATATAAAGGGGACTATTGCCACTTTGAATCGAATTTTGTCCACGGATTCTAACTGTAAAATTGGACCCCGGCAGTCCATTACCCTGGCTGATTAATAATCCGGGCACCCTCCCCTCCAGCGCAGCAATAGGATTAGAGACAGGTTGAACACCAATGTCTGCCGCAGTCACTTTATCAATGCTGCCGGTGTTTAAGCGGCGACTTGAATTATAATATCCTCTAATAATGGTTTCCTCAAGGATTGCAACTTTCGCGTGCACGGTCACTAAAATATAGGGCTGATTACCGACAGCCAGTTCCTCCGAAACAGTTCCAACTCCGCTAACAAGTAAAATGACATTCATTGGGGCATTAAAAAATATAAACTCTCCATTGCCGTCGCTTGCAGTCATTAATGACGTGTATTTAATGGCTAACGTGATGCCTGGAACGGGTTCGCCTTGCTCATTAACAACCTTGCCCCTTAATTCCCGAAACTGGGATGCTGGTTTTTCAACAATTTTCTTCCTGATAACAATATGCTTCCCCTCCATTGTATAATCAAGAGGCTGTTGTTTGAAGCATAATTTAAGAACGCTGTCAATAGAAACATTGCTTACTGTAAAAGACACTGGTACAGACCTGGCTAACAGTTCCTCTGTGTAAATGAATTGATAGTCGCTCCGTTGTTCAATTTGGGAGAAAACAGTGGACAGTGGTGTCCGTTGGAACGAGAAGGAGAAGCTTTGTCCTGCTGCACACAGGGATACAAAAAGGAAAACTAATAGTAACAGTTTTCGCAAGTAATGGGTGCTGAAGTTTGAAACCAAAAGCATAGCTTTGTTTTGTTTGGGTTTAACAATGATCGTTTCCGCGATATAATTGGGATAACCCAAACGCCGCCGGGAAGTGTTACCGCACTACCCGGTTTTTTATGGATTACCGTTAACGACTAACAATAATGGTGTCACCTTCTATCTGAAAATGAACTTGCCCGGTTTCTTCAAGCAATTTTAATAAATGCGACACCGGAACGTTTCTGTCAATGGTGCCTGTAAAGTGATCGGTGACCTTATCCTTGTACACAATCTTAGCATCGTACCACCGCTCCACCATTCGCATCGCCTCATCAATTGTTGTATTCTTAAATTTGAATTGATTCTTAGTCCATGCAATGAAGGGCGAAGTATCTATCGTGGAAACAGACCACTTGTTCGCATTTATTGCAATTTGTTTTCCGGGCTCAAGTAGTTCCGTTCTCGATTGATTGCTTACTTTTATTTTTCCTTCTGTGAGTGTAACTCTTAAATCATTTTCGTTGGCGTAAGCATTTATATTGAAAGCCGTACCCACTGCAGTTACCTCAATACCATTTACAGAAACAATAAATTGATGGATAGCGTCTTTAGCCACTTCAAAATAAGTTTCACCTGTTACAGTTACCCGGCGTTCATTACCGGTAAATCGGGTAGGGTAACGAATAGAAGAAGCCGAATTAACCCATGCTTTGCTACCGTCTGGTAAAACAAGTTTATAAAAACCCTTACGGGGTATTGCTATCTCGTTATATTCCGGCGCATTATCAGTATTTGTATAAACGGCAACACCATTTTCTATTCTCACTTCCCGGTTAATTACGGTATCTTTTACATTAGTGAGAATGATTTGCTTTCCATTGGCAAGGATAAGCGTGGCTGCATCCTGCCCTGGTGCTATGTCTGCAGGTTTATTCACCGTGATTACAGGAGGGTGCGCACCTTTTTGAAAGGCAAGGAAATAACCTCCCACACCCAATAGTATTACAATGCTGGCAGCGGCTGCGTATTTCCAGATGGATACCACTTTTAATGGCTTTGAAAACCGTAACCTCTGCTTGACTTCCTTCAGGCTTCGTTCTGTATCCCGTTCGGAATACCATTTCATAAAACCATCCACCGTTTCTTCATCCGTTAGATCTTCAAAAATCTGCATATTATGATCGCTTTCAAGTATCCAGTTTTCCAGTTCGGCTTCCTCTTCCTCGGAGATATCTTCCTGGATGAAATGACCGATCAGGTAAGCGATGCGAAAATTTCTTTCAAGTTCCTCTTGGTATGGTACCAGAGCTTTCATAACAAAAATTTATTAGACGAAGTTCTTAATAATATAATCCGGAAAGGACAGAAAACCGGACATACGAATGCCGTATTTTTTTTTTACAATTAATTAATCAAAGTGAAATTTTTATTTTCCGAAGTGCTATAACGGCCCGGAGGCGCTGGCGGATAACCGTGTCTGGTTCAATATTGAGTTGCGTGGCAATTTCTTTATTCGATTTCCCTTCCAGGTAATAAAGACGGATTATTTGTTGCAGGGCAGGCGAAAGCAAATCTATTAATTGATACAGTTCCCTGGCTGTTTCAGCCGCTATAACAGTTTCTTCAAAACTGGGTTCTTCACTCGCTTGCTTGGTTACTTTTACTTTTCGCTGCTGCCTTTCAAGATGCTTCAGGCACTGGTTCCGCACTGACGTATATAAATAGCTTTTAATGGCAGTTATATGGCTAAGGCGGTCACGGCGTTTCCATAACAATACAAAGCAGTCCTGTACAATATCCTCTGCCGTATCGGCGTCCAAAACAATACGATTGGCAAAATAGGTAAGGGAAGGAAAGAGTTCACGGTACAGGCAGTCAAAAGCAGCCTCCTCTCCATGTTGGAAGGAGTTAAGAAATAAGGGGTCCTGTGTTCCGTTCAGCCGAAGCAATATAACAATACAATGTTGACATTATCGGGGAGTCTTTTTACGTGTGGATTCTATTCAAAAAGATGGCGCGGAACTCCACTTACTGTACTGAGGTCGTAGGAGACCCTGACACTAATAAGGGAGCCCACGCCAAAACGTGAGCTCTTGCTTATCATCTTGTGTCATCGAAATTTCCTACGTTTCAGTACAAGACTCAAAGCGAAAGCTTCAAATAAGTTAATTCAATATGAAGATTCGCAAATTAAAGGTAGTAAATATTATTCAATGAAGGGTTTAAGCCCTTCAAAATATTTTTCAAATCGTTTGACTTTTAATTAAATGGAAGCAAAGGATAGAAAAATATTACATATTAGGTTCGGTTTAGCATTACTAAATATTCTAAATGAGAGAAAGGAAATAGCTAACGCAAACAAACTGGCGGGTACTAAAGATCACAAATTAGTATCAAGTTTACGCAAATTATCAGCAGCATCAGGCGTTGATTTTGGTACTGTTCAAAAAATATCTAAAGGAGATCAAGGTTTTGAGTTTTTTACGTTTATTGATTTAATCGAGGCACTTGATCTTGATATGGTTTCATTTGGAAAATACTTTAATTCCATTACTGATCAGGAAATAAGAAAGTATCAGTCATTAATCCAAAAATCAAGGCAGGATAAACCATTAAAGAAGCCCAAAAAGAAATAGCCATTCTTACATTAAATATTCGGGAGTAAATAAGGTGTTCCTTGGGAGACGGATAATTTATCTTTTTTGCAAAACCCACTTATCGCCTTGTAAAATGAAAGTAACAGTATGTTTGACCGGTTCATTAAGGTTCCTTGTCATTAATACAGCGAAGGGCGTTATATTCTTATAAGCAGTTGTGTAGTTGACAATCATTGAATTTTTGTCCTCACCGGAAGCGCTTGCTTTCACATCAGTTACGATTTCATCTGCAATCTTCACTTTCTGAATATCCAATCCTTTTTCCTTATCGTTTACCGGAATCAAAGAACGACTGGCAGCTTCCGTGAAAGTAATGAGAGGGCTACCAATATCCTTCAGCTTCTGTGTTTTCTGTATAACAACCATTCCGCTGGTCTCCAATCCCGCATCCAGTAATTTTTTTGCATGTGCAGGATCGCTCCGGTATATTTCGTAATCAACAACTCTCGGATACTTTAATTCACTGTTTATGATTTGCAGTGCTTCCGTTTCTTTGAGAGCCGGTGCATTATTACAGCTACAAAATATTAGGACTGCAAACAACGTAATGGGAATCAGCTTCATGATATTTCAATTTTATGTTATTTAATCCGTTTAAAGGGTTTATTAAAACCCCTTTCTTTTCTTCCGCCATTCCTTTGGCGTTATTTTGAACCGCTTTCTGAAAGCATTAATAAATCCCGGTAATGTCTGGTAACCTGCCAGGTCGGCAATTTCCTTTAATGGTTTATCGGTCTTCTCTAACAGTAACTGGATATGTTCCATTTTTCGTTGCATTAACCGGGGAAATATCCCAACGCCAAATACTTTTTCATAATTCCTTTTCAAGGTCACGAAATTGGTTCCCAGTTTGCGGGCCAGTTCGGGAATGGTGATCTTGCCATCGAGGTTATCTGCCATGATGCGATCGGCTTCATACATCTGGGCTATTTGAACGGGAGTTAGCTCTCCTGGCATTACTACCGGTAATGATACGGTATGCGAAAACAAAATATCCCGCACTTTATTGGCATAATAAAAATTACGAAGCGATTCCTGGAAAGGGCATTTAAGTATCTCGTAAACCATCTCCAGCAAATCCCCGGGCACTGGTGCCGTTGTCCTGGGCATAAATGACTGATCAGAACCAATACTTGCCAATAGCTCCGGGGAAAAATGTACCGAAAAATAAATAGTGGATTCTCCAGCAAGGTGGTCACTTGCAAATAGCGGTTGGTCAGTAAGATGATAGGTGCCGGGCACCATTTGAAAAGGCTGGCCTTCTTTTGGAATAATGGACAAATTACCGCTCAACGGTAGTTCCAATCGCAACCAGTTGTCAGTTTCAGTCGTGATAATCCGCACCGCTTCAGTAAACTGAAA
This sequence comes from Agriterribacter sp., assembly GCA_044223805.1. Classification (GTDB taxonomy): domain Bacteria; phylum Bacteroidota; class Bacteroidia; order Chitinophagales; family Chitinophagaceae; genus Agriterribacter. Next base: position 33,457 of record JBGALP010000001.1, read on the forward strand.
TTGGCGGAGAGTGATGGTATAAAGCCTATGTTGATATATATGTAAAGAAAGGGCACACTCCGCCCTTTCAGCCTTGTATAAAGTGCTACCCGGGATTTTTAGCCCCTTAAATTTTCGTTTAGGCGACTCCTTCAAAAGTAAGTAGTCACCCGAGGACAGGCTTATTTGAATCATGGATCAATCGGAATTTCGGTCATCGGAAACTCTATTTGTTTATCAAAGTGAAATAATTGTTTCTCAAATTGTTTTACTATATAAACTGCTTGAAAAACATCATCTGGATTCTAATCTTGTGAATATTCAATAGTACATACCTCCAATTCTAATGTGCCTCAATTATTTTTTACAATATCCTTTCATTTGGCTGTTTACTTTCTTTGATAAAACTTTATTCCAAAGCGAGCTTCTCCTGGTATTCTTTTTGAACTACCGTTTATCCATCAATTTGTTTTTTTTAAAACTTCATCCGTTGTATTCGTACAGCATTCAATATTGCCAGTAATGCCACACCTACATCAGCAAAAACAGCTTCCCACATGGTGGCTAAACCGCCTGCACCTAATATCAGTACAATGGCTTTTACTGTAAATGCTAAAATGATATTTTGAATAACAATGCTACGGGTGGCTTTGCCTATTTTGATGGCAGTGGCAATTTTTGAAGGCTGGTCTGTCTGTATAACAACATTCGCAGTTTCTATGGCTGCATCGCTACCCATTGCACCCATTGCAATACCAACATCGCTTAGTGCCAACACGGGTGCATCGTTAATGCCATCACCTACAAAGGCAATGGTTTTCGTTTTGTCTTGTTTTAATTCCTCTACCTTTTGCACTTTGTTTTCGGGCAGTAAATCGCCAAAAGCGGTGTCAATACCTATCTGCTTTGCTACTTTTTGAGTTATTGAATTTTTATCGCCACTGAGCATTACAATTTGTGCAATGCCGTTATGGTGCATTTGCTTAATGGCTTCCTGTGCATCTTCTTTAACTTCATCGGCTATCAGCACATAACCTGCATACTGGCTGTTGATGGCTACCACAACTATGGTTTCAACAATTTCATCAATGGCTGCATCGTAAGCGATGTTGAATTTTTCAAATAACTTCGTATTGCCTACCAACACTTCTTTGCCGTTTACCTTGCCCTTTAAACCATGTCCTGAAATTTCCTCTATTCCATCTGCCTGATATGTCTGTGTTTCATTTTTTTCATATTCAGCAATGGCTTTGGCAATGGGGTGTGTGGATTTGCTTTCTAATGCTGCGACTGTTTTAATGAACTCGGTTTTATCCATACCATTGGTAAATATTTTCTGCACTTTAAATACACCTGCGGTAAGTGTGCCTGTTTTATCCATAACAACGGTATTCACTTTTGTCATTAACTCCAGATAATTTGAGCCTTTGAATAAGATACCATTTTTAGATGCTGCACCTATGCCTCCAAAATAGCCCAATGGGATAGAGATAACCAATGCACAAGGGCAACTGATAACTAAGAAAATTAAAGCCCTGTATAACCATTGAGAGAACACATAATCATCTACAACAAAATAGGGAACTACTACTAACGCAACTGCTAAAAAGAAAACAATAGGAGTATAAATTTTTGCAAACTTCCTTATCAGTAATTCTGTTTTTGCTTTACGGGCTGTGGCATTTTGCACCATGTCTAAAATCCGTGCAAGAGAACTGTCGGCAAATTTTTTAGTTACTTTCAGTTCAATTACTTTATCAAGGTTTAGCATACCTGCCAATACCAGTTCTCCTTTGTAAATTGATTTCGGCTTGCTTTCGCCTGTAAGTGCGGCTGTATTAAAGCTGCTGCCCTCACTTAGCATTTCGCCATCCATTGGCACTTGCTCACCGGCTTTTATTTGGATGGTTTCGTTTATTTGAACTTCTTCAGGTTTTATTTCTTCATACTTGTTGTTTCTGAAAACACTGGCAGAAGATGGTCTTACATCCAGCAATGCTTTAATATTGCTTTTAGCTCTATTTACTGCTGCACTTTGAAACAACTCGCCAATGGCATAGAATAACATTACTGCCACACCTTCGGGATATTGTCCAATGGCAAAAGCTCCTAAAGTTGCCAAAACCATTAAAGTGAACTCTGTGAAGAACTCTTTTTTAAGAATGGTTTCCCAACCTTCTTTGATTACCGGCAAGCCAACAGGCAGGTAGGCTATTGCATACCATGCAAGGCGAATATATCCGGTAAAAAATGAAGGCTTGAAATAATTATCTACTGCAATGCCAATAAGCAGTATCACAAAACTGACGATAGCAGGAAGATATTTTTTGATTATGCTACGTTCAGTCATTTTAGTTTTTTGAATGGGTTTGCTACCCTCAGTTTTTATCTCATGCAACAAATTATCTGCACCTGCTTTAGTATAAATTTTTTCTTCCAGAGTACAACAAGTCATCCTGCCTTGTGCATCGTAGGTATGAATATGATTGGGGTCTGTATTAATCATTTTATTAAATTTTATTTTGGTTATTCTTATTCTTCTTCACCTCCGCCACTGGCTTTTGATAATACATAGAAAGCACCTTTGGTTACAATCTTTGCATCTTTGGGTATTTCTTCAAGCGGAGTTATTTCCATGTAACCCAATTCTGTTACGCCAGTGGCTACTTCTACTTTCTTAAACTGTATATGCTTATCTTTTTTCGCACCTTCATCTTTTTTTACTTCTTCACCACTTACCATAAAAATATATTGTTTGCCTTCGGCACTTACCACTGCATCAACCGGCACAGCTTGTACTGTCTGGTTGCCTATATTTATTAATGCTGATACATACATGCCGGGTAATAATTTGATGCTGCCAGTATTATTGATTTTGGCATGAACAATCACGGATTTATTTTCGTTTTCAAAAGATTGGTTAATGCCGAAAATTGTACCAGTGATTTGTTTGTTGTTTTGATTGGTGAGAATGAACTCCACCGTTTGCCCATTTTTTACTTTAAATAAATCTTTTTCGTACACCTGCAAATCACAATGAATTTGAGAGTTATCTACAATATCCATTAATGAAGTTTGCATGTCAATATAACTGCCTGTTTTTATTGGTATATGCCCTATTACACCACTAATAGGTGCTGTGATTGCAATTTGACTTACAAATTTTCCATTGGCTACAGATGCAGGACTGATGTTTAATTGCTGCAATTGAGTTTCCATCCCCGAAAGCTTTGCTTTGTCTGTTTCGTATTTTGATGCTGCCTGTTGAAATACTTTGCCTGTACCGGCACTTTCTGTATTAAGCTCCTTTTGGCGTTGGTACTCCTGCTCGGTATAAACAAATTCTTTTTTTAGCATAAGGTAATCTTGCTGCAACTTCACAATGTCTGTGTTTTCTAAAATTGCCACTGTTTGTCCCTGGCGAACATAGCTGCCTTCTAAAACCATTATTTTTTTAATAATGCCGGATATCAAACTATTTACATCGGCTTTGTTTTGTGGTGGTACTTCTAATTGTCCGCTTGATTTTACCACACTATTCAGGTTTTTCATTTCTATTGTACCTGTTTCAATGCCCACAGCCTTCATCTGCTGCTCGGAAATCTCAATTAATTCGCTGTGTTTTTCTTTGGGCTTGTCTGCTTCTTTGCTTTCTGTCTTGTTGCCCTGCTTGCAGGATGTGAAACTTATTGCATTTGCAAAAAACACAAATGCGATGATTGATTTTATTTTTATTGATTTCATTTTATTTATTTCCTTTTAAGTAGTTTAACAATATGATGGATTGATTGAACTGGTTTACTGCATCGGTATATTGCAATTTGGTATTGATAGCCGTTTGCAGATTTTGGATATACTCCATATATCCTATTTCGCCTTTGGTATAGGCAGTGTTTGAAATACGGATAATATCATCTGCCTGTTTTAAGCCAGTGGTTTCATAATACTGCAACCCTTCTTTAGCTTTCAGGTATTCATTGTACTGTATTGCATAGGTGCTTTGCAGGTATAGCAGTGTTTGTTGCTTCTCTGTTTCAATTAAAGTAGTATTGATTTGAGCAGCTTTAATTTTTGCTTTTTGTGAGCCAAAAAATAGGGGGATACCTATACCTACCTGTAACCCTGCTATCCTTGTGCCAGGGAAATAATTACGGTTAATTTTTGCAGGGTCAAAGCCCTTAATAAGCATTTGATGATAATAGCCTGCATTCAAGTCCGGTAACAGTTTGCTTTTTTCAACTTTAACCTGTGCAGTATTTACATTTAGCTTTTGATTATAAACCTCTATTAGTGGATTTGAGTTAATTACGGTGGTGTCAAATCTATAATCATCGGGCAATTTTGCCAACTCATTTTCTTTTGGCATAATTGGCTCGGCTGAGTTCAACCACTTCTGCAAAGCCAACTGATAACTGCTTACAGTAGTACTTGCCTGTTTCAATTGCAAAAGATTTTCTTTGTATTTGCTTTCGGCTTGCATTTTTTCCAACTGATTAGTTTCACCTGTATTATAACGAAGGGTAGCCCTTTTTAGAAAATTGCTGTATATGCTATCCTGCTGCTGCAAAAGTTTTACTCTTTGCAAGCCATACAACAAATTGTAATAGGCTGTGGTTACTTCTTTGTAAATTTCATTTTGCGATAGTAGTTTTGATTTTTGAGCCAGCAAAGTTTCCTGTTTCAATAGTTTATTTTGATTGGCATACACTGTTGGAAAAGAAATTGTTTGAGTAATTCCAATGCTGTTATCAATATTACCACCTGTGGTAGGGTCCTGGGTGAGTTGTATGTTTGTTTTATCAGGACTAAAGCCGGTCTTTTGTATTACCTGCGATTGCTGAATGTTTAAGTCTGCTACTTTCAGTTGCAGATTGTTTTTAAGTGCTATATCAATGCACTCCTGCAACGTTTTTTGATTGCTTTGTGCATAAGTTTTTCCTGCAAATAAACCGATAAATGTAAACAGCACTAACACAACCGTAGTATTGACAGGTGGCTTTGCTTTATTCATTTTATTTGGTTTGAAATTGATTTTAGTGTTGAATAAAATATAAAGTGCCGGAAGCACCAGCAGGGTTAATATGGTAGCGGTAATTAAACCACCGATCACAACGGTTGCTAATGGTTTTTGTACTTCACCACCTGCACCTGTAGAAAGTGCCATTGGCAGAAAGCCTAATGATGCTACCATAGCTGTCATTATTACCGGTCTTAATCTTACTGCTGTTCCTTTTCTAACTCTCTCATATATGTCGGTAATGCCTTCGTCTTTTAACTGGTTGAAATAACCTATCAATACAATACCATTTAACACGGCTACACCAAACAAGGCAATGAAACCAACACCTGCCGAAATGCTGAATGGCATACCTCTTAACCACAATGCAATGATGCCACCAATGGCAGATAATGGTACGGCTGTAAATATGAGGAAGGATTGTTTTACACTGTTGAATGTAAAGTACAGTAATACTAAAATGAGCAATAATGCTACCGGTACTGCAATACCTAACCTTGCCTTTGCTTCTTTCAGGTTTTGAAACTGACCACCATAGGTATAATAATAACCTGTTGGCAGTTTAAGTTTTGCATCTAATATGGGTTGTATTTCTTCTACCGTGCTTTCAACATCTCTGCCATGAACATTGAAACCTACAAAAGTTCTACGCTGCCCGTCCTCATGGCTTATTTGTGCGGGGGCTGTTTGGAATGAAATATTTGCCACCTGGTTAATAGGCACTTTGTTGCCTGATGGTAAAGGCACATAAAGGTTTTCAATATTGCTGAAGTCTTTTCTTAAATCTTTTTGCAATCGCAGCACCATATCAAACCGTTTATCACCTTCAAACACCACACCTGCAACATTTCCTGCAAAAGCAGTTTTCAGCACCATATTTACATCACTGATGGTTAACCCGTATTGTGCAATTTTATCACGGTTGTATTCCACCTGTATTTGTGGCAGTCCGCTTACTTTTTCTACAAAGGGTTCACTTACTCCTTTTACATTTTTGATAAGCCCTGCTATTTTATTTGCCTGGGCACTCAGGATTTCCAAATCTGCACCATAAATTTTTATTGCCACATCCTGTTTGATGCCTGTAATGAGTTCATTAAAACGCATCTGCATAGGCTGTGTTATTTCAACATTAACCCCCGGCAAAATACTTAGGGCTTCTTCCATTTTTTCCATCATTGCCTCACGGGTATTTGCCGATGTCCATTCTTCTTTCGGCTTCATGGAAAGCATCATATCGGCTCTTTCTATGGGCATTGGGTCAGTTGGAATTTCAGAACTACCAATCCTTGTTACTGCCTGTTTTATTTCTGGAAATTTATCTTTCAAAATTTTCTCCGCTTTACTAAATGTTTCTACTACCTGTGTTAATGATGTTCCCTGTTCCATCCTTATTTCCACTGTGAGATCACCTTCTTCCAATGTAGGGACAAATTCACCTCCTAAGCTGTTGAACAAGATTATGCTGCCGGTAAACAATACCAACATAGTGAACACAACTGTTTTTTTCCAGTGTAAAGCCCAATTCAGCACGGGTGAATAAAGCTTTTGACAAAAACCAATTATTTTATCGGAAATATTTTTTTTATGTGCAGTTTTCTTACTAAGAAATGATGCACTCATCATTGGCACATAGGTTAATGAAAGTATGAAGGCACCCAATATTGCAAAAGCCACAGTTTGAGCCATTGGCTTAAACATTTTACCCTCTATGCCTACTAATGCAAAAAGAGGCAGGTAAACAATTAAGATGATTATTTCGCCAAATGCTGCACTGCTCCGGATTTTTGATGCAGCTTGAAACACTTCATCATCCATTTGTGATTGCGAAAGTTTATCCAATCCGATATGATGGTGCTTGCTCATATAAATTCTGTGTACAATTGCTTCAACAATTATTACCGCACCATCTACAATAAGCCCGAAGTCAATAGCTCCCAAACTCATAAGGTTGCCACTTACACCAAATAAATTCATTAAGATGATGGCGAAAAGCATTGCTAAAGGAATTACAGAAGCTACAATAAGACCAGCCCTTAAATTACCTAACAGCAATACCAATATGAATACGACAATCAAGCCGCCTTCAATCAGGTTCTTTTCTACCGTACCCATTGCCCTGTTCACTAATTCCGTTCTGTCAATAAATGGTTCTATTACTACACCTTCAGGCAATGATTTTTGTATTTGTGCCATTCGTTGCTTTACATTGGCAATTACCTGAGCAAAGTTTTCACCTTTTAGCATGAGTGTAACCCCTGCCACTACTTCGCCTTCACCGTTTCTTGTAACTGCACCGTACCGTGTTGCACTACCAAACTGAACGATTGCCACATCCCGGATTAAAACGGGTATCCCGTTTACATTCTTCACGACTATTTTTTCAATATCACTTAATGACTTTACCAGTCCTAAACCACGAATGAAATAAGCATTGCTGCGTTGCTCTATGTAACTGCCACCAGTATTCTCATTGTTACTCTGTAATGCTTTATAAATTTCAGGTATGGTAATATTCATTGCATTGAGCTTGTCGTTATCCAAAGCAATTTCATATTGCTTTACATAACCACCCCATCCACTCACCTCTGCCAAACCTTCTGTACCTGCTAATTGTCTTTTTACGATCCAATCTTGTATTGTTCGCAAATCAGTAGCGGTGTATTTGTTCTCGTATCCTTTTTTTGTGTGAATGATGTACTGGTATATTTCGCCCAACCCTGTTGTTATGGGTGCTAAAGAAGGTTCACCAATACCTTGCGGAATTTGTGCTTCTGCTTCTTTGAGGCGTTCGCTTATTTGCTGCCTTGCCCAATAGACATCAGCATTGTCTTTAAAAACAATGGTGATTACAGAAATACCACTGCGGCTAATGCTCCGCTTTTCAATTACATTGGGAATATTAGCCATTGCCAACTCAATAGGTGTGGTAATAAACTGTTCTACCTCCTGAGCACCCAACGTAGGTGCTTGTGTAATTATCTGTACCTGGTTGTTGGTAATGTCCGGTACGGCATCAATGGGCAACCGGATAGCGGATATAACGCCCCAAATAATGAGTGCCAGTGTAAATGCACCCACTACCAGTTTATTTTTTATCGAGAACTGAATTATTTTTTGAAACATTGATTTTTCCTATTTGGTTATATGCTTGTAGTAGTGAATTATTCTTTCTGCAATTGCTGCTAAAAGAATGACACAACACAGGGCTATAACAATGAATTTAATTACTCTTATTGCCAATGGCTGTAAAGCCTTTTTGGACTTTTTATTTCCTGCCATATTTGAAATGGGGAAAGATGAATTAAAAATGCTGTACATGCCCTTTCAACGGCAATGCAGCAAATCAATAAAGGGAGTAATTAGGCTATTTTAGGCGGTTGCCAAATAGAAAAAGGAACTTCTGTACAAAAGGAAGAATTATAAATAGGATATTTCAGGGATTGAAATACCGCTGTGGCTATATTGTTATGAGCAACAGGCTGGTAAAAAGCGGATGCCGGACAATGGGAGCAACTGCAAAAAGGAGTACACGCTTCGTCTGTATCTTGTGGATGTTGATGCTGTGAAGTAACAGAAAATTTTTGTTCAGCCTTTATATTACACTCCTGTCTATCAATGCACGGAAGGCATGACAGCACCAAAAGGTAAATGCTCATTATAAAGGCAAAAAAATTCATTGCGGCAAATATAAGCAAGAAAACAAAGGGATTTAGCAAGATGGAGCAAAATTTTGGAAAAATGGGGTCTGAGACAAGACTTTATGGTTCAGTGTAGTATAGACTTGCTTTACCTGTTCTGGTTGAATGACCATATCAAATTAATAAATTTCCATAGATTGAGTTAGATGTCTAAATAAAGTGTATGAAACAAATATTCATGCATACGTCGGTTTAACATACCTTAAAAATTAACAATTTTCGTCCCAAATCCTATAACATACCCTAAAATAAAAATACTATCTTCGTGTTAAGGTAAAACCCTGTAAAGTGAAGCGCATTTTAATCATAGCAATATTAATCTCTTACTCCATTGCTTCTTTTGGGGTAAGTCTTAAATATTTCTATTGTTGCGGTAAACTAAAAACGGTTTCACTTACTGCTAATACCGAAATAAAGGATTGTGCAAAAAAATTAAAAAAAGGTTGCTGTGATAAAAAAACGGTTACTTTAAAGTTAGAGACCGACCAAAAAAACAGTGAACAGACTGTTTTTCATTTTGATGCACCGCTTTCCCCTGCCATACTTTATACCCATGAGTACTCAGTTCTAAACATTGCTACCAACGGCAATATAAACCCGTTGTACAAAAGGCCACCTCCTAACCTTTTGCCGTCAAAACAGGTGCTTTATTGCGTATTCCGTATTTGATTTATTTTCCCCTCTTTTTACCGGGCATTTCTATTCGCCCGATGAGCGTCTCAATCAATTTGTTTTAAGCGTATTTGGTATTGCCTTAAAGTCATTTCCACTTTAACGCAGTGCTGTCAATTTATTCATTCCAAAAAATTTCAACAATGAAAACAATAAAAATATTGTTTGCACTTATTGTTGCATTCATGACAACCCAGTCTGTAAACGCCCAAAGCGATAAAACACAAAGAACCATTGGTATTAAAACAGAAGTCATAAAAGTATCAGGCACATGTAGTATGGACAAAAGACGTATTGAAACCGCAGCCTATTCGGTGGATGGTGTAAAATCTGCCGTTTGGGACGAATACTCACACGAGCTTACTTTAAAATACAGTGTATTTAAAAAAGATGCAGCCGACAATGTGCAAAAGAAAATTGCAGCCGTAGGCAACGACACGGAAAAATACAAAGCGGAGGATTCTGTCTACAATAATTTGCCAGATTGCTGCCATTATCGCAAGCATCATTCGTAACAATTACGCAAAGACCTGTTAATCTTATTAAGGTCAACAGGTTTTTTATGAGCCAAAATGTATTCATTCAATCAAAAAATATAAACAATGAAAAATTTAATTATCCTGTTATTTATGGTGGCTGCAACACAAACATCTTTTTCCCAGGAAAAAGCCGGAAGAAAAGATACTACTCATCACGTGACATTATATTCTTATGCCTGCCCTACGCATCCAAATTTCATTAGTGATAAACCCGGCAAATGCCCTAAATGTGGTATGGATTTAAAACAGCTTTCTCTCAAAGAACAAATGAAGATGGATGAAATGAAAATGTACACCTGCCCTGTACATCTGGATGTAATTAGCACTGAACCTGGCAAATGCCCTAAATCTAAGTGCAATAAAGGTTTAGTTCTTCTTTCAAAGAGAGAGCAAATGAAAATGGATGGAATGAAAATGTACACCTGTCCGATGCATCCTGAAGAAGTAAGCAGCAAGCCCGGCAAATGCCCCAAGTGCGGTATGGATATGGTTGAAAAGAAAATTCCAAACGACAGCACTACAATAAAAAAGCAATAACAATTCAGGTTGGCAGCAACTATTGCTGCCACTTACTTCAAAAATTTAATCATGAAAAAGATATTTTTTATAGCGATTATGCTATTAGCGGCAGGTTTCATTTTTACTGCCTGCTCAGGCAATAGCAGTAAAAAAACAGAACAGTTAGCAAAAGACGAAACATATACCTGCACCATGCACAACGAAGTAATGAGCGACCATTCCGGTAAATGCCCCAAATGTGGCATGGACCTGGTAAAACAGAAAATGACAGACGCTCAAATAAAATTGATGAAGGAAGGCACTTATGTAAAGCCAAAAGAATAAATCATGGTAAATAAACTTATTGATTTTTCCTTACGCAACAGGCTCATTGTACTTCTTGTTGCAATGGGCTTATTTGCTTGGGGTATTTATTCCATCAATAAAAACCCCATTGACGCCATACCCGATTTATCCGAAAACCAGGTGATTGTGTTTACTGAATGGATGGGAAGAAGCCCGCAGGTAATAGAAGACCAGGTAACATATCCGTTGGAAAGCAACCTGCAGGGCATTGCAAAGGTTAAAAATATAAGGGCAGCTTCTATGTTCGGGATGAGTTTTATCTATATCATTTTTGACGATGATGTAGATGTGTATTGGGCAAGAACAAGGGTTTTGGAAAGGTTAAATTATGCCCAGCGATTATTGCCAGAAGGCGTAACGCCAACCCTTGGCCCCGATGGTACTGGAGTGGGCCATATTTTTTGGTACACATTGGATGCAAAAGGGATGGATTTGGGAGAACAACGGGCTTTGCAGGATTGGTACATAAAGTTCGGTTTGCAAACGGTTCCGGGTGTTGCCGAAGTGGCATCTTTTGGTGGTTTTGAAAAGCAGTATCAGATAATAATTGACCCGGTCAAACTTCAGTTCTACAATCTTTCCATGATGGATGTAATGAACAAAGTAAAAGCCAACAATAACGATGTTGGAGGCAGAAAATTTGAAATGTCGGATATGGCCTACATCATTCGCGGACTTGGGTACATCAAAAACAAAGATGACGTAGAGAATATTGCTATATCCAACAACAACGGGGTGCCGGTACGGATTAAAGACATTGGCAGCGTTCAAATGGGTGGTGATTTGAGGTTAGGCATATTTGATAACAATGGCGAAGGTGAAGTTGTAGGCGGAATAGTGGTAATGCGTTATGGAGAAAATGCGGATAAAGTAATTAAAGCGGTAAAAGAAAAAATGGAGGGTATAGAAAAGGGATTACCCGATGGCGTGAAATTTAAAATTGCTTACGACAGGAGCAGTTTAATAGAAGCAGCCATTGAAACCATCAAAACAAAGCTGGTAGAAGAAATTACCATTGTCTGTATTATCGTAATCCTTTTTCTGCTGCATTGGAGAAGTGCGTTGAGCATCATTATACAAATTCCGATAACTATTGTCATCAGCTTTATACTACTAAATGCTTTCGGACTTTCATCAAACATCATGTCGTTGACCGGTATTGCCCTGGCTATCGGGGTTATTGTAGATAATGGAATAATTATGAGTGAAAATGCATACCGAAATCTATCCGAATGGCAAAATAATCCTGCAAATAAAAAATCATAACATGAAATTCTTTAAACATAAAAAGAAAATATTCAAGCGGCAGTATTATCAAAAAATTCCTGAAGATGTTCGCATTGGCATTATAGCCAAATCCAGCAAACAAGTATCAAGAGGGGTATTTTTTTCAACCGTTATCATCATCGCTTCTTTTCTTCCTGTATTCATGCTTACCGGGCAGGAGGGAAAATTGTTTGGCCCGTTAGCATATACTAAAACCTTTATAATGGTTGTGGATGCCATTCTTGTATTGACATTAGCCCCTGTGCTTATTTCAATATTTATGAAGGGTAGGTTCAGGGGAGAAAATGCAAACCCGGTAAACCGGCTTCTTGAACGGATATATGAACCTGTAATAAGAACCTGTATGAAATGGCGGAAAACAACCATTGCTATAAACATTATTGCATTGCTTGTAAGCATTCCGTTAGTAGTAAGTTTGGGTAGGGAATTTATGCCGCCATTGGATGAAGGGTCAATCCTTTTTATGCCTGTAACCTTGCCAGATGTCTCCAACTCCCAAGTAAAACAAATATTACAGGTGCAGGATAAATTAATAAAGTCAGTGCCGGAAGTGGCAAATGTTTTGGGCAAAGCAGGGCGTGCAAATACAGCTACAGACAATTCGCCTATCAGCATGATTGAAACCATTATTAGTTTAAAACCAAAAAGCGAATGGAGAGTTGGTATTACAAAAGAACAAATTATAAATGAACTAAACAGCAAACTCCAAATACCCGGCGTTACGAATGGATGGACACAGCCCATCATCAACCGTATCAATATGCTTTCAACTGGCATCCGCACAGATGTTGGCGTTAAAGTGTATGGACAAAATTTAGACACCATAAATGTATTTGCACAAAAAATACGAACAGCTTTAGAAGGAATAGCCGGGGTCAAAGATTTGTATGTTGAACCAATCACAGGAGGCAAATACATTGACATAACTATCAGGAAAGATGAAATTGGCAGATATGGGTTAAGTGTAGACGATGTAAATACGATTATTGAAAGTGCATTGGGAGGTATGAAGCTGACAACAACGATTGAGGGTAGGCGAAGATTTTCGGTCAATGCAAGGTTCGGGCAGGATTTCAGGGATAATCTTGAAGCTATAAAGCAACTGCAGGTGCAAACAATGGGTTTCGGGCCTATTCCTTTGGAAGCGGTTGCCAATATAAAAATTACAGAAGGACCACCTATGATTAATTCAGAAAATGCGCTGCTGCGGGGAACAGTTTTATTTAATGTAAGAGACCGTGACCTGGCTGGAACGGTAGAAGAAGCAAGAACCAATTTAGACAGAATGATTGGCAAACTACCCAAAGGTTATTTTATAGAATGGAGCGGCCAGTATGAAAACCTAATTAGAAGCGAAAACACATTAAAACTGATATTACCTATTGTGTTACTAATCATTTTCATATCCATGTATTTTGCATTTCATTCTGCAAGAGAAGCCTTCTTTAGTTTAATCTCTATTCCGTTTGCTTTAATAGGCGGTGCATTTATGATTTATTTCTGGGGCGTTAATCTTTCCGTTGCAGTGGCAGTGGGCTTTATTGCCTTATTCGGTTTGGCGGTTGAAACTGGTATTGTGATGGTTATTTACCTCAACGATGCCATGCAGCAGTTGGTTGCACTTAAAGGTAATTCAAGAGAAACTATTACCAAAAATGATATAAAAGAATTTGTAATTGTAGGTGCAGCAAAAAGATTAAGGCCAAAGTTAATGACGGTTAGCGTTTCCTTATTTGCATTGATTCCTATTCTCTGGAGCACAGGCGTAGGTAGTGATGTAATGAAGCCAATCGTGCTGCCTATGGTTGGCGGGGTAATCACTTCCGCAACGCATATATTATTGGTAACACCTTTAATTTTTTTAATGACCAAAGAGTACGAGCTAAGGAAACATGGAAAAATTGATGTGCTTGAAGTAAAACATTAAACATGAAAATCAAGTTACTATTTATCGTTTCGGTATTATTAATCTGCAACACGATTAATGCACAAAGAATAACACCCCTGAATGAAATTATTCAAAGAATAGACAGTTCAAACCCTACTGAAAAAATGTTCGACGCACAAATCCGTTCTATGGATGAAGCGGCAAAAGGTGCAAGGAACTGGATGCCTACCGAGTTTGGAACAGGTTTTTGGATGACACCCTATAACCCTAAATTATGGCAGAAAGGTGACAATGGTGCAGCCGGCATGGGGCAGTATATGCTTTCAGTTCTGCAAATGTTTCCGAACAAAAAAAAACAGGATGCAGAAGCCGCTTATATGGAAGGAATGTCTGCTCCGGAAAAAGAAAGAAAAAAATATGAGTTGAATCAATTGTATGCCGATGCAAAAAAAAACTATTACGAATGGATAATTATTAAAAAGAAAATAAGCCTTCTCAACGAAAATGAAAAACTCTTAAACTTCATGATTAAGGATGCAGAAATACGATATAAGAACGGGCTTGACCGTTTAAACGCCTATTACAAAGCAAAAGCTGAACTGGGCAATATTGCAAATATGAAAGTTGAATTTGAAAATGAGATCAATCTGAAACGTATCTCCTTAAATACTTTAATGAACAGGGACAAGACAGAACAGTTTGACATTGACACAGCCTATACAATGAAAGATTTTAATTCAGTCGATACAACATCTCTTAACAACAGGAGCGATATAAAAGCAATAGACAAGGATATACAATTAGCCTACCTGCAGCAGAATGTAGAGAAATTAAAAACCAAGCCGGAGTTTGGATTTGAATACGATCATATGTTTGGCTTTGGCGGGTTGCCCTTGCAATACAGTTTAATGGCCAAAGCAAAAATTCCTATCGGAAGAGCCAACAGGGCATCAAAAGCCAATGTAGAAAGTTTAAAATGGAAATCAGAGGCCCTTTCAAAACAAAAACAAATGCTATTAAATGAAGCATCGGGCATGACTATTGGTATTGGCAAAGAAATAGAAGCCAAAAAAAAGCAGGTGAAACTTTTTGAAGAAAATATTATCCCTGCATTGCAAAAAAACTACCATGTAATGCAATTAGGTTACCAGCAAAACACTGAACAATTATTTACACTCTTTGACGCATGGGAAACGTTGAATAAAACACAGCTCGAATACCTCGACCAATTGCAACAGTTGTTACTCATGTACGTAGAAATGGAAAGAGTATTAGAAATAAAATAAAACTATTAATAGTTATGCAGTTCATAAGGCACAATAAATATTTACTGATTTTTCTTATGGCTACACTAATTGTAGTTATCGGGTCATCATGCAAGAATGGAAAGGATAAAATTGATACCCATGAGGCTAATGATAGTAAGCAGCTATATACTTGTTCCATGCACCCACAAATCATTAGGGATAAGCCGGGTAAATGCCCAATTTGCGGAATGGAATTAATTAAAAAAGTGGATGATGCAAAAAAAATAGGCGATATACAATTAGAAGATTTATTGAACCCTGCCAATGAGTTTGTAATTAGCGCTGTTCCGGTAACAACTATGAAACAAAGCGACGAAGCAATTACAATTGAGGCAACTGGCAACATTCAAAATGACAGCCGTGAGTTTGCAACCATATCAGCAAAAGCCACTGGCAGAATTGAAAAACTATATGTTCGTTACCGTTACCAGATGATAATGCCCGGTGATAAGATAATGGACATATACAGCCCTGAAATTGCCACTGCACAACAAAATCTTTTATTCCTCATAAAAAATGATGCCGCAAATACTACATTAATTGAAGCCGCAAAGCAAAGGCTGTTATTGATGGGAATGAGCAACGGGCAATTGCAACAGTTAATACGGACACAAAAAGCCACCTTGACCATATCTGTATATTCCAATACAATGGGTCATGTACATGAGGCAGGGCAGGAAACAATGGAGGCAAATGGTCAAATGCAGACTGCATCAACCGAAACAGTGCCTTTAACTATTAAAGAAGGAATGTATGTGCAACTGGGGCAAAAAATATTTTCATTAACCAATCCAGCTAAGGCCTGGGCTGTCTTAAATATTTTTTCCGAAAATGAAAACCTTGTAAAAGTAGGCAGTGCGGTGAAAATTATACCCCAGGTAGCGCCGCAAAAAGCGTTCAGTGCACACATAAATTTCGTCGAGCCCTTTTATAGGCAAGGCAGTAAAACGGTAACGGCAAGAGTATATTTTGATAATTCAGCTTTACAGCTTCCTATTGGCAGCCAGCTTCGGGCAACTATTTCCGGTAATATTATAAACGCAGATTGGTTGCCACAGGAGACAGTTCTTTCGTTAGGCTTAAATCAAATTGTATTTGTAAAATCAGATGGTGGTTTTAGGGCAAAAAAAATCCAGACAGGAATAAAGCAAAACAACATGGTACAAGTAACAAATGGATTAACCATTACCGATACCATTGCCTCCAATGCCCAATATCTTTTTGATAGTGAAAGTTTCATTAAAGTAAATCAATAAATATGCGATTAAAGTATTTAGCTATACCATCAAACATCCGCCTCCTAAACAGCTTTACTATTTCATTACTGTTGGTGTTTGCAGTTATGGCGTTAGCATCGTGCAAGCAGCATAAAAATGAAATAGTAGATAATGATGTTTTTTATACCTGTTCTATGCACCCGCAGGTGATGGAGCCCAAACCGGGCAAATGCCCCATTTGCGGCATGAACCTTATTCCTGTAAAAAAGAGCAATGCACCAAAGCCGGATGAAATTCAATTAAGCGAACAACAAATACAATTAGGAAATATTCAGGTAGATACGATCGGCAAAGGAGTGATGGGTAACAAAACAGTATTAACAGCTACTTTAAATTACGACCAGCAAAAATTAACTGCGGTAAGTTCAAAACTAATGGGCAGAATTGACAGGTTGTACCACAAAAACATTGGAGACTATGTAAGAAGAGGAGACCCGTTAATGGATCTGTACAGTGAAGAATTGAACAATGCAAAGCAGGAATTTCTTCTTGCCTTAGAAAGGAAAAAGCAGCTTGATAATTCACTCGTGGATTTTGACCAGGTTATTAGAAGCGCCAAAACAAAACTATTGCTGTGGGGTATGACCGAAAGCCAAATCAATGCACTTGCAAACAATAACAAAAATTCATTAACCACAACTGTTTACAGCACTGAAAGCGGGTATATAACTGAATTAAATATCCAGGAAGGCGGATATATATCTGAAGGTGGCACAATCATGCAGTTAGCGGATTTATCAACGCTGTGGGCAGAAGCACAGGTTTATACAAGTTTATTCTCACAGCTTAATATAAATAACAATGTAGCGGTACTACTGCCGGATATGGGCAAAGAAATAAAAAGTAAGGTTGAATTTGTAAACCCCGAAATCAACCCCGATAAACGGATAAACTTAATAAGGGTTACCATACCCAACCAGAGCGGCGAGTTGAAGCCGGGCATGCCTGCTTATCTTGTAATAGGCGGGAGCAGGCAAAATGTTTTGTCATTGCCGGTTGACGCAGTAATTAGAAATGCCGATGGGACCATGGTTTGGGTACAAACAGGGAAGAATACTTTTAAAAATACAATGGTAACAACTGGCATAGAAAGCAGTGACCGGATAGAAATTACCGGAGGTTTAATGCAAGGTGAAGTGGTTGTAACAAGAGGAGCTTATTTAATCAACAGTGAATATATTTTTAAGAGAGGCTCTTCGCCAATGACTGGTATGAAGATGTAAAACAACAATACTCATATAAGCTAAATTCTGTAATGGTGATTACAAATTATTAGAGTTTATACAAAGTTCTTAATTATCATGTACTTGGTACCATATTTTGGGCTACATCTAACGAATTCTAAATTAATATTATCCTACCTTTGCATTATTGAGACAAATTAAATCCATACAACTAAAAGCAGCATTTTTGCTCACGGTGTTCTCACTGAACATTGTTGTGGGCTTTGCCTGTTCAGTTGGGCTTGACATGGGTTTTAATTCGCATCACCATGACCATGAAGAAGAAGCAACGGAAGCACATGTTCATGCAAATGATAAAAAACATCATCACGAAAAGCAGGAATACAAGCATACAGACAGTGAAAAAAAAGATGATTGCTGTAATGATAAAGTGTTGAAAATTTCACAAACCGAAAAAGCAATTCCCCAAACCGCAAAACTTTTAAGCCCCGTTTTCTTCCCCGCTTTTGTTTCAATATATTACAACATCAATCTTCTTTTCCCTGCACAAGTAAAAGTTGCAAAGAAGTATTTTGAATTGGGTTACGACCCACCTGGCTCAGAAATCCGCATTTTTATTAAGTGTTTCCAAATTTAGACTTGATTATATGTTTTCAGCATGTACAGGCATTGTTATGTCCGTACATTTCCATTTTCTAACATTTAATCAAATAAAAATGAAACTCATAATTCTTGGGCTTGCATTAGCAGCCAATACATTCACAGCTTGCAATGGTAATAATGCAAACACTGCAAATGCAACAGACACAAAAGAAATTGTTGCAACTACTAATACTTCAAAAGCTGTTCAGCAACCTGCAACAGATACAACTGTTAAGCCAACAGGTACCGCATTCCCTTCAAAAGAAATTATAGCTAATTATCTGCAATTAAAAAATGCTTTAGCAAAAGACAATGGCAAAGATGCAGCCGCGGCAGCCAACGCAATAGTTGCTACACTTACGAAAGCAGACATGAAAACTTTGCCCAACGCACAGATGAAAGCATACATGGATATTGCAGACGACTTGAAAGAAAACGCAGAACACATCGGCTCTAATCCTGATAAAATTGCTCATCAACGGGAACATTTTGTAATGTTGAGTAAAGACATAGCAGACCTTATAAAAACCTTTGGTAACGGAGGTCAAACTTTATACAAAGACTTTTGTCCGATGGCAAACAATGGCAAAGGTGCAATATGGATTAGTGAACTGAAAGAAATCAAAAATCCATACCTGGGGAAAGCAATGCCAACCTGCGGCTCTGTTAAAGAAACAATTCAATAGCAATGAGCCGCATTAGGAAAATACTTTTGGCTTTGTTGCTTGCTTTTATCGCCATTCAGTTTATACAACCTGCTCACAACAAAAGTGAGCAGGTATTGCCAACAGATTTTGCAAGGGTTTTCGTTATACCAAATAATGTTCAATCAGTTTTACAAGCAGCTTGTTATGATTGTCACAGTAACAATACAAACTATCCCTGGTATTCCAACATTCAGCCAATGGCATGGATGATGACAAGGCATATAAAAAACGGTAAAGACAAATTGAATTTTAGTGATTTTGGGAGCTATACCATCCGCAGACAAATAAGTAAGTTAAAGGGCATTGCAAACCAACTAAAAGATAATGAAATGCCAATATCATCTTATAAACTGATGCACAAAAATGCAAGGCTTACACAAGAAGAAAAAACATTGCTCATTAATTGGTTTAATGCAAAGGCAGACAGTCTTTCAAACGAATAAGAAATATGAAAAAGCTAAAGCAAATAATTATTAAACTGTTTAAAGCAATTTTCATTCGCAAGAAAGATTGCTGCAAATAAAACTTTTAGGTATGCAAAAATTCACTTGTCCCATGCACCCGCAGGTGCTTAAAGACGAACCCGGCAAATGCCCTCTTTGTGGTATGGATTTAGTGCCGTTAGGTAATGGTATGCAGCAATCGCACAGCAGCCACAATTACAATGAACATAACAAACAGCCAGATAGCGGGTACAATAAACATGAAGGTCATCACACAAGCGATTTTCTTAAACGATTTTGGATATGTCTTGCTCTTGCCATTCCAGTCCTTTTACTATCGCACATGATACAGCAATGGCTTGGCTTTAGCATTAGTTTTAAAGGCAGTGAATATGTGTTGCTGATATTGAGCAGCATTATCTATTTCTATGGCGGTATGCCTTTTTTCAAAGGAATGATTGGCGAAATAAAAGCCAAAGCAATAGGCATGATGACATTGGTGGCATTAGCCATTTCCGTTGCATTCATATACAGTGTAGCTGTTGTATTTGGATTGCAGGGTATGGATTTCTTTTGGGAACTGGCAACCCTGATTGACATAATGCTGCTGGGGCATTGGCTGGAAATGCGTTCTCAAATGACAGCTTCCCGTGCATTGCAATCGTTAGTAGCATTATTGCCCAATGATGTTATTATTGAAAAAAATGGCGAAGCAGTTAAAATTAAATTAGATGAACTGAAAAATGATGATACCATTATCGTTAAGCCGGGCGAAAAAATTGCCGCCGATGGGTTGGTACTGGAAGGAAAATCTTCTGTAAATGAAAGTATGCTTACTGGCGAAAGTGTTCCCGTAAAAAAAGAACTGAATGCAAAAGTAATTGCAGGCTCTATCAATGGTGATGGTGTTTTAAAAGTAAAAGCGACAGGCGTGGGTAAAGATAGTTATCTGAACAAAGTAATCAATTTGGTTCAGGATGCACAGGCAGCAAAATCAAATACACAAAACCTTGCCGATAAGGTTGCTAAATGGCTTACCTATGTTGCTATTTTTGTTGGCGTAGCAACTTTTATTTACTGGTATAGTACAGGCAATGGAATGTCGTTTGCTTTGGAAAGAATGGTAACGGTAATGGTAACGGCTTGCCCTCACGCCTTAGGTGTAGCCATTCCATTAGTAGTTGCTATTTCAACTACCCTCTCTGCAACAAACGGTTTGCTTATCCGCAACCGCACAGCTTTTGAAACCACCAGAAAATTATCAACCATCATTTTTGATAAAACAGGTACGCTTACCAAAGGCTCGCATGCTGTGCAAAAAATAATTCCGCTATCCAATAAATACAATGCAGATGAAATTATTCAGTATGCAGCAGCCGTTCAGCAAAATTCCGAACACCATATTGCAAAAGGTGTAATGATTTTTTTGAAAGAAAAGAATTTGCCTTTATGGAAGTCAGAGAATTTTCAATACATACAGGGCATTGGTGTTACCGGAATGGTGAATGGCAAAACGGTTGTTGCAGCAGGTCCGAATTATTTTAGTACGAAAAACATCTCATTGCCAAACATACCAACAGAAATAAATCAGGATGTAGAAACAGTAAATTTTGTTTTAATAGATAACAAACCTGCCGGTATCATTACATTAGCCGACAGCATCCGTGAAGGTTCGCAACATGCTATTGACGATTTAAAGAAAATGAATATTAAATCATTTTTGCTAACAGGCGATAACGAAAAAATTGCTGCAGCAGTAAGCAATCAGTTAGGCATGGACGGTTATTTAGCCAATGTACTACCACATCAAAAGCAGGAGAAGTTAAAAGAATTTCAAGATAAAGGCGAAACGGTTGCCATGACCGGCGATGGTGTGAATGATGCACCCGCACTGGCACAGGCAGATGTGGGAATAGCCGTAGGCTCAGGCACTGATGTGGCGGCAGAAACAGCCGATATTATTCTTGTTAACAGCGATCCGAAAGATGTAGCAAAAATGATTGATTTCGGAAAACGTACTTACAGCAAAATGGTACAAAACCTTATTTGGGCTGTTGGCTATAATGTAATAGCCATACCGCTTGCGGCAGGTGTATTGTTCCCGAAATTTATTCTAAGCCCTGCAATGGGTGCGGTGCTGATGAGTGTAAGCACTATTGTTGTGGCTATTAATGCAAGTCTTTTAAAACTTAAAAAGTAAACAATGAAAAAAATATTTTTAATAGCATTACTTATTTCAATAACTACTGAAATAGTGCGGGCACAAACAACAGAAACATATTACACCTGTGTAATGCACCCCGAAATTCATGCAAGCAAACCGGGAAAATGCCCAAAATGTGGTATGGATTTGTATAAAAAAACAGTTACGGTCAAAAAGTCTGTTGCAAAACCTAAGCAGGAAAATAATATGGGTAATATGCCAATGCCTTCAAAAGACACAATGAAGAAAATGGACAATATGCCTACTATGAAGGATACCTTAACTCCAAAACAAACCACAGTTTATAAAGACACAACAGAAATGTATTACACTTGTGTAATGCACCCGGAAATACATTCGCCTAAACCTGGCAACTGCCCGAAATGTGGAATGAAACTGGTAAAAGAGAAGCCAAAAGAAAGCCATGAAAATATGCAGGCAAGCGATAGCGCCAATAAAATGAAAGGCATGGATATGGGGACTTCAAAAATGGAAAACATGAACATGGGCAATACTGATGCTACAATGGAAAATATTAAAGTGGCAAAAGCAAACCTTGGGCTTATAAAAACCCTTCCTGCACAATCCCCGCCTCATACAGTACGTTACGACTTGTACATTACCGATACTATTGTAACATTCGGCGGAAAAAAGAAGCGGGCAATAGCCGTTAACGGGCAAATACCTATGCCCACACTTACATTTACCGAAGGCGACACGGCAGAAATTGTAGTACACAATGAACTAAACGAAAAAACAGCGCTGCACTGGCACGGATTGTTTTTGCCCAATAAAGAAGATGGCGTGCCATACCTTACGCAAATGCCCATAAAACCTCATTCAACCTATACTTATCGTTTTCCCATTGTCCAGCATGGCACGCATTGGTACCATAGCCATTTCGGGCTACAGGAACAAATTGGCATGTATGGTGCATTTATCATGAACAAAAGAAATGAATGGGATATACCCACCATACCGGTTGTATTAAGCGAATGGACAAACATGAAGCCCGAAGAAGTACAACGTAGCCTGCATGCAGCCACTGACTGGTTCGCTATAAAAAAAGGCACCACTCAAAGTTATACTGAGGCCATACGTACAGGGCATTTTAAAAATAAAATTACTAACGAGTGGAAACGTATGACAGCTATGGATGTAAGCGATGTTTACTATGATAAATTTTTGATCAATGGTAAAAATCAAAACGAGCAGCCGCAGTTCAAAGCGGGTGATAAGGTACGGCTCCGCATAGCCAATGGCGGTGCATCGTCTTATTTTTGGCTGACCTATTCCGGTGGAAAAATTACGGTAGTGGCAACCGATGGCAATGATGTAGAACCTGTAGAAGTAGACAGGCTTATTATTGCGGTTTCAGAAACATATGATGTTGTAGTTACTATTCCCGAAAACAAAAGTTATGAGTTTTTGGTAACACCAGAGGATAGAACAAAATCGGCCTCTCTATGGCTTGGCAGCGGAGAGAAGGTGCATGCTACCAAATTGCCTACATTGAAATATTTTGCCGGTATGAAAATGATGAATGACATGATGGACATGAAAGGCGATTTGGTACCAATGAAAGGCATGGAAATGCGCAACCAAATAATGGACATGAATACTGTTATGTACCCTGAAATAACCGGCCCCGAAGAAACAAAGGGCAACAAGAAAAAAGATACGGCAAAAGGGGACAGTATGGATGGAATGGATATGGCAACAACATCTGATATTGTAACCCTTAATTATGATATGCTCCGTGATCCAAATAAAACAACGCTTCGCCCCGGGCCATTAAAAGAATTGCATTTTACACTTACTGGAAATATGAACCGTTATGTGTGGAGCCTCGACAATAAAGTGGTTTCTGAAGCAGATAGAATATTGATAAAAAAAGGCGAGAATGTAAGGCTCATCCTTTATAACAACAGCATGATGCGCCATCCTATGCACCTGCACGGCCACGATTTCAGGGTAATTAACAGCCAAGGTGAATATGCCCCTATGAAGAATATTATTGACATGATGCCGATGGAAAGGGATACAATCGAATTTGCGGCAACAGAGCCTGGAGGGGATTGGTTTTTTCACTGCCATATTCTTTACCACATGATGAGTGGCATGGGCAGGGTTTTCAGGTACGACAACAATTTGCCCAATCCCGAAATATCAAATCCGAAACTGGCCCAACGTAAATTATTTGCAGATGACCGGATGATACACCCAATGGCAAAAGTAAGTTTGGAAAGTAACGGAAGTGATGGGGAAATTATGTTTGCCAATACAAGATACCGATTGCAAACGGAATGGCGTATAGGTCTGAAGGAACATCATGGCTATGAAAGTGAAAGTCATTTTGGAAGATATCTTGGCAAAATGCAGTGGCTGTTTCCATACATCGGCTGGGACTTTCGCAAACGCATTCTGGATATTCCGAATGAAAAAAATTTGTTCGGACAGTTGCTGGCGCCTAAGAAAAATTTGTTCGGGCAAACCAATACAAAAAACTTCCGACAGGTTATTCATGCAGGCGTTGAATATACACTTCCTATGCTCATCATAGCTGACGGATCTGTTGATAGCGAAGGGAAATTCCGTTTTCAGTTAAAAAGAGAAGATATCCCCCTATCAAAACGCTTACGGTTCAATTTCATGGCCAATACTGATAAGGAATACATGTTTGGATTTAGGTATATCGTTACCAAATACTTTAATCTTTCTACTCACTTTGATAGCGATATGGAGCTTGGTGCAGGCATTACATTCACTTACTAAAAACTTAACTTATTCTATGATACAATGATAAATCCAGAAGCCCCTATTTCCTTAAAGAAAACAGGGGCTTACCCTTTACCATTCATAAACCCGAATATAAAACAAAGCAAAATTGACCCGAGTAGCTTAGTGCAGCCATTTTTACCTTTCTACTAAAAGGAGTTTTAGTGAATACACCGCCTCTCTCAATTATTTAAATTTCTCGCTGTGAGCGTCTTTTTCACTATTACGTAAAAATGGTGACATCATTCATTTTACTCCCAAAGAAGTAAACGCTTTTCGGAAATGGGTAGAGAAAAATAACATACTTAAATATAAGGTCAGAGGAAGTATGGATAACACAAAGAAAAGTTGAAATAAAACACAAATGAAAGCCATTTGAAAAGTCAGAATGCATAGTCTTTATTCACTCCCCAAATGGCTCCGACGTAATTTACTTAGCGTTAAAAGATTTTAACTTCTCACTGAGTTCGGTCAAGTCTGCTTTGGTAAGATAATCGTCCGCAATCCTTTGTAATTCCTGCAAGGTTTCCTGTGGAATACTCTCCAGCAAACCGGATGATTTATCATCATCCTTTGTAGATAATCCACGCCTAATAACACTATGCAAAAGCAATACGTTCTTACGTGAAATTCTCATATCAATCTTCACTGTTTCATTCATGCCAGGGATACTTAAAATAGTATCATATACTTTGGCCACATCACTTGTCGTCAACATAATCACAAGGTTTTAATTTGAATAATATTTGCTACACAAAAATAATTTATAGCATCGTTCCCATCCCCATCAAAATATGATGAGGATAGGTTGAAGCGATACCTGCTGTTTAACTTCGCCCTGTTAAAATGAATTGTAAAATTGAAAATGTGTCGTTATGGATTTCAGGAACAAGAGGCTTTCTATTGAAGAAGCCAAACAAATGGACATGGTTGGTTACCTGAGCAGATTAGGTTACGAGCCATCAAAAATAAGGAAGAGTGATTACTGGTATTGCTCCCCGTTACGGGACGAGAAAACGCCGTCTTTCAAGGTCAACCGAAGACTAAACCAGTGGTATGATCATGGCCTCGGTAAAGGAGGCAACATCGTTGACTTTGGCATCCTGTATCATGGTTGTAGCGTTTCCGATTTGCTCCAAAAACTGAGCAGTAATCTTTCCTTTCAAAAGCCCATCCTTCACCAGCCTGTTACCCAACATGAACCGGAAAAGCAGATAAAGATTTTAGGGGATTTTATGCTTTCCTCCAGTGCACTATTGAACTACCTGAAACAACGCCGCATACCTGTTGACATTGCCGACCGCTATTGCCGGGAAGTCAGGTATCAACTGAATGATAAAACCTATTATGGCATCGGCTTCAAAAATGATTCCGGCGGTTTTGAAATCCGCAATCCATACTTCAAAGCAAGCAGCTCGCCAAAGGCAATTACAACCATTGATAACAACGCAAACGAGGTCATCGTTTTTGAAGGCTTTACGGACTTCCTTTCCTTTAAGGCAATTCACCCAAACGAACCCGAAGACCGCTTTGATTTTGTAATGCTGAACTCTGTATCCTTCTTTGAAACAGCACGCTCTTTTATGGAAAAACATGAGACTATAAGATTGTACTTAGACAGAGATGCCGCCGGACAAAATTACAGCCGTTATGCACTTTCACTATGCAATAGATACAAGGACGAGAGCAACCTCTATCAAAACCAGAAGGACTTCAATGATTGGCTTGTCAATGTTGGCAAACAACAAAGAAAACATCAAATCAGAAATTGAAATAAATAACAGCCTATTGAAAGAATTGCTTTAGTTGACTTTAAAAGTCTTAGCTTCTTTTCGTATGCTGGAAGCCTTTCAAGTGTCTTTAAGATATTTCAAAGGCAGAAAGATTGCAACGTTCCTGCAATCGGCCAGATGAACGGTTGTTAAACAACCGGATCTGGCTGCCCATCACTCGGAACTCGTGGGCAGGGCGTCTGAAAGTTGAAATTGAATTTGAAAATGTGAAAATGAATCGTGATGAAAGGACAAAACACAAACAGGACACGCATCATCGGATTGCGATTAACGACTGATGAGTATTCAAAAGTTGAGAAGAAATGGAAGGCTTCCACCTGCCGAAAATTAAGTGATTATGTGCGTCGCAGCTTGTTTGAAAAGCCCATCGTAACAACCTATCGTAACAGTTCGCAGGATGACTTAATGACAGAACTCACCCGTCTTCGAGGTGAGCTGAATGCTGTTGGAAACAACTTTAACCAGGCCGTAAAAAAGCTGCACACACTTAGCCAGATAGCAGAATTTAAAAGCTGGTTGATAGCTTATGAAGTGGAGAAAAAAATTCTTAGCAATAAGGTGGATGAGGTCAGGAATAACATCAAAAAATTACTGGAAATATGGTTGCAGTGATCAAGCCCAGCCACTCTATGCACCGTATTTTCAATTACAATGAGAACAAGGTAAAAGAAGGTGTGGCGAAGTGTATCGGGGCAGAAAATTTCCCCCTGAATGCGGATGAAATGGGCTTGAAAATTAAGTTGGGCTACCTGCTGAAACGGATGCAGTTGAATGAGAATGTTAAACGAAGTACCGTACATATCTCGCTCAACTTTGACCCTTCAGAAACACACCTGAATAATGATAAATTGATGGGGATTGCCAAAGTCTATATGCAGAAATTAGGCTTTGGCCAGCAGCCATATTTAGTATATCAGCACCACGATGCCGGTCATCCACACATCCACTTAGTTACTACAAATATTCAGTCTAATGGTAATCGTATTGACCTGCATCACCTGGGCATTCGTAAATCTGAACCAGCACGTAAAGAGATTGAAAAAATGTTTGGCCTTGTGGTAGCAGACGCTTGTGCAAGGCGTGAAGCATTCCGGCTCAAACCGGTTGATGTAAAGAAAGTGCAATACGGTCGTACAGAAACCAAAAGAGCTATCTCCAATGTGCTGGATGCTGTTCTACAAAAATATAATTATACCAGTCTGCCAGAGCTGAACGCTGTATTGAAACAGTATAATGTAATGGCTGATCGTGGTAGTGAAAATTCAAGAATATTTCAGGGTGGCGGATTGGTTTATCGCATACTGGACGAAGAGGGGAAACCCGTAGGCGTACCCATAAAAGCCAGCGATTTTTATAATACGCCAACGCTAAAATTCCTGAAAGAACAGTACAGTCTGAATGAACCCAAACGCCAGCCGCTTAAAGCCCGTGTCAGGAATGAAATAGACCGGTTGTTTATCAAGAAAAAACCATCGCTGAATGAAGTAATCAGCGAACTCCAAAAGAAAGGGATACACGCTGCTTTGCGGCAAAATGAGGCCGGATTGATTTATGGTATTACCTACATAGACCATCAATGCAAAGCTGTTTTTAATGGGGGTGATTTGGGCAAACAATACAGTGCCAAAGCCATACAGGAAAGATGTTTGCCGAAAGAAGTTTTGCGGCAGGATTTGCTGGCGCATCCCCCCGCAAAACAAACCATTGGGTTACACCCGCAGGCTGCCGCTGCGATAGAGACCAAAGTTTTAGAAAATGCCTTTGAGCCTGCTTCCAATCCCAAAGAAACTGATACCATATTGGATGCCCTTATGCAACCCGAACAGGCGGTTGATTATGTACCCGGACAACTGAAGAAAAAGGGCAGGAAAAAGAAAAAAAGAAAAAATATTTCAGGTAATCAATAAAAATTAAAACAATGGCCGCACAGACAGGTGAGAACGAACAGGCGCTGAGGAAAATTCTGGACATGACCAGGCTAATCAGTATCGTTATTTTAGTGATACACTTCTATTATTATTGCTATGCCGCTTTCCAGGCATGGGGACTGATCAGCAGTTTCAGCGACCGGATTTTAGGCAACATTTACCACACTGGCATATTCAGCAGCTTCGTCAAAAGCAAGCTGATTGCTTTAGGTTTTTTGGCGATTTCCCTGCTTGGCGCCAAAGGCAGGAAGGATGAAAAACTAAACTATAAAACAACCTTTGCCTATCTCATAACGGGGTTGTTGCTCTATTTTGTCAGCTATCTTTCAATGATGCTCCAAGTGCCTGCACAGGAGAAAGCAGTTGTCTATATTAGCATAACCTCGATAGGTTTTTTACTGGTACTTTCCGGTGGTACATTGCTTTCCCGCATCATTAAAAACAAGTTCAACAATAAGGACATTTTCAACAAGGAAAACGAAACCTTTCCGCAGGAGGAACGCTTCCTCGAAAACGAATTTTCTGTCAATCTTCCGGCACGTTATCGGCTGAAAAATAAAGTAAGGAATAGCTGGATAAATATTATCAATCCGTTCCGGGCAATTATGGTGTTGGGCACACCGGGATCGGGCAAATCATACTTCGTAATCAGGCATGTTATTACCCAACATATCCGCAAAGGATTTACCATGTTCGTGTATGATTTTAAATTTGACGACCTTTCCCGGATTGCCTATAATTCCTGGTTAAAAAACAAGCACAAATACACAAAGGCGCCAAAGTTTTATGTCATCAATTTTGACGACTTAACGAGAAGCCATCGTTGTAATCCTTTAGAGCCTTCAGCTATGACCGATATTACCGATGCTGCGGAATCTGCCCGTACCATTTTAATGGGGCTGAACAGGGAATGGATCAAGCGGCAGGGTGATTTTTTCGTGGAATCACCCATCAATTTTCTAACGGCGGTAATATGGTACCTGAAGAGATATAAGGACGGAGAATTTTGCACATTACCACACGTAATAGAACTGATGCAGACGGATTATGACAGCCTTTTTACCTTGTTCAGAACTGAAGCGGCTAAGGAATGTGAGGTATTAGTCAACCCGTTTTTGAACGCCTATCTAAACGATGTAATGGAGCAGTTGGAGGGCCAGATTGCTGCTGCAAAAGTGGCGATAGCGAGGCTTTCTTCTCCGCAGTTATATTATGTGTTATCAGGTAATGACTTTAACCTCGATATAAATAATCCAGATGATCCGAAGATTGTCTGCATGGGAAATAATCCGCAGAAGATACAGATCTATGGCGCGGTGCTATCCTTATATGTTACACGCCTCGTAAAGCAGGTAAACAAGAAAGGAAAATTGAAAAGTAGTCTGGTGTTTGATGAGTTTCCCACCATTTATTTAAACAACATGGACAGCCTGATTGCTACGGCAAGAAGCAATAAAGTTGCTACCTGTTTGGGCATCCAGGATTTCAGCCAGCTACGCAAAGACTATGGCCGGGAGCAGGCGGATGTGATTATGAATATCACGGGCAACATAGTAGCCGGGCAAGTAACCGGCGATACCGCCAAACAGCTTTCCGAACGATTCGGAAAAATTATGCAGGACAGGGAAAGTTACTCCATCAATAGCGGTGATACCTCTATCAGTCGGTCTAAACAATTGGAAACAGCTATTCCTCCTTCAAAAATATCGGCATTAAGTTCGGGTGAGTTTGTAGGGATGGTGGCCGACGATCCTGATAATAAAATAGAACTGAAAACCTTCCATTGTGAAATCATCAATGACCATGAAGCATTGAAAAAGGAACAGGAAAGCTACAAGGATATTGAAGTTATTCGTAGGCTGGATAACGGTATGGTACAACGTAATTATTTACAAATAAAGCAGGATATACAGGATATTATTCAATCGGAAATGGAGAGGTTACTGAATGATCCGGGATTGAGCCATTTAGTTACTAAGAAACAATGAGACTTTAGTTAGTT
This sequence comes from Agriterribacter sp., assembly GCA_044223805.1. Classification (GTDB taxonomy): domain Bacteria; phylum Bacteroidota; class Bacteroidia; order Chitinophagales; family Chitinophagaceae; genus Agriterribacter. Next base: position 63,668 of record JBGALP010000001.1, read on the forward strand.
TTAGCTACAATAGTCAACATTTGATCTTTCGGACACTGTCAAACAAGTTTAAACCAGTCGTACAGTTTTGAACCCTTAATATTTTCCTGGCAATGTCCTCCCACATTGAAAAGAGGACTTGCTAGGAAAATATTTGAGCCGACAGGCTCAATCCCCTTCATTTAAGGTTATTTGTCAGATCAAATACTGAGTTTTGCATTTTAGCCCCCTTTCTATTACATATTACATCTATTGCCAGTCGTTATCGAGCTAATGCTAATGCCTGATATATTGCTGCATCTAACAACTTTCCAGCTTCGTTTGTGTCGGTCAGTTCTATTTGTATCATCCAGCCTTTACCAAAAGGGTCGCCATTTACCAATGTTGGTTCCTGTCTTAACCGGGGATTGATAGCGGTTACTTTCCCGCTGACCGGCATAAACAAATCGCTTACAGTTTTCAAAGCTTCTACTGTTCCGAAAACTTCATCCTGTTTGTAGCTGTTGTCGATATTGGTCAGGTCAACGTACACAATTTCGCCCAACTCACTTTGTGCAAATTCGGTAATACCTATTGTACCTTTATTGCCTTCTATGCGAAACCATGTATGTTCTTTGTGGTATTTCAATTCTTCAGGAAAGTTCATATTGATTGGTTTTTGTGTTTGGTTAATAACCTTTCCTTAGCATATCTGCATACTCATCGGGCAATGGGCTTTCTTCTACTGCCCTGGCTGCTTTTTCTACATCACAGTCAAAGCGGATAAATTCTGCCTGTATTCTATCGTTGCTTAATACACTACTGCTCTCGTTGATGTGCAGCATTACATAACCTCCCTGTGGGCTGCCATCTTTGGGTTTGCCTACTGACCCTATATTGATGGCATGGCGATATCTTGTTTTGTCTTCTGCTGTTTCCTCTAAGGTGCGGTGGTAAGGTTTGTGTGTATGCCCAAAACACATAATGTCTGCGTCTGCTGTTTCCATAATGCGAAGAATACTTTTTTCTTCTCTGTCTTCAAAAAGATACTCGTTTATTTTTTCGTGGACTGCCATGTACCAAAAGCAAATTCAATTTGTCTTCGTTTAGTTGAAACTCAACTTTGATATGTGCTGGAAGTGTACGCAAATAGGCTCTTTCTTCGTCTTTCATTATTGAGTTGGTGAAAGCGATAGAAATTTTACCGATGTCTTTTTCATGGTCGGTTTTGTAAGCACAGCCACATTCGTCACTCATACTGAAGCCTTAGTCCAATAGTAATGCTAACTGCAACCGTAGGAGAAAAGAACACTCTTTTGCAAGTTGGATTGGTGTCTGGCATTGTGGCAATTACCTAATCTGATTTTCGTTTTTACTGCAAATCAATAAACACTTTGATATAATAGTATGAGACAAATAACAATGCGATACCGCTAACAATCTGAATGCTTTTTCTAAGCCAAGTCAGTTGTGCGAACTTAGTAATTGCACCGGCAGAAATGCTGACAATTAAAAAGGGTAATCCCCTTCCAATTCCGAAAAATAAAGCAAGCATAAATCCAAAAAATGGATTTGCTTTTGCAGCAGCTACGGAAAGTAAGAGTAATAAAGGCGCAGCAGATGTTCCTAAACTAAAAATCAATCCATACAAAAATGAGCCCCCAATCCCCGGTCTGCGAATAGCGGTTAATTTAGCTACGTTTAGTCTTGCTCCATAAAAGGCGACAGCAGTAGCAATAAGCGAAATTAGCGCCATAGACAAAGCCCAGTATTGACCGAATGTTTCTGTAAGAAAAATTCCTAATCGTCCGGCTAATGCACCTAACAAAGCCAAACAAACTACAATACCGCAAAAGAATGCAAGCGCAATTATAAATGCTGTATTTGTTTTCTTTTCGCTATTACTGCTTACAAGTCCTGCTATTCCAATACTCACTGGTAGGGTGCATGGACATACTCCTGTAGATACTATTCCGGCAAGTGCAGCAATCAATAGGCTATATAGATTACCATTTGCCAGTTCCTGGCTAAACTGTTGTACAAAATGTTCTAAACTCATTGCTTAACCTTTTGTGGTTTTCCGGCTGTATATCCTTTATCGTTTACTGCTTTTTGTATATTTTCAACTTTTACTTTTTGCGGATCATATGTGAAGTAAGCGTATCTCTTTTCAAGGCTTACTTCCACATCTGAAACCCCATCAATTGACTTAATAGTTTTCTTTACATTAGATTGACATGCACTACAGGTCATTCCATCAACCGGCATCTTTATTTTTTGCATAACTACTTGTTTTGCCTGTTCTTTAGGAGTTGTTTGTTCGGCTTTCTTAGGTTGCTGTGCGCAGGAAGATGTCCCGAAAAAAATGATTAATAATGATAACGTTACTCCCGTTTTAAATACTGAAGTTTTCCTTATCATAATTTTAGGTTTTTAATGAAAAATGTTTTTGAATAAAATGTTATACTAATACTTTACTTAAAGATTTTTTTTCTCCTCTAAATAAGGCAATCGCAATAATGGACAGTGTTGCCTGAACAATTGAAAATATTATTAAGGCTTTTATAAGACTAAGGTGAAGCGCCAAACCAAATAAATAACTTCCTAATCCAAATCCTACGAAAAGCATAAACACATTCAGGCTCATCGCCTGTCCTGGTCTTTCTTTACCCACCTGGGTTATTATTCCTGCAAGCAGCGGTTGAGTCAGATCATATCCCAGAGAGAGAAGGATTACGGCTATTGTTGCTATGTATAAAGGGATATTCAGCGAGAGAATTAATGCACATAGAGCACTAATTGCCAGACCAATTGGTAAAAGTGTACTCCTGCCTTTTTTGTCTGCAAGTTTTCCTATAAATGGTCCAAATATAAATCCGGGCAACCCATAACCCATAATAGCAAATCCAATAGCAACACCACTTAAACCGAAAATTTTTTCAAAATATAGGCCGAGCCAGGTAAATACACCTGCATGAAAAATTCCGTTAAGCAACACATAGGTGTAAGCAATTTTTCCTCGATGTCCTGAAAATAATGCCCTATAACCATTGAAAACTTTAGTGAATGTCAGTTTCTGCCTTTCCATTTGTACATCACCAAGATTACGAAAGACAAACCACAGTATTGTCCATATCAAAATGGCTAAAATAGACACTCCTAAAAATAACATCCTCCAGCCAATATATGATTCAAGAATCACTCCTGTGGATGCTCCGAAAGCACCACCACCAGCCATTGCTCCAAAAAGCCATCCAAGCGGCCTGCCTCTTTCTTCATAAGAATATGATTGTCCTGTCCAAGCTAATGCCATAGGAACTACACCACTTGCTCCAATTCCTGTAAGCAATCGCCAAGTTATTAACTGGGGTACAGATTTAGAAAAAGAAGTAAGTGCGGTTAATACAACAAAAACAAAAAATGATGACAATACCACTCTTTTAGTTCCAATCTTATCTGCCAGCAATCCGTAAAAAAGTGTTGATATACCATACGGGATTAGGTATGCAGGCACAATTAAGCCTATTTTTTGTTCCGATACATTGAAAAATACAGATAAGGAAGGTAGAAGTGGCGCAACCATATATAACTGAAAAAAAATTAGAAATGTGGCAGCCGATAATACGTACAATAAATATTCTCGTTTTGTTGTCTGTAAACTATTCATCATTGTATTTATATTTCAATTGCATTAAACCCCTCTTTTTCTAAAACGTTTTTAAGATCATCCTGCTTTATTTGTTCAGGATAATAATTTATCTGTACTTGTTTTTGAATAACTTTAGGCTTCACAGTTCTAACACCAGGTAATGCAGTAAGAGCAGTTGTTATCTTTTCAGCACAGCCTTCACAAACCATATTGGTTACTTTAAAGCTTATTTCAGTTAGTGCCATTGCCGTTTCCTGATTAACGGTTTCAAGTCGTAGGGTTCTTACACGAAGCGTATTAATTAATATTGAAAAAATGCTAACAATCATCACTACAATAGCAAGCATCGGAGTTATCAAACCAAAGGTTGCAAGCAGCATTCCAACTATATTAAATAGCACGGCAACAATAACATTTCCTGTCATTGTTTTATAGCTTGCCTTTCCTAATATAACTGCATTCAATACATCAATTAATCTATCACCAATTAAGATGACACTGGCAGCTTCTATGGCTACATCAGTACCCGCACCTATGGCAATCCCTACATCAGATTGTGCCAAAGCCGGTGCATCATTTATTCCATCGCCCACCATGGCGACCCTGTAACCTTTCTTTTGTAATTCTTCAATTGCCGTAGCCTTTTCATTAGGCAATAATTCTGTCTGCACTTCATCAATACCCAATTTTTTTGCAATAGGTACTGCTACTTGTTTGGAATCACCGGTAAGCATTACAGTTCTTATACCTCTATGCTTCATCTTTGCTATTACCTGTTCACCAGTAGGGCGTGGTGTGTCTTGCAAAGCAATAATACCAATTACATTATTACCTTTGCAAATAAGTACGGCAGTTTTACCATCGCTGCCTAAAGCTGTTATTGAATTCCTTATTTCATTTGTAACATCAATACCACTTTGTTCTATAAAAGAAGGTTTACCGGCCAGTACAGTTTCGCCATTTATACTTCCTGTAACACCCCTGCCGGGAATAGCTTTAAAATCATTTATAGACAATTTAGGCGCAGCTTCTTTTTGTGCAAAAAAAGTAATGGCTTGCCCAATAGGATGTTCAGATTTACTTTCCAATGCCTCTGCAATAGATAATAATTCAATGCTATTTCCATTAAGAGCATGAACATCTGTTGCTGTGGGTTTGCCATAGGTAAGTGTACCGGTTTTATCAAATACAATAGTATCTACTCTTGACAATCCGTAAAACACTTCGCTTGCCTTAACTAACAGGCCAATTGAAATTCCTTTACCACCGGCAATAGCAGCGAGCATGGGTGTAGTAATTCCCAATGCACAAGGGTAACCCATAATTATTGTAGTGAGCAATACAAGTGTTGCTTGTATGTAATTCCCAGTTACCAATCCCCATGCAACAAAGGCAATGGCAGCGATAATAAATACAACAGGTCCGTAATAGTTCATGAGCTTATCAGCTAACAATTCCACAGGCGGTTTCTTTTCAGCGATGCGGCTCATTAAACTAACAATCTGACTTAAAAAGCTATCCTGTCCGATTTTAGAAACCTTTATTTGTAATGCACCATCAAGATTTAAAGTACCACCAATAACATTGGAACCAATCTCTTTAAGAGCAGGTATGCTTTCACCTGTAAAACTTGCTTCATCAACACTTGCACCACCATTTAATACAACTCCATCCAAAGGAATGCGTTCACCTGGTCTTACCTCAACAACTTCATCTACAGTTACTTCTTTGGTCAATACCTCAACAAATTGCTCACCTCTCAACACCCTTGCTTTTGCAGGTTGAAGATTAATAAGTTTGCGGACTGCATCAGATGCTTTCTTTCGGGTATCTAACTTAAAGTAACCAAAAAATAAATGCAGCGACATTAACCAGGCAGCAACAGGCAAAAAGTTTGGAAAGACAGGATTATAAAGAGATATAGCACCAATCATAAAAGAACCCCATGCGCCGGCAGACAACAACACATTAGCATTAATTACTCTTTGCCTTACCGCCATAATTGTTTTACGAAGTATTGGGTATCCTACCCAAAACAAAATAAAGGCAGCTACAGCCAAGCTAAAATAGGCCCTGTACTGTTGTTGCGGAAGACTAAATACATTCAACGGGTCAACAAGCAAATCAATAGCAGCAGCTACCATTCCAATAATACCACGTTTCTTTATCAGGCTGAATAGTTCTTCATCAGTTTTGTATTGCTGCACTTCGGTTGAAGAAACAACATAACCTAATTTTTCAACAGCTTCAGCCAATTGTTCACGGTTCATTTTAGCAGTATCAGCCTCAACCAATACAATTCCATGAACAAGATTTACCATCACACTATTAATTGCCGGGTAACGCTTTAATGCTTTTTCTACACTCATGGTGCAGAAAGAACACATTAATCCGGAAACTTTCATTTGAACACTTTCTGTTGCCATAATGTATTTAATAAGATTGTTAAAGAAAATTCGCTTAACTTTTTTAAGCGACCTATGTACTAAACTAAAAGGGCTTACCAATTCCTGCACTTTTCAGTTCTGCTTCAGAGACTCCTTTGTTTTGGCAGCAAGACAACAGCTTTCCGTTCACAGCAACAGCAGGTAATGCTTTAATGCCATAAGCTTTAACCCTATCAGCGGCTTCGTTACCTTTTGTTTCGGCAAGGTTATACACTATTACATCGCAATCAGAGCAAGCCATAGACTTAACCGTTTCTACGACAGGTTCACAAACAGAGCAACCGGCAGTAAACACTTCAATTTTTCTTTTCTTTTGATTTTCCATTTTTTAAAGTTATTTAGTGAAGAACAAAAGTCAGGCGGAAGGTGGGGTGTCCTCCAAATCTTTTTTCAAATTTTTTTCATTGTGTTGTGTCAAACGTTTATCAATGGCATTAATTTCTTTTATTTTGGAAGTCAGCTCATCAAATTCAAGCATTGGAAACTGGTCTTTAAGATATTCTATTTTTTCAGCATCCTGGCAGTTACCCGGGCAGGCGTTCATCACTTTTACAAGCTTAAGTGCAAGGCTCTTTCTGAAAACTTCATCCATTAAAAGATAGTGAGCTTTTTGCAAACCGTGGTCAGCAGCCTTAAATTGATTTAAAATTTGGTCAGGGTCTTTGTCTTCGTCAAACATCTTAATAATGCCTTCTATTTGACCTTTAATCATAGATAGTCGTTTTACTAAGTCTGCGGTTAATTCCTTGGGTAACATAGATTTTGTTTTATACGATAGCAAAGGTATTGTGTCAGGGGGGTGTATCCGTTCATTTTCTTGGGCTTTGCGTCAGGGAAATTTTGGCTCTTTTGCAAGGTTAGGTTTGTGTATGGCTTTGTGTGCCTTGCAAATGTGCCAAAATGGGCGGTGGGTAGTTGAGGTTTTGGCTTTCCGACCAATAGCGAAATGTCAGCCGGCAGGGTTGCTGCTAACGTTGAAGCATTGGCGATGTGGCGGTATTCTGTGTTCCGTCTGCCTGGTGCCGCTGCTGATTAAAGATATAAAAGCTCATTGTTTATTTTGTCGCTTGGCGTTATTCGTCAGCCGAAACTAAAGCTGAATAGCGAACAAAAAGCTGAGAATATATTCGTCGCCCCGCCATATACGCCAATGCAATGTTAGCGGCTGGCTACCTTCCCCGTCGGAAAGTATTTATTTAGAAGTCCTATACCCTTAAATTTTTCTTGAAACACTTTTGAAACTTCAATATCTGCTTTTCTCAATTCTTCTTTGTCCACGTTTTCTAAACTCCCTAAGTATGCCAATTTAAATACTTGATTCATGGGTTCAGTCTCTGTCGGTCTCAAGAGCATTTCTTTTCCCTGTCTTTCTGACAGCACAGCAATCCTTATTAAATACAGCAGCTCAATTTAGAAATGTCTTTGGTGAATGACAATGCCACAAGCTTTATTGCCTCTGACATACTTGGAAAAACAGGCAACGTATCAAGCACTTCCGCAATTGTTGCCTTATGTTTTATAAGTACCATTGCCTCTGCAATCAGGTCGCTGGCATTGGGAGCAAGTATATGCACGCCCACTATCTGATGTGTTTTGGGATGGGTTACCATTTTGATAAGTCCTTCTGTTCTATTGGTAATTATGCCTTTAGGGATTTGGGAGAATGAAACTGTACGACAATCACAAACGTTGAGCTTTTTCATCAGAGCATCTTCTGTTAACCCAACACTGGTTAGCTGTGGGTCAGTAAAGATTGTATGAGGAACAGTGTCATAGTCAATTGTATTTTGTGAGCCTGTCAAAGCGTTCTCAGTGGCTAATGTTCCTTCTTTTCCTGCTGTCGTTTCAAGACGAAGCGGTAATGCTGTTACATCTCCTACAGCGTATATATGAGATTTTGAGGTTTGGTAAAAGTTGTTAACTGTAATTGCCTGTTTCTCGTTGATTTCCAGACGGATGCTTTCAAGTGCAAGGTCTTTGGTATTTGGTGTCTTGCCAGTGGCTACAAGGATTTCATCAGCTTCCACACTTTGCTCTCCATCCGATGTGTGATAGATGATTACTTTTTTACCATTTTCTTTACTTGCTTTCCGGAGGGTGACATTTGTTTTGATGGTTATTCCTTCTTCATTCAACAATTCTTGCAGTCGTTCAGTTAGTTCTGGCTCTGCTTGCCTGAAAATGTTACTGCTTCGTTGCAGAATCGTTACTCTTGTACCAAACCTGCTATACATTTGAGCAAACTCAAGCGCTACAGCACCTGCTCCCAAAATAATAAGCTCTCGTGGTTGGACTTGAAGTTGCAATGCTTCAACATGAGTAATGTACCCTATCTTTTGTAATCCTTCAACATTGGGGGCTGTTGCGGTTGAGCCTGTGGCAATAATAAACTTTCTTCCGGTATAGGTTTGTCCATTAACCTGTACTCGTGTATCTGAAACAAATGAAGCTTTTCCCTCAAGATGGGTTACATTCTGTAAATCATGCAATACAGCCTCATATTTATCTTTTCTAAATTTTTCAACAATATCCAGTTCCTTCTGAATGACTTGTCGAAAGTCAAAGCTTTTTACCTCAAGTTCAATTCCTTCAAAATGATGATGCTTGGTGTTATATAACAGCTCTCCTGCATAGAGAAGCCTTTTGGAAGGCACACAACCAACATTGACGCACGTACCACCTAAAGGAAGTCCCGTATTCACCAATAGTGTTTTTGCATTAAGCTCATTTGCTTTAATTGCTGCTGCAAATGCTCCTGCACCGCCCCCAATAATGATTAAGTCAAATTCATTCATATTAATGTTTTTTTATGTGTATAATTTATCTTGCATTACGAAACAACGTCTGTGTTTTAGTGTATGCACTGAGCATACAGATAGCGAGAAGTGTAATGTTTGTCAGATTATTTGTCATCGTTGTCTGAGAAACTTGCCGCTAACGTTAAAGCATTGCCGAAGTGGGGGAATTAGAATCCGTCAGCCCCGAACAAATGCTGATTGAAAAACTAAAGTTGAAGATAACAACAAAAAGCTAAATAGATAATGTCGTGCTGGATATGAAGCTTGGATATGCACTGTTGCTGATTGTTTTTCCGTCTGCCCCCATTTTGGCAATGCAATGTTAGCTGCATACCCTTCTCTGTCAGCAGCAAGAATTTCCGTTTTGTTTTGGTGGACATACAACTGTTCCGTAGCTGCAATAAACACAACAGTCGCCTGGTTTGGGTTTTAGTCTTGTCTTGCAGTTTTCGCACTCATAAAAAAACTGGCAAGCGTCTGTTGGCATTGTTTCTTCTTTTTGGTGTCCGCAGTTGGGGCAGGTGATTGTTGATTGCAGTATTATTGTTGTGTCCATTTTATTTATTGATGATGCTTGATGAAATTACTTTGTAGCCAATATTATTTACGATACTTGAAAGACTGTCAACAGATGTTTTAGAATTGTCAAACTTTACGATTGCATTTGCATTTTTATAAGAAGTGTTTGCTTCAATTACACCATTAACTTTTGAAAGTTCGCCGTTAATGTGTGCTTTACAGCCTTCACAGTCCATTCCACTGATGTTTAATTGAACTGTCGCAATATTGGTTTTATCAACAACAATAACTTTTGCTGCCTGTGGTTTTGGATAAAATATTTTGGCGTAGTAAGGAAATGCGATTAACAGTCCTGCAACTACTGTAACGATAGCTAAAAATGATTTTGATTGCCAAAAAGATTTTTTGTTGTCAGCTTCACAGTCGCAGTCAATTTGTTTCTGTGGTTTGAGTTTTTGATACCACGCAAATGCAAAAACTGCAATTGTCAAACCGATTAAGTATGGACGATATGGCTCAATCCACGAAAATGATGAGGCAAGTCCGCTTGCCCCACCTAAGAAAGCCAAAACGGGTGTAATGCAGCAAAGTGAAGCTGCAACTGCTGTCAACAGTCCTGCAATCCAACCTTTACTATTTTTTGTTGCTGTTGTCATACTATCGCCATATTTTGTTGATTGATAATTTTAAAGAACGGTCTTAAAACTTTTAAATGCTCACTGCGTAATGAATAGAAAATAGTTTGTCCTTCTTTTCTGGCTTCAATGATGCTACCGTCTTTAAGTTTGCGTAAATGTTGAGAAACTGCCGGAATGCTCATTCCTAAAATATCGCTAAGGTCGCAAGGGCAGAGTTCATTTTCTTCTTCAAGTAGAAACAGAATTTTCAGCCGCACTTCGTTGCCGGCTAATGCAAGAATTTGTCCCAACTGCAAAAATGATTTTGAGTTATCCTTTAATTTTTCACGGCAACTTTTAATTTGCCCGATGTTCGCCTGTAACCTGATGCAGGTGTTACCCATTGTCATGCTTTCTTTTCGTGTCAAAGGTAAGAAATGTTTACGTATTTAAGCAAATTCTTAAATAATGAACAGGCAAGACTATTCGGGAAGGGGCAAATGAGTTGGATATAATGCTTAAATGGATGGTATTATGTTAAAAAAAGTGTGGACCAGTCCTTTAATATTATTGATTCTGTTTTGCAGTTAGGAAGACACATTTGGACACTTGCAAAATAGCCACTGAAATTCACTTTTCTTTTGGGCATGTCCCTTCGGGTCTGGCTATTCCAGGGTGCGCTTCGCTTCCGTGTTGTACACCGGCTCATACTTCGCCGCCTTACATATCCCTCATGCTTCACTACATAAGCTGCTATCAAAGCCGCATCGGTTGAGATTGCCAACCAACCAGCCTGCTTGGCATTTTCCAATCGAAACGGATAAAAAGGCAGCTAAGATAGTGCGGGAGCTCATACACGTACCTAACCAAAAGACTACGGCATAATGGATTGGCTCGTACCTCACCAATCCACCTTTCGGGACTTATTCCGTTTCCTTTTGGTTTTTCACGCATTCCCGCACTCTGTCGCTGCTTTCTTTTTTCCCGTTTTTTCTTTTTGGAAAAATGCCTTTAAGTCAGGCGGGTGAAAAAAGAAACAAACAAAATGGTTTCACAATTAAAATTAAAAAACATGAACATCATTGGCAGACTGACAGGGGATGCAAAAATCAGCACCACCCCCGGCGACAAACAGGTAGTTAATTTTTCGGTAGCAGTGAACGACAGTTACCGCAACAAACAGGGCGAACGGGTGCAACTCACGGAGTATTTCAACTGCGCCTACTGGCTTTCAACAAACGTGGCTAAGGCGCTCACCAAAGGAACATTGGTAGAACTCAATGGCAGGGTGAGTGCAAGGGCATGGATTGGAGGCAATGGCGAGGCTCACGCAGCCCTCAATTTCCACACTTCGCAAATCAAATTTCATGGGAGCGGCAAGCAGCCTGAAACAGTAGCAGGTGGTAACAAAAACAATTCCGTAGCACCTGCTAACAATGACGATTTGCCTTTCTAACAATCCATTTTGATTTATCAACTTTTAAAAATTTTAATCATGGCACATAATCTTAATTACAACGGACGCACAGGCAAATACAGTTTCTTCAGTGTACAGCAGAAAGCATGGCACAATTTGGGTCAGATAGTAGACGGGTATCCCACCAGTGCCGAAGCCATCAAATTCGCAGGGCTTGATTTCGAGGTTATCAAATCACCCTTATACACCCGTGGCACAGGTATAAGCATATCAGGTGACGGTGAAATAAAAGAAGGTGGCAACATCTTGCTCCCCGACAACTTCGCCACCATGCGCACCGATACCAACCAGGTATTTGGCGTAGTGGGAAAGGATTACCAGATAGTACAGAATGCGGACGCCTTTGCTTTTTTTGATGCTATTGTGGGCGGCGAGGATGGTATCTTATACGAAACAGCAGGGGCATTGGGTAATGGGGAGCGGATTTTTATAACCGCTAAACTTCCCGACTATATCCGTGTTGGTACTGGCGATGATATTACCGAAAAGTACATCTTTTTGACCACCTCACACGATGGTACAGGAAGCATTACCGCAGCGTTTACGCCTGTGCGTGTCGTTTGTCAAAACACCCTCAATGCAGCATTGGGCAATATGTCTAACGTGGTACGCATACGCCACACATCCGGCGCAAAACAACGTTTGGAAAACGCTCACAAAGTAATGGGACTTGCCAACCAACTAAGCACCCAATTAGAAGGGATTTTCAATCAATGGACGAAGGTTCGTATTTGTGATGAAGAAGTAAAGAAACTTATCCAACTGGCACTTTGCCCTAATAAGGAAACATTGGACGCACTGAAAAAAGGTGCGGACGATGAACTATCAACCGTGTTTAAAAATACGGTTGATGATGCCTTTGCTTATGCAATGATAGCAGATACCCAACAGATGAACACCACCAAAGGAACAGTATTCGGGGCATACAATGCGGTAACAGGTTACTATCAGAATGTGCGTAGCTACAAAGACGATGAAAGCAAGTTGCAATCTATTGTGATGGGTGGCACAGCACAGACTAAAGCACAGCGGGCATTTGAATTGTGCAGCCAGTTCGCACAGGACGGAGCGGCAATGTTCAACATCAATTAATCAATAACAGGCGACTGCCTGCAAAGGCGGTCGCCTTTAAAAATCGGAGTTATGAAGACAAAATCAATTGAAGAAGCGAAAAGTTGCGCTAAAGAACAAAGCCTTGATAAAGACTATAAGGATATGCCCGTGTATATCATTCATTGCAGCCGCACAGGTTTTTTCTATGTAGATACGGACAGCCTGATAAGGCTGTGGGAGCGGCTTATCGGCTACTATATCAACGGGGCTTTCACCAATGAAGAACAACATTCATAACAGGCAATAATAAAACAACTACAATGGAAACGCTCATCAATCTAATACATAATACATCCTTCCCGCTACTGTTCTTTATCGGGTTAGGCATAAGGTTATTTGTCGGTATGCGACAATTCAACCGAAGGGGCTTGGGCGGGTTGCAGCACTTCAATAACTATTTCGTGGGCTTAATCACACTTGCAATAGAATGGGTGCTGAAGTGGGTGGCATTAGCCCTTATGATATGGGGGTTGTATGGATGGATTTTTAAATGACATGGTACAGGAACGAAACTATACAGGACTATATGGAAATTATTAATCAAAAAATATTTAAGCAATGGAAACAACAAATTTTTTCAGCGGTGTAGCCGCATTAAAGATAACAGGCGACCTGCAACTGACCATACGCAAGGGAGCGGAAAACAACTGGATAGTATCAGTGATGCTGAACAACGAGCAATGCGGGGACAAGGCAAGGAAACTGATACCGCCGCTTAGTCTTAGGGGAACAGCCGAAGAACTGGACAACGGTTTCTTTGAAGGGATAACCACTCCCATACAAACCGCTTCAGGTTTAATGGTGGACATGGAAGGTTTCATGAAACAATTGGAAGAAGCAAAAAAGCAATCTGCTATGGAAAAGGAAAAGGCAGATAAAGAGCGCAGGGAAAAAGAAGCGAGGGAGAAGAAATACAAAGAAGCCATGCAGAAAGTGGATGAACTGGAGAAAGCAGGAAAATTTAAGGAAGCATGGATGAAAGTACCCGACCCTTCAGAATATCTGGAACAAGCAGAATCTATCCGTAAACGAAAATCATCCTTATCCGCAAAGTTTGCACCCGACCTGTTCGGTGAAACCGTAACCCCTACCAGTGATGAGCAGCCGCAAAGCGATGAAGCGATTGCGGAGGACGAATATAGTGATGACGATGCAGGAACAAGCGGGGACGATTGGGATGAAGACGAAGAAACAAATCAATAATCTTTAAAACAAAAAGTCATGTTAATAGCAAAGCAATTAGGCAGGGTATTCCTGATGAAAGAAAACGGGACGGATATAAGGCTCACAGACCCTGAACCCTCATGGAGCGTGGAAGCAGTAATGAACTTTTACGCCAATACTTATCCCATACTCACCACCGCCAAAATATCCGCACCACGAATTGAAGAAGATACGGTACAGTACCGTTTTGAAAGTGTGATGGGAACAAAAGGTTAATCTTAAAATTTAATGCAATGGAATATGCAACGCAATATTATATCGGGCATCATCCAAATGCCTCAACAAAAAAGACAAAGAAAGCTGTACCAACAGTTGAGCGGATTCACAGCATGGGTACAAAGAACAAAGGACGCACAGGAAATAGGCAAGGACAAACGAAAGGCTGTACCGCTACGGATGTTGCCAATGGTTTTTTAAGAACCACTTTCCTGCCCAAACTGGCAGCAACGAAAACAGTACAACCTGCTACGGAAGTGGAGAAAACAGAAACCGATTTTTATTACTCCCTGTGTGCAGTTGCAAAGCATTACAAGGGCTTTGAGCCTATGGATACAAGGACGTTCGAATATCCGTACAATATTGCCCTTTCTGTTTGGGAAGTGGAGAACCATTTAAAACGGAACGTTAAGAACTGGAGCAGTTTGCGTTTGGTACGGGATGAGAGGGGAAAGACCTTTCTTATCAGCGAGGAACAATATAATACAGGTTCAACCCTGTATTATATCCCCGTGATACCGCTCTATAAAATGCTTAGAAGTAAGAAAACAAAAAGAGCAGCCCGGTTACTGTTATCTGTATTTGCTTACCTGTATCATGTAGCTGACATACCTTATTACAGGCAGGAAGATGCTTACCTATACTGGCAATGTGAAATGATTGCGGATTGGATTGAGCAGGACGATGAAGAAGAAGCATTGGACAGCCGTAAGGAGGAATTAAAGGTTGCAGCGTGGTGCGGCGAAAAGATGGAACAAAAAATATCCAACCGTAAAACCCTTGATGTATTTGGGCAACGAATAAAGACATTCAAACCTAAGACCGGCTTTGAGCAGGAATGCCTGAAAGTAGCAGAGGATATGTTTTCACTATATGCTGACTATCCCGCAACAACTGTTTTCCAAAACGCAAAATATGTATATAATGAGGATGAATCGTATAATGAAGTAATCAGCATGGAAAAGTATATATCCTTTATAGCAGGCACAAAGGGATGGCTGTATGAAACGATTGCCGAATGTGTAAACAATGAGTTCAACGAATGTGCTGCAATCGAAGAACCTACCGTAACAAAAAAGTTCAATGGAACAGCAATCTCTGGCTGCAATCTTGAATTTGAAAACAGGCTATTCCCTTTGATAGACGATTTATGCTGCCTGCTCATTAACGATTAAAACAAATATTATGAAAGATGTAATGGAAAATATCGGCACGCTCTATCATCCTAAAACGGCATTGGTCTTTTATGAAGCAAAAGGAAGGGATGCGGAAATGTATGTAGAGTATTTTGATATGGACAGGAATGGCAATCCTATTAATGCGCATCCCCTGACGGTCAATGAAGCACAAAGTTTGTCAAAGGCATTGGACACAGCAGGCGAAGGCAGCAAGACTTTTTTAAAACCAAAAGGTATAATTGCTGCAAATATCCTTTATACAGACCCTTCGGAAAATGGTTTTGTGATGTGGTTTACAAAAGCAACCTGTAAAAATCTATTTTTTGCCAGCGGGTTAGACATTCCTAACGGTATGGCAAGTGTGCCCGCCCTGCTTTGGGTAGCCAGCAAAGAAAAGCTGTATATCTATGCTTTGAAAAGTAACAGGAAACCGACCGAAAACACACCGCTTTATCATGCACCTTTTTTCAATGTCTATGCAAATGGAGATGTGTGTATGGGTACAGTAGATGTCAATATCAAAAAGTCAGCATCATTGGAGGAATTTACTGCCGCATGGGAAGCCTATTTCTTTAATAGTTATTTCAGTCACCTGATGCAAAACCATAATCCCATACAGGGCAACTGCGTGAGCCTGTGGAAAAAGTTGCGGAAAACCGGTGAAGCATTCCCGAAAGAAGTATTAAAAAAGACAGACAGGACAATAAAAAACATACTGCGATGAAAACGGATAAAATAAATGTACACTTTACAGACAATGACCTGATTGCTCCCGCAAACCCCATCGAGGTAAACCTGATAGGTGCAGGTGGTACAGGCTCAAAAGTGCTTACTGCACTGTTAGAAATGAATTACAGTCTGAATGCGCTCGGACATGCAGGGCTGCAGGTGCGTTTATGGGATGATGATATAGTAACCGATGCCAATTTAGGCAGACAGCGTTTTGCTGAATCTGAGGTAGGGCTGTACAAATCGGTTGCCCTGATAAACCGTTCCAACAGGTGGGCGGGTACAAACTGGAAAGCTGAAACAGAAAAATTTGAAAGGGATGGTTTAGGCAGGTTGCCGGAAAATGCACAGGCAGGTATTTACATTTCCTGCGTTGATGGTGTAAAGGCAAGATTTGAAATAGCTGAAATATTGAAAGGACTGAATAATAACAGGACGTTCTGCAACCAGGCCAAATACTGGATGGATTTCGGTAACGGTCAATCCACCGGACAGGTGCTGCTATCCACTATCGGAACTATAAAGCAGCCAAAGTCTGAAAAATATCTGGCTATTGGCAACCTGCCGTTTATTACAGATGAATACGGCGAATTGCTGAAGCAATCCGAAGCAACCGACAATACCCCAAGCTGTTCTTTGGCTGAAGCACTGGAAAAACAAGACCTTTATATTAATCCCTCTCTTGCCCAAATGGGTTGCTCCCTGCTATGGCGTCTTTTCCGCCACGGAATGACCGAAAACAAAGGCTTTTTCCATAACCTTGACAATTTTACCACCCAACCTATAAAGGTCGCCTAAAGACCTCCCGGGCAGCGCATCGGCATTCCTTTCCCCGTGGGCGGAACGCCGCTGCGCAGAGAAGCGGTGCAGCCACTTGTCCGAAACCGGCTTCCCACCGATCACATTTCCGTTATCCGCTTGCGGGCAACAGGCTGCGGCATTATTTCATTTTATGGCGGGAATTTGCTGTTGTTTTCTATTGACATGGTAGCACGAAGGTGACTATTCCTGTGTTTTCTTTGCTAACGTTTGAGCTACTTTTCTTAAATTTGAACTATTTAGACAAGTCGCAAAAAATCAAAATGGCATTTGGAAAACGCATAAAAGAATTAAGAGAGAGTAAGGGTCTATTTCTAAGAGAAGTTGGAGCAGCTTTAGAGTTGGACAGCGCCTTTATCAGCAAGGTGGAAAATGAAGAAAGACTTTTGCCGAGAAAGCATTTAGAAAGACTTGCTGCATTTCTTAATGTTTCTTCTGAAGAACTTTTGGTTTTATGGACGGCAGATAAAATAAGGAGCATCATTGAGGATGATAGAACTGGAAGACGGGCATTATTAATTGTGCTGAAGGATTTAAACGGCTAAATATCTAAACTATCGGAAAATATTA
Source organism: Agriterribacter sp. (assembly GCA_044223805.1). GTDB lineage: Bacteria > Bacteroidota > Bacteroidia > Chitinophagales > Chitinophagaceae > Agriterribacter. Next base: position 80,982 of record JBGALP010000001.1, read on the forward strand.
ATGAGAAATAAGATTTTTATAAGTCATGCAACACCGAATGACAACGATTTTACGAAGTGGGTAGCATTAAAGCTAATCACATTGGGTTATGAAGTTTGGTGTGATGTATTTTACTTAGATAAAGGAGTGGATTTTTGGAAAACTATTGAGGCAGAAATTAGAGATAGCACTATTCAGTTTTTTGTGGTTATGTCTGCAATCTCCAATAGCCGGGATGGAGTATTAAAGGAGATCACAGTTGCTCAAAAAACACAAAAAGCATCGAATGATGCCACTTTTGTGGTCCCATTAATGATTGATAACGACCTCACGTATGATGATATTAATATTGATATAGTGAGATTAAATGCAATTGATTTTAAGAAGTCATGGGCTGTTGGACTACAAGAACTAATTAAGTTTCTTGAAGACAAAGGGATAACCCCAAATAAAACAGATGCGGAAAAGGCAAATAGCTTGTATGAGCAAATATTCTTACAAGATTTAGTCCCTGTTGAAAAGGAAGAAATATATACTTCAAATTGGTATTCAATACTTGAATTTCCCGAGGAATTAAGGTTTCATTTCTATGATAAATTCATGCCCAACAATTTTGATTTGAATACACTTTCATTTCCTGCCATTCCCTACAAGAATTATGTTGGCACATTTGCTTACGAGTATGATTTTATGCATCATCTGCCTAAAACAGAAGCCTATAATCCACAAAAAACAATACGAATATCAACAAAGGCGATTTTGGAAGAAGGCTATGAAGATGAGTTTATCTCCAATAATGAAGCACGCAGAATTATTGTCAGACTTTGCAATTTGGCGATCAACAAATTTCTGTCTTCAAAAAGTTTAGAGCCTTATCAAATGTCCAATAAAGTTGGCTACTGGTTCAAAAAGGGAACACTTGAAAAAGATAAGTTCAATAAAGTTCTTTTAGTAGGCAAACAGAAAGAAAAACATTGGCATTATGGCTTGTCATCATATACGAAACTTTATCCGTTTCCGGTTTTGGTATTCAATTCTCACATATACTTTACAACCGATGGAGAAACACTAATTGAAAAGGCTTCCATCCAACATAGCGCAAGAAGAAAGCAAGGAAAAGGTTGGTATAACGATGATTGGAAAAACAAGATGCAGGCATTTATTTCCTATTTGTCAGACAACGAGGAAGATTTTTCGCTTGATGTAGGAAGTGAAGAAAAGATAATCGTATCTGCTATCCCACAAAAGTTTAAAAGCAATAAAAGCTATATCATACCTGATAAGGAGCTATTAGATGAAGAAGTGGAGTTATCCGATATAACCTACTTGGATAAAGTAGAGAATGAAGATTTTGAAGTAACCTCAACTGAAAACTAATGAAAGAACTTTTGTATATCGAAGAGCCAAAAATGAAATTCGCATTTAATCAAAGTTGTGAAGATGTGCGGGATGGTTTAGCATTATTTGGCCCTTTGGAACAACCTAAAATCTATGGCATAAGAAGTGGTGTTGTCGGAACGAAACAAGGATTAGGGGCATTTAAAAATTACCTTGAAAAAATCCAAAAACCAGTTTATAATTCCAATAATATCACCCGACCTTTCTTTCCAGGATTTGAAGCTGTATTTAATTGTAAATGGGAGGCAAACAATATTTCTTTTAAAGAAATTACAAGTGATGAGATAAATGATGCAATTCCATTGGATAACAATTATGCGAGAACTTATGAAGTAGTTAACCTGTTTTTGAATAAAATCTTGCAAGCTGTCAAAAACGATGAAGACAAGATTGATGTTTGGTTTGTGATAGTTCCAGATGTAATATTCCAATATTGTCGTCCAAATTCTTCCATTCCCAAGGATTTAGTTCAGAAGAAATCTGTATTGAAAAAAAGCCAGGCAAAGAAATATATTGCTATGCCGTCATTGTTTGAGGAAGACAATCTTGCTGCTGAAGCATACAAGTATGACGCGCAATTTCACGACCAGCTAAAGGCAAGGCTACTTCCTCACATGATTACTACACAGATTTTAAGAGAAAGCACTTTGGCTTGGGAAAGCTTTACTAACGGCTTTGGGCAACCTTTACGAAATTTCAAGAAAATTGAAGGACATCTTGCTTGGACAATCTCAACGGCTGCATATTATAAAGCCGGTGGCAAGCCGTGGAAACTTTCGGATATAAGAGAAGGAGTATGTTACCTGGGGTTAGTTTATAAACAATTAGAACAAGATAAGAATACAAAAAATGCTTGTTGTGCCGCTCAAATGTTTTTGGATAGTGGAGACGGTACGGTTTTCAAAGGCGCGGTTGGCCCGTGGTACAATCCGAAAAAGGGGGAATTTCATTTAAAGCCCAAGGAAGCCAAAGCTCTTTTATCACAAGCCATAAAGTCTTATCAGGAACAAATGAAAGGCTATCCCAAAGAAATATTCATCCATTCTAAGACTAAATTCAACAAAGAGGAATGGGATGCTTTTAAAGAGGTTGTTCCTGACGGAACAAACCTTGTTGGAATTTCTATTGATACACGTCCACAAATTAAATTATTTAAGGGGGAAGGTGCTTATCCGATAATGAGAGGAAATGCTTTGGTTATTAATGAACGTTCTGCTTTTTTGTGGACAATTGGTTATGTTCCTAAAACACAAACGACTCTATCACTGGAGGTGCCTAATCCCATTTTTATTGAAATAAATAAAGGGGAAGCAAATATCGAACAGGTATTGAAAGACATAATGTCTTTAACTAAGTTGAACTACAATGCCTGTATTTATGCTGATGGCATTCCTGTAACCTTACGTTTCGCTGATAAAATTGGCGAAATACTTACGGCAAGTACAGATATTCAAGCACCCCCGTTAGCTTTTAAATACTATATATAATACATTACTAATCGCTTGTTATGAGCTTTGATAATTTTAAAACTTATGGAGACAGCCCGCAAAATGCTTTTGAAACTTTTTGCACCCAGCTATTTGAACGAAGCCTGCGAAGGAAATACGGCAATGATCTGATTAAGTTCCGTGTGATCAATGGTGCGGGAGGCGACGGCGGGATCGAAGCTTACGGCGAACTGAAAAACGGTGATCTCATTGCTGTGCAAGCAAAGTGGTTTCGGACTTCCATGCAAGACAGCCAGATTACCCAGATCGAAAACTCGGTGCATACTGCATTCAAACTCCGGAAAAAGATCCAGGAATATATCATCTGTGTTCCCAGATCGGTCAATTCTACAAAAATTGGGAAAGGACAGATACCGGTGGCCAATACTGAAGAATCACGAGTAGATCAACTGACAGATAAAATAAAAAAGGCCTATAATGCAACGACATTTACTTGGTGGTTTGAGCAGGACATGCAAAACGAGTTGCTGAAAACAGACAACGAGGGTATGCATAAATTCTGGTTTGAGCATGAGTTGGTAACCTTTAACCAGCTCCTCCAACAATTCGAACTTGAAAAGGCCGGCTGGCTTGATAAGCGCTATATCCCGGAACTGCACGGCCCTGGAATTATCCAGGATCATATCGAGCAGCTACTTTTCAGTCAAACCTACCGTAAAGACCTGCTTGATCGCATCGGGGAAACCACGAAGGTTTTGCAGAATGGAACTTTGCTGATCACCCGGTTCATCGAAACGCTGCCAACGGATAGTGATCTGCTGCCTGAGCTAAAAGCAATTAGAGCAAACATCGACCACAATCTGGCTAACTTACTCCCGGCGATCAGCGCAATAAATGAAGGCGTGAACGACTTGCCCGCCATCAAGGTTAATGAAACGTCTATAAGCAACAATATGTTTATTGCCTTGGAGAGATTAAAACCTACAGATCGGCAATTGGGATTACAGCGTAGATTAATTGATACGCTTGGCGGAATCACAACTTTGAAACTGTCCGATGTTACATCGAAAATAGTGCATGAGGCTAATCAGTATGGCCGTCTTTTTCTGGGTAACTCCGGTACTGGTAAAACACATGCGGTATCCAATACGGTAGACATTCGGCTGAATCAACAGAAAGCTCCGGCTATTATTATTCGGGCAAAAGGCGCACCCTGTATGGATTGGACAACATTGCTGCAGAAATCAATTGACATTAGTAATTGGAACAAAAATGAAATATTATCGGCTTTGGAAACCTTAGCTGTTCGTGCTGACTATCAAGTTGCTAAATCCTTGAATCCAGGTGGTGAACTTAAGAGAGAATCGGCGAAAGTGGTTATCTGCGTAGATGGTCTGGAAGAGGATACTGATCATTGGCCGGAATGGTACGCCAGAATTCGTGAAAGCGTGACCCTAATGGAACGTTATAAGCGCATTCGCTTCGCATTTACGGCACGACCCTACTTTTTCGATGCTGCGGAAATGCCCACTCACGGCAGCTTTCGCGTAATCGAAATACCACGTGAAGGCGACATACAAATGCAGGAGGTTCTCGATCAATATTTCGAGCACTTTAACATTAGCGTCGAATCGAAATCATTGATCCGCGGTATCGACAGCTTGTATGCACTGCGGTTATTCTGTGAATTATACAAAGGGCAAACCCTTACTGAAGACAGCGATATACTTACTGCAGAGCAGGAACTGCTTAATGAAAAGATAGCAAGTATGGAGAAGGAGTTCGGTAAGGTTAAAAGTGCTGGTGGCGCACGGACGCCGGTAAGAGACATCATTGAAGCAGTATCTGACATATTTTATAAGCAGTCAGAGATCGGACACCCGAAACTGTTCGAACTTTTAAAGGGCGACGTGTTGAATTATCTGGATAATGGCGAATTAGAGCGGGCGATCGAGTTTTTGGTCAATCATGCTTTTCTCACCAAAAGTGAGATTCCGGTAAACAAAGGCGTGATGAAAAAGATTATGGTCTCATACACCCTGACCTATCAGTCTATTATGGAAGTGATCATGTCTGAAAGATACTCCGATGGTATTGCAAGCAAAAAATTGACTGCGATTCCCGAACATCTACTGGCCGCATCAAAATCAGGTGAGCCGGGAAAAGTGCACTTCGTTAATCAGCGAATCGTCCAACAGATCGTAAATATGCTGTTTCACAAGCACGGCCTGCTGATAGGACGAGATGATTTTCTGATACAAGGGTTAGAACCCGCTGTGATTCGCCAGTTACAAACCAAGGCCCTTATCCAGGCACCGGCGGATGTAGCCTCCTCTTTTAAAGAAAATATTGATGCACTTTATTTTAAAGACCATAAAAGCCGTCATTTCGTATTCAGCAACCTCATTTACCCTTCAGCAGCCTCTTCGGTCAATTATTTTGGTGCTGATTATCTGCATGGATTGCTAATGCAGCAAGAATCTGCAGTAGCACGGGACAAGGTCTGGTTGAGCATGGATCGCCATGATATTCATGAGCTTAAAGAGCCTGAAAACCGAGAGTACTATAAATATGATTTGTGTCGCGTAATTGATCCTAACGGCGAAAGCGCACTCCCTTTGCCGGACCTTTCCCTACATAACGAGTATCCGCTGGTTTATGGGTGGGCTCTCGCAACACTTGATCAATCGCTTCGCGAACGGCTTCGTGTAGCACTCACCGGATGGGCAATGAAACAGCCACATGAATTTAAATTGTTGCTGGACAAATTGTTCCCGTGTAACGATCCGCAGATACAGGAGGACTTGGCAGCGATCACTTTGGGTGTTGCCTCAAAGCTAAACAACAAACCAATTCTGAAAGAATTGGCAGAATGGGCATTAAACAATGTATTTAACGAACCAGGTAGCCATCCAAACATCATTGTCAGGATAGGTTTCCGCTCAGTGGTCGAAAAGGCCTTACGTTCAGGTGTAATCAGCGATAAGGAAGCTGTTCAGGCCAGACCTCACCACCTGCATAAACTGCAATTTATTCCAGTGGATGCTGATGCTATAACCAAAGGTGGTGAAGAAATTTATCCTATTGTTCACGATTTAGCCTGGTATGTCCTTAAACGCTCATTCAATGATTTCCTGGAATATGAATCCGTTGACAAAGAAACAAAACCGGAAAATAGAGGTCAGAAATTTTTAAAGGCTTATCTCGACCATCTTGACCTCGAATATCTCGGTGTTTATTCCTGGGCCATCTCCGCGGCCATTTCTTATATGAAATCGCTGGGCTTCAGTCGTACAGAAGGCAATGGCTATACGGATGCAAGTCATGGATCAAAAAGCAAATTTTTCACCCAGGAAGAAAAGTATACATGGTTGGCTGTGCATTTCTTACAAGGTTACTTGTCCGATCACCTGCCTTTGGAAAAAAGTGGTGGATTTATCGATGATTACATGAAAATAGTCAACATCGATAATCCTGCGGAACTCCTGCCGCTAAAAGTGCACCCGCAAATGCCTGATATTGAAGAAAATTGGATTATAAAAGAGCCACTGGCACCTGAGATGCAGAACATTGGAACTGCTGACGAACAGATAAAGACTGCTGTCGAAAGTGAACCAGCGGTTGATTTTAACAACTGGGTGCACTTTAGCGATCAGGAGTTGCGAAGCGATGGTTCCGAAAAAGACTGGCTGGCCATTTTTAACTATACCACGGTGCATGATTCCAAAGCCTATATAAATTCAAGTGTTGATATACGCGGAGTGATTATTGAAAAAGGTCAGGCACCTGCCTTGCTGGATATAGTAAAAAATCATCCAAAACGCAGCCACTTCGTTGACTATATTGACCACATGGTTAGTTCGCCAGATACGGATACGTATAGTAACCCATCCGATGTGGTCTGGATGAAATGGATTGGAGAGCATGACGAATTTGAAACCTATTATTTACCGCCTGCAGGAGAGGAAAAACAAATGTATTATTCCGTTACCAGTGTTACTAAAAATACTGTCGAAGGTGAAGAAGAAATCTATATCCCGTCTAAAGCCGTCAGGGGTCTCTTAAGCATCAGCGAAATGTCCCACCAACTTTTTCTTAATGATGAGGGCAAAGTGATGGCAATTAACCATGTACTTAGCCTGCCCAACTACGACAGGCAAGAGATGACTTTAGTACCTAAGGGGGAGTTTTTAGCCAGGCTTGAAGCTGAGGGCAAAGAGATTATTTGGTTCGTTGATCTTTATCGCAGCAAAAATGCGCTGAATGAGAAAATCAAAAGCGATGTTCATCCAATGAAAACCCGGAAGTACATGCTATGGTACGAGGATGGTCAATTGAACTGGGAGAAATTTTGGGATGCTCGGTTTTCCAACCAAAGGGATAAAGACCCTGTAGAGCCAGAAGAAGATGATGAAGACGATATGAGAGATTTTATATCCAATATGGATGAAATTGTGGATTTGAGGCCAGATGAACTGAAAAGTGAAATAAATGAAAAAGATAGCGAGGGCGAGAAAGTTAAGGAATAGTCGGCATATGCTATACGCACATAAGGGGCGATTGTGGCCCGCCAGGCCAAGTGATCGGGACAGTGTTGAAAGTAGGTTTTACTGATAAAGGGTATCCTCAAAAAACGACTGCCTGATTTGTTTGAAAATTAGCTTTTTGGGTAATTCGATTTTCATACTTTTGTAATGACAGGGAAAATGTGGCAGTAAACGAACAAAAGTGACTCCACAGTCTTTGACAGAATTTTGACAGAATTATCTTATAACTCATTGATAATTATGGCTTAGAGAATCCAACTCTGGGCACAAAGGACCCGACAATTGTCGGGGCCTTTTTTATTTGGAAGCGTCGCAAGTTTACTTGCGTAAGCGTACAAATAAAAAAGGACAGCGGACCGAAGGGACGCCGGGCCTTTGGGTAAGACCAAATTTTTTGGATCA
>JBGALP010000002.1:0-89101 GCA_044223805.1 Agriterribacter sp.
CATTTTGAACAAATGGGGATATGCAGATTTTGATGAGGCGACGAAAACACTGAATACGATAAACGGGAAATAGAAAGGTCCGTCATATTCGAAGACTTTTATTCCTCAAGTAGATAGCCACGACCGCAAATCAGATTAATTTCTCATAAACCTGAGACGGTCTCGCGAAGACGCGCAAATGGTTCGCTAATCAATATCATTTCGCTAAATTGCTTTCCAGATGGCTTATTACTTCATCAAAAAAACAGGGTATGCATTGCTGGTATTAGCAGGAGTAGTTACTATCGTATTTTTTTTATTCCAAGGCTTTGGAGATCCTGCACGATTGGTATTAGGTCAAAGTGGCGATAGCACTACTATTCAGAATATCCGCAAAGAACTCTACCTGGATCAGCCTAAATGGAAACAGTTTTTGTATTATGTAAAAGATATCTCTCCTGTAAGCATTCACACAAGACAGGAAATACAACAAAAACAATTAAAGGGCATTTTTATTGGCGGTGAAACAACATTTGCTTTTAAGTTGCCTTACCTGCGTCACTCCTATCAAACTAAACGTCCTGTATTATCTGTATTGATGGAAGCATTACCGGGAACATTATTGCTGGCTATTGCTGCTATGTTATTTGCTACCGTAATTGGTATTAGTTTGGGCGTGTTAGCAGCAGTAAAACAACATACCTGGATGGATACCAGCGCTGTATTTACCAGTGTGCTAGGTATTTCAGCACCCTCTTTTTTTATGGGTATTCTGATCGCGTATTTTTTTGCGATAATTCTGGGCAACTATACCGGCTTACACATAACAGGCAGTTACTACGAGTACGATGATTATACGGGAGAAAAATATCTGGCGCTAAAAAACCTTATTTTACCTGCACTTACTTTGGGTATACGACCATTAGCAATTATCACCCAACTCACCCGCAGTGCAATGCTGGATGTATTGAACCAGGATTATATCCGCACCGCTTATGCCAAAGGATTAAGTAAGCCGGCAGTAATTTTTAAACATGCACTGCCCAATGCATTAAACCCGGTAATTACCGCGGTTACAGGTTGGTTTGCCGAATTATTAGCAGGCGCTTTTTTTGTGGAATATATTTTCGGTTGGAAAGGAATTGGAAAGATAACCGTAGATGCGTTGGATAAACTCGACTTTCCTGTAGTGATGGGAAGTGTGCTCATTACTGCTACACTTTTCATCATCATCAATATATTGGCTGATATTTTATACCGTGTGGTTGATCCAAGAGTAAACCTGGGATAGGAAGCCCCTCCCGACTCCCCAAAGGGAAGGAGACCCCAACACAGTCCTTACTTTTCAAATCAGCGCTCAATAATACCTGGCTTAAAAAAACAATAGACTAAAAACTTCTTCGTGAAACTGCGTGCCCTTGCGTTCCTGTGGTTCAAAATACAAGCCTCACCTAGCCTCTCCGAACGGAGAGGAACAACGCACAGCCCTCGCTTTTCTAAATGGTTTAATATTGTTTATTCAATTAAATCTCAGTCAACCAAAAACTACAAACAACTTTGGTTAAGATTATGATAGGCTATTGGTCAAATACTGCAACCTGTAACTTATTTAAATGTATCATTATAATACAACGGCACATCATCATCTTTACTGAAGCCTATGACAATCACGCGCCATGATTTGGAATCATCATTATTAAAAAAACGAATGGCTACAGGTTTACCTCTTTCTGTTTGTAAAAAGGGAGCCCAGTATAAAGCATCGCGTGTATCTCTATCAATACTCTTTACGGTGGGTTCATTATAATTAGGTGTTTCAAATGGTGCCGCCTTATCAAAACCTGCAATAACGGTGTTGTTTAAGGAAGGTGTTTTTTGCGTATTAGCAGCCCTTGTATCGCCACGACGGGTATATATAGCTACCGCACCTCCGCCACCGCCGCCTATACCCCCAAGAAAGGGTCCTTTAATTACTTTTACCATGGCAATATCACTAACAGGTAAGCCATTAATGGCGCTGGCATCTACCTGCATTTCATCCAAATAAATACCTACCTGGCTACCCCGTATGGTTGGCACATAATTGCCGTTCTGCATCTGCACCTGCAAACCCGCTACACGTCCCTGCAACCATTGCAGTATATTGGTATAACTCATGGCGTCCTGGTTATCATTCACCATATCAAACACATTTTCGTTGATGCTCTTAAACATACCAGAGCTTAATTTATCATTCAATATTTCCAGGTTGCTTTTTTTCTTCGCCACAATTTTCACTTCCTCCAGCGTTTTAACTTTAGTGTCAACAATCTTTTGATTCTTTTTTGTTGTTACCGCTCTTGCTATATCTCTTGAAACAGTGTCGCCTGCCGGCCTTTTAACCAGCTTAAAACCAGCAGCGGGTAATTCACCTTTATAATCAATAGCCTTGGTGAATGGTTCAAATGTAATAGACAAATCACGCGGCGAGATTTTCTTGTTGTTAACCGTATAGTATACCTTAACCGGGTCTTCAAAAATCATATTCTTTAATTCAAAAATCCCTTTGGAATCGGTAGTGGCTTGAGAAAACTGGTTGGTTGAATCCTGGAAATAAAAGATGAGGTTAATAACTTCATTGGCCACAACGCCCCCATTGCCATACACGGTTCCTTTGTATGAAATGTAAGGACTGGGTATATATTTAATTTCTGGAAATTTATCGTTGATGATATTGCTCCAGTCAAAGCGTTTCCATTTTTCGGAAATCATTAATGCATCCAACGCAACTACGTTAGCATCGTAACCCAGGTAATGTGCTGGAGCGTCAATACGGCTGGTAAAATCGCCGGCAAGCCACATAGTGCTTAATATATTCTCTTCTTCAAAACTATTTTTGGCGTTGCCATCAAGCACCAGTACACTATAGTGTGTGTAGTTGGTATCGGGCAGAATATCAAACGCATTCATACTGCGTGCGCCTTTATTCATGTATAGTTTAGGAAAACCCGGGCGTCCAACCAATAACTCCTGTGGCTGTACAAAACAAAGCCGCTGCGCAACTACGCTATCACTACCATTAAATACCGTTAACTGTAATACCCCATTTATTAATTTATCTACCGGTATAGAACTGGTAATTTCAGGTACACTTTTTACAATACTCGCTTTATACACAAAAGTGTTGTTCATTGTACCAATTACCTTATATCCTTTGGGATCGGCAGGCATGTTTTTAAATTGAAGCGAATAAAAAATAGCTTTATCTGTGCTGTTTACCTGAAGACTTACGCCAGATGTGGCCACGTTTGGCAGATCAATAGTTTGTTTCTTCCCTTTTTTATCCTGTACAATTACCTGGTATTTTTTACCGGCATCGGGTATAATATTGAAGAGTCCTACATTTTTATCGAAGCCATTGAATGAAACTAACTTCTCTGCCGGTTTAGCGCCGTCTATAACATAGCCACTCCATTCAGCAGGTAACACACCCACAGAACTCAACCTCACCGCCACCTTCGTATTAACACCTTCAATAAAGCTACCTCCTTCAGGAAAAGCGGCTGCAGACCACATGGCTGCAGTATCAGCAACCAATTTTTGTGGTGAAGCGGTATTGTATATTTCAACGGGATGTAAATACTGGAACCGCTCATTAAAATTCAACATCCATTCAGTATAGGCTCTTACATAATAAACACCTTCGGGTAATGAATCAGACAACATCATGCTCCCTTGTCCTTCGCCGCCAAACAGCGGAACAAGTTTTCTGCTGACAAGATTTTTTTTACTGTTGTATAACTCCACATACATACTGGTAGAAATATTGGAGTGATTATAGCCATCAAATACAAAAGTTTTAAACCACATGTTTTCACCGGCTATATAATCTTCTTTATTGTACAGCACATATATTTTTTCCTGGGGATATTTTTCCGAAAGTTTTTGCAGCGCCTGTTGCACTTTATCCTGCGCAAAGCCCGCAACGGTTAAACAAAGCATCCATATAAACAGAAATATCGTTTTACGCATAAATTATAATAAGTTTTAGTGTACGCAACACCACAGCGGTTCCTGCAAATTAAGCGCCTCAACTGTTAGTGCCAGGTTAATATGTACGCCAGTTTTCAGGAGTTACCAGGTAAAAACATCCGCAATATATAAGATCAGCGGAAAAGTCACTAAAAAATGATTTCCCTTTAAAAACGCTTACCTTTCTCCCATTAAAAACGGCAGCGCCTGTATGAAAAAAATATTCGTTTTGTTGCTTGCTTTGTATACACTAACCGCATCTGCCCAAAAAGTGCTGCGTTTAACTTCTCCTGATAAACAAATTGCTTTTGCCTTTACCAATAGCTTGTCAGGAGCTGCTTATAGCGTTACTTATAAAAACAAAACGGTAGTGCAGCGCGGTTCATTCGCGCTATCTTTTAAAGAAGGCGGCGAGTTTAAACGCGACCTGAAAACCGGTAAACCCCTTTATGAGCAAGGAACAGCAGCTTATACACTGGCGTGGGGTAAAAAAAGTTTGGTAAATGATGCTTATGAAGAAATGATAATTCCGCTGGAAGAAAAAAAGGAGCCATTCAGAAAAGTAAATATACAGGTGCGTTTGTTTAATGATGGAATGGCTTTCCGGTATGTGTTTCCGGCTCAGCAAAATAAAAACACTTTTTTACTTACCGATGAGCAGAGTAGTTTTTCTTTTGCAGGCGATCCACAGGCTTTAGTTTTATTTCTACCTAATTATACTTCATCTCACGAAGGAGAATATACCAATATTGCCCTTAGCGCCATTAAAGAAGATTCACTGATGGACATGCCGGCGCTATTTACTTTGCCGGGTAAGGTATATGTTGCCATTACAGAAGCCGCATTGCTTGATTATGCAGGCATGTATCTTGCAAAACACCATGGTGTACTCACCAGTAATCTTTCTCCGTTACCCGGTATGCCGGATGTAAAAGTGAAAGCAACACTTCCACATCAAAGTCCATGGAGAGTAATGATGATAAGCGACAGGATTGGCGCACTGCAGGAGTCAACAATACTCACCAGCCTTAACACGCCATGTAAAATAAAAGATCTTTCATGGTTGGAGCCTGGTAAAACAACCTTTACCTGGTGGAATGGCAACGTGGTGCCTGATTCAAACTTTGCTCCCGGTAATAATTTTGAAACCAATAAATATTACATAGATTTCTGCGCCAGGAATAATATCACATATCATTCAGTGATTGAATATGGTTTGCATCAATGGTATGTAGATGATGGTGTGGGATTTCAACCGGGGCCACATTCAGACGTTACCAAAACAGTGCCCGGTCTTGATATGAAAGCGATTTGTGATTACGCCAGAACACAAGGTGTGAAGATAAGGGTGTGGGTGCATTGGGCTGCACTGTATCCAAAGTTAGACAGCGCTTTTGCTATGTTTGAACGTTGGGGACTTACAGGGATGATGATAGATTTTATGGACAGGGATGACCAGGAAATGGTGAATATACAAACAGAGATGCTGGAGAAAGCTGCACAGCATAAGCTTCATGTACAATTTCATGGCGCTTATAAACCTACAGGCCTATCCAGAACATATCCCAACGAATTTACCAGGGAAGGCACATTGAATTATGAAGTAAATAAATGGGATAAGCGCATTACGCCCGATCACGATCTGAATATCGCCTTTACACGCTTACTCGCCGGATCAACAGATTATCATTTGGGTGGATTCAGAGCCGTACCTGATTCGTTGTTTAAAGTACAATATACACGTCCTTTAATGCTGGGTACCCGGTGCCACATGCTGGCGATGTATGTAGTGCTTGAAAACCCGCTGGGTATGGTTTGCGATTATCCCGCGGCGTATGAAGGACAGCCAGGTTTTGACTTTTTAAAAACGATACCCACCACCTGGGAGGATACAAAAATACCCATAGCGGAATTGGGTTCGTACCTGGTTACTGCAAGAAAAAAAGGACAGGACTGGTATGTTGGAGCGATCAACAATCATGAAGCAAAAACAATAAAAGTTCCTATGCATTTTTTACAGCCAGGCAGTTTTGATGTAACCATTTATAAAGACGCCGCAGACGTGCATATACATCCAGACAACCTGGACATACAACAGCAGCGGGTAACCGAAAAAGATACCATTAATATACAACTGGCAGCAGGTGGTGGTATGGTAATGCATATAACGCCGGTTAAATAAATAGTATGTCAAAAAGCAAAACATTATTACAACCGGAGTTTCCACTTACTGCATTTCAATTTATGCGGTTGTTGAAAAAGAACAACAATCGTGAATGGTTTAATGCACGTAAAAAAGAATACCTTTTAGAAAAAGCCGGAGTAGAGATTTTTGCTGATGCATTGATAACCGAACTTAATAAGCATGATGTTATTGAGACATTATCTGGCAAACAATGCCTGCATTGGATATACAGAGATGTGCGTTTTTCAAAAGATAAATCACCTTACCGGCCCGAATGGAGCGGCAGCTTTAAAAGAGCTACTAAATATCGCCGGGGTGGCTATTATTTCCATATTGAAGAAGGCAACACTTTTGTTGGAGGCGGCTTCCGTGCTCCCAATGCGCCTGACCTCAAACTTATAAGAGATGATATAGCGTTTGATGACGCACCGTTGCGTAAAATATTAAAAAGTAAGTCGTTTATAAAAAACTTTGGAACACTGCAGGGGGAACAATTAAAAACTACTCCTAAAGGCTATGAGGCTGCCAGCCCCGGCATTGACCTCCTGCGATATAAACAATTCCTGCTGATCAGGAAGTTTTCCGACAAAGAAGTATCTGGTAAAGATTTCTTTTTGCAGGTAAGCGATATCTTTCGCGCTATGCGCCCATTCTTTGATTATATGAGCGAGGTATTAGCTGCGGATGCAAACGGAGCTATGGCATAACAAAAGCTTTTTCCGGGAAAATTATCCTACACAATGGGAGCTTTATTACTTTCTATTCCAAAAAACCACACCTGTAATCCCACAAAATGCAACTGGTAGCATTATTGCAATACAGGTGGTATATCATTATTAACACTAAAATCACATCGCATGAAAAAGATAATCCTGGCATCTGCCATCATTTTTTCAATAAGCATTGGCTGCAGCACGCCTGAGCCCACTACTACCAACACTCCAACAGATACCACTATGAATACTGCCACCATAGATACTGCTTCCATGAAAACAGACACTACTCAGCATACTGACACTACAAAACAGTAATCATATTATCCGGACCCATATTTAAGGCATGCATCGCGTAGGATGTGTGCCTTTTTATTATGCACTGTCAGCCTTCTTTTCATTAGCCGCTTAACGTATATTTGATCATTCAACCTTTCTAAAAACTATCCCATGCGTTTAATGAACATTGTTTTGTCTGCAGCTATTTTTATTATAGGTGTTGTTTCTTGTAACCGCGGTTCCGAAAAAAAATATACTGACTGGAAAGTGTATGGTGGCGGTAATGAAAATATCAAATACTCAGATTTAACGCAGATAGATACAAACAATGTAACTGGCTTGCAACCTGCATGGGTGTATCTTTCCGAACATGGAGACAGTACTAAGTATGGTCCGATGGAATGTAACCCCATCATCATTGACAGCACTTTATACGGCGTATCGCCAAAGCTGAAATTGTTTGCTGTAGATGCTGCCACAGGAAAAGAAAAATGGACTTTTGATCCAGCTGATTCCATTAACAATAAAACCTGGCACCGCAATAGTGTAAACATGAACCGTGGGGTAACCTATTGGCAGGAAGGTGATGATAAGCGCATCATCTATACCGTTGGTCCTATCGCTTTTGAAGTAAATGCCGTAACAGGGAAATTGATACCAACTTTCGGGAAAGATGGTGGCATTGATTTAAGCAAAGGTTTGGGCAGAGATGAAAAAACAGTTTCCATTGCTCCAACATCGCCGGTAATGATTTACAAAAACTTATTCTTTTTAAGTGGATTGGTTGGCGATGAAACGCCCGGACATATTCGGGGCTTTGATGTAAAAACAGGTGAACAAAAATGGATCTTTCATACTATACCATGGCCCGGCGAACCTGGGTATGAAACCTGGGAAGATACTGCCGCATACAAACATATGGGATCAACTAATAGCTGGAGCGGATTTAGTTTGGATGAAAAAAGAGGAATTTTATTTGCCAGCACAGGAAATCCAACCAACGATATGTATGGAGGTGAAAGATTAGGTAATGGCTTATATGGTAATTGTGTGTTGGCCATTGATGCGGCAACCGGTAAACTCATCTGGCATTTTCAAACCGTGCATCACGATGTGTGGGACATGGATATATCAAGCCCACCTGTATGCATAACCGTAGAAAGAAATGGTAAAAAGATTGATGCCGTTGCACAAACCACCAAAACTGGTTTTGTATTTGTGTTTGAAAGAGAAACGGGCAAACCGCTTTTTCCTATTGAAGAAAAAGCAGTCTTAACAAACACGCCAATCCCGGGAGAAAAATTGGCTCCCACGCAGCCATTTCCTGTTTTACCAAAACCATTTGTGAGGCAAAAATTGACTGCCGGTGATCTGAATACCATTGTAAGTGATTCTGCCGAAATAAGAAAACGCTTTTTAAGTTATCGTTCAGAAGGAATATTTACGCCGCCAACAAAAGAAGGTACTATTATTTTACCGGGTTATGATGGTGGTGGAGAATGGGGCGGACCTGCAGTTGATCCATCTACCAATATTCTTTATGTGAACGGTAATGAAATGGCATGGGTACTGAACATTGTAGAGAATAAACCATCAGAACAAAAATTCAATACCAATCTCGAAGCAGGTGTTAGCTTGTATAACACCAATTGCATGAGTTGCCATGGACCTGAACGTATGGGTTCAGGAGATTATCCTTCCATTATTGGCGTTGAAAAAAAGTATACACCTGCAAAGTTTGTTGAGCTATTGTCAACGGGCAGGAGAATGATGCCCGGATTTAATCATCTTAACAAGCAGGAAAAAAATGCTATCGCATCTTTTATACTGAATATAAAAAGTGAACAAACAAAAAAATACACTGGTAAAATCACAAAGCAGGCAGCAGCAACAAAACCCTCATTTGGATTTACAGGCTACAATAAATTCTTAACGCAGGAAGGATACCCTGCCATTGCCCCACCGTGGGGTACCTTAAATGCTATTGATCTTAATACAGGTAAATTTGTATGGAAAATTCCACTGGGAGAATATCAAGAATTAAAGCAGAAAGGTATACCTACTACAGGACGTGAAAACTATGGTGCACCGGTAGTTACTGCAGGTGGTTTAATTTTCATTGCTGCCACAGCCGATAAAAAATTCAGAGCCATTAATAAAAGAACAGGAAAGATTTTATTAGAAACAGATCTGCCTGCTTCGGGTGTTGCTACGCCTGCCGTATACGCGGTAAATGGAAAACAATATGTAGTAATAGCATGTGGTGGCTCCAAATGGGGTGGCAAACAAAGTGATGCATATGTGGCATTTGCTCTAAAGGAAAAATAACAATAACATTCTGTAGCCTCTTCAGCCCCTTCGTGTCTTTGCGATAACACAGAAGCGCGGCGATGTGTGATGCCATGCCGAAGCAATCGAGTGCAAAAAGGTTTCCAACCTTTGAAAGGTTAGAAACCTTAATCCTTAATATCTCACAACAAAAATACCTGATGCGAAATGTGTGAACCTCTCCCCGTTATTGCGAAGTTTTCTTCGCGTCTTCGCGAGCCGCAGCTTTAGTACGTGAATTGAATGAATGTCACGCGGCGTGGCGATCTCCTGCCGGTATTAGCGTTTACAAATTCTAAAGTCGTTCTTCCTTTAGAAGCTTATAGTGGAAAATTATCCTCACCATTTACACTTCTTCCTGCATCTTCCGTTTAAATCCCTGTGGTACAGTTTGTGATGCTAACAACTAAGGAATTTAACCTCTTTCACAAAAAAATACTTGTATGAAATCCATTCAGTTTAATGATAAAAGAACCGGTGAAGCATTAAGCCTCGCTTATTCTGATTATGGAAAAGGACAACCTGTAATTCTCATACATGGCTGGCCAAGTAGCCGGGAAATGTGGGAATACCAGATTAACGATATTGTAACAGCAGGTTTCAGGCTTATAAAATATGACCGCCGAGGTTTTGGCAAAAGTAGTAAACCGTGGACGGGTTATGATTACGATACACTCGCTGATGATTTGAACGAATTGATTGTTCAGTTGAATTTAAGAGAAGCTATCCTGGTAGGTTTTTCAATGGGCGGTGGAGAAGTAGTAAGATATATAGCCAAGTATGGACAGGATCGTATTGCGCGTGTAGCATTGATCAGTTCTGTTATTCCTTGCCTGCAAAAATCAGCATCAAATCCGGATGGTGTGCCGGTGAATGTTTTTGAAGAGATGATTAATGGCGTAAGGAACGACAGGATGGCCTTCCTGGAAGAATTTGGGAAAAACTTTTTTGGCGTGGGTTTTTTGAATCATCCGGTAAGCAATGCATACCTCCACTATTTTCACGCCCTGGCTACAAAGGCAACACAGCAATCTACTGTTGAATGCATAAAAAGTTTTGCAAGAACTGATTTCAGAACCGATGTAAAAAGCATCACCGTTCCTACGCTTATTATCCATGGCGATAGCGATAAGATTGTCCCTTTTGAAGTAAGTAGTCAACGCACCGCCGAAATGATTCCACATGCGGAATTAGTGGTGTACCAGGGAGCACCTCATGGTTTATTCTTCACGCACAGAGACAGGTTTAATATGGACTTGCTTAATTTTTTTGCAGGATTAAAACATCTTGAACCAGCGCCTGAAGATGATATCTTATTAACTACTCCATTTTAGCATAAATGGATTTGTTATCTCATTCATTAAAACATTTATTATGAAAAATTTAGAAGGTAAAAAGTAGCGATACTCACAGAAAATGGCTTTGAAGAAACGGAATTAACGAGTCCTAAAAAAGCGCTGGAAGAAGCAGGAGCTACGGTACATATTGTTTCGCCACAAGAGAAAAAGGTGAAGGGATGGAAAGATGGGAACTGGACTATAGCGCTTAACGTAGATGCGCAGGTAGCCGCTACCGATGCAGATGAGTATGACGCGCTGGTAATACCCGGAGGTGTAATCAATCCTGACTTAATGCGCAGAAATGAAGATTGTATCACTTTTGCCAAATCCTTTCTGGAATCAGGAAAACCAGTTGCTGCTATATGTCATGGACCCCAACTGCTCATAGAAACGGGTATGATTGGAAACAGGGAAATGACTTCTTTTAAATCCATCAGTACCGATCTAAAAAATGCAGGTGTTAATTGGGTAGATAAAGAAGTAGTAGTTGACAATGGGTTGGTTACAAGCCGCAGCCCAAAAGATCTGGAAGCTTTCAATAAAAAGATGATTGAAGAAATAGCTGAAGGTGTTCACCATGTAATGCGCCAGGAGTAAAGACTGTAGCCGTTGAACTTTATCTAAAATTAAAAACCACCTGTATACAGGTGGTTTTTAATTTTATTACTGTCTTATTTATTTTTCCATTGGGTGTTCTGCCAGTAACTTTTCCGGAGTATAAAAATCTTTTTTGTCTTTGGTCGCAGCTCTTATCTTTTTCACCTTATCAGCACTAACAGCCGGTGCTTTATTACCGAAGGAATTTCGAACATATGTTGTTACCGCG
This sequence comes from Agriterribacter sp., assembly GCA_044223805.1. GTDB lineage: Bacteria > Bacteroidota > Bacteroidia > Chitinophagales > Chitinophagaceae > Agriterribacter. Next base: position 11,662 of record JBGALP010000002.1, read on the forward strand.
GCAATTTCATCATCTTTTAATAACCCGCTAAAAGGTGTCATAGGCACCTGCCCCGGAAATTTCACACCATTTACTTCAATAGGTCCCATCATACCGTTTAACACTACTTTTATCAACCTGTCCTCACTACCAGTCACCCATTTTGATTGTGCCAATGGAGGAAATCCTGAGGCTGCTAAGCCTTTGCCATCCGGCTGATGACAGGTAACACAGTAACCTTCCCTAAAGAATATTTCTTTTCCTTTATTAAATGCCGCAAGGTCGGTGCCTGTTAATGCAGGCTTGGCTTCATCCTCTTTCTTTTCTACTACCGGTAAACCACTCAAATGTGCCACAGCAGCCTCATGTGCGTATACCATCCATTCGTCTAAAGGCATTTTTTGCGCTTCAGCAAGTATAGGCAATCCTTTTTCTTTTCCTATCCACGATGCTGCAACAATAGCAGTCAACCTCACCCTGCTGTTTGGATCTTTTACAGCCTGCATCAACAAATCTGCCTGGTCTTTTACCTGGTGACCGGTATAACGCAGTACCATAACCGCAGCAGCACGGGCATGATAGTCTTTTGCATTCAGCACCTGTTTTAACAAATCCTGGTCTACTTTATCCATTCCCCAGCTAACCCAAAGTCCTTCTGTCAAGTGATGCTCATATCTTGGATCATTTTTATCAAGCCCTTTAACCCAGGTTTTTAATTTACTCAATACTTCATCCGTGTTGCGTCCACGCAGCTCACGGCGCGTTCTGTAGCGGGTGCGGTATTCAGGCAGTTTAAGATTGTCCAGTAATTGTTCAATAGAAGCGCCATCAATTTTAGCAGGTGTAACCAGCGGTCTTGAAGGGTAGGTGATACGATACACTCTACCATGCATATGATCGCGCAGTGGATCTCTTGCATTGTGCTGCATATGACCTATAAGGATATTGTGCCAATCAATTACGTACAAAGAACCATCAGGCGCGAACTCCAGATCAACCGGGCGGAAGTTCCTGTCTTCACTAACCACCAGGTCTACCCTGTGATGACTGGCATACCCCGTGCCGCTATCCTGGATCACATGTTCCTTTGTTCCCAAAAATCCGATAGTATTATTGATGAGCATATCGCCCTGAATTTCATCAGGAAAATGACGGCTCGATACAAACTCTAATCCTGAAGTTGGACGCACTTTGTGTGCCTCTTCAATCAGGTTAAAAGATTTGTGGGTAGCTTCACCATATCTTGGCAATACCGTTCCCGGCATCATCCAGCGCACATCCGGTCCGGAAGTTTCCGCAAAAAATGGCTGCCCCCAATCATCAAAGGCAATACCCCATGGATTAGGAATAGCCAGTTGCGCGGTGCGTTCCAGTTTATGCAGTTGCGGTGCATATCTGTAAAAACCACCGTTGGTAGCACGTACAGGGCCATACGAAGTTTCTACGTTGGTATGCAGAAACACGCCCTCACCCATATATATAGCGCCGGAAGGATCAGTAGTAAACGCGTGAATATTGTGGTGGGTATCATGATCGTCAAAACCACTCATTAAAATTTCCACCTTATCTGCCTTGCCATCACCATCAGTATCTTTCAATAATTTAAAATTAGTACCCTGCGATACATATACGCCTTCAGGTGCAATTTCAAAACCAACAGGCAAGTGCAGGTGATCTGCAAACACACTTAGCTTATCCGCCTTACCATCATGATCAGTATCTTCCAGTATAACAATTTTATCGTCGGGTCTTGGATCACCAGGTTTGTAATGCGGATAACTTGGCATAGTAGCTACCCATAAACGGCCTTTATTATCAAAGCTCATCTGCATGGGTTTTGCCAATTCGGGGAATTGCTCTTCTGAAGCAAACAATTCTATTTTGTATCCTGGTGGCACTTTTAATTTTTTTACCGCTTCCGCTCCGCTCAGGTAAGTGAGGCTACCATTTTCCTTTGGATTAAAATTGGTTTTTACCGGAGGCAATGTCCTGGTATGTTTATCTGCTTCCGCAACATCCATCTTCTGCCCTTTGGTTGCCGCGAGCCATACAGCAGTATCACGAATGGCAGTCATCTGCCGTACCTTTTCAATTTCCATAGGATAATTATCAGGCCCGAATGGATCGTAGCGGCGACCATATACATGCACACCGTTGGGTACTTTATAATCATCCAGCCACATCCAGTTGCGCTCCATTACCGCGGCATATATCAATGCCCTGTTAGCTTCTGCTTTTGCTTCAGCTTTGCCAAAAACTTCATCGGCAAGAAAAACACCAAACTTTTTATATCCTTCTTCCGTTAATTGCGATCCATCAATGGTTAAAAATTCTTTAGCATCGTCAAACCATTTTTTAGTTGGCGTAAATGCATCTACAAACAACACATTGTTTGAATCTGCTACTTCCTTCATGCCCTGTGTATAAAGCGAAAGATTTTCATTTTCTTTTTTACCATCAGGCAAATCATATTTGGCTGATAGATTTTCGAACGCGATAGGCGATACAATTACCAGTTGTACAGGCCCTGTTCCATTATACTTTTGGCTAAGCGTATGTTTTATAAACGCGGTTAATTCCGCTTTGTAATTCGAAAGCCCTTCTGGTCCCTGGAAAGATTCGTTGTAACCAAAAAAAGCAATCATAATATCCGGTTTGTGGCTGGTGAGCCACTCATCCGGAGAAGGGAAATGACCTTCACTATTGGAATTAGTGGCAAGTTCAGTTTGAAATTTTTCCGCTCCGTCAAAAGCCCACGGATTATTTCTTTTTGAATCGGGTCTGAAACCAGGTGTATTTCCTCCGTCGCAGAAATTGCGGAAATACAACATACTATCGGGATAGCGTACCTGCATTTCGGTTTCAAAATAATCGTAATTGATCATTCGCGAACCAAGGTTATTTCCAACCAGCACGATATGAGCGCCTTTGGATAATTTTACCTGCGCGCTTTGATGAGAAGAATTACAGGCAGACAATGAGATGATCACCAATGCAGATAATGCAATAATGATACTTTCTTTACGGGTAGTGAACATGTGGTATTTGATTTGAATCTAAAAATGATGCCTTGCGGCATTAACATCTAAATGTTATTCTGATAAATGGCATCTAATATAGGCATCTTCTGCTACAATTCCCCACAATAGAAGTTATCTTATATCATACCTGATAATTAAAAAATTGCAACCGATTGCGCAACGGGGTTTATAGTATGTAAAATTCTTATATCAGCCACCTGCTTTTGCCCATGCGGCAAAATAATCCAGGCTCCTCCCCGTTTGGTTACTGCACCATCTAACCGTAAACAATAATGAGAAATGATTGACCGTATCAGGAGGAGGATGATACCATACTTTTCTCCATTGCCACTTTCGTACTTAAAGCTTGCCTCTTCTCCTTTTAAAAGCTTTCATCGAAAAAAAAGGAACACCTATTGCAGGAATTAAAAATATTAGTTTACTTTGCGTCATATTAACGCAAACAAAATGAAACCATTTCACAGCTACAAAAATCCTTCACTTGCAATTGACCTGTTGGTGTTTGGGTATCATGAAAATAGCTTGTCGGTTTTATTACTGAACAGGAATGAAGACCCTTTTAAAAACACGTGGACATTACCGGGTGGCTTTTTGCAAATGGAAGAAACCTTTCAGGCAACCTGCACCAGGGTATTACAAACCAAACTGGGTCTTTCGAACTTATATCTCGAACAACTATATTCATTTGATTATCCCGCGAGAGATCCGAGAGGAAGAGTCATATCCATAGCCTATTTCGCGCTCATCAATCCTAAAAAATTTGAGATAGTTGCGGGCAGTATGGCAAATGATGTTAAATGGTTTGAAGTAAACAAGTTACCGAAGCTGGGATTCGATCATGCCAGCATATTTGAAAAAGGATTGCAACGGTTAAAATCAAAAATATTATACTACCCTGTTGGGTTTGAGTTGCTTGATGACTTATTTACACTACCCGAACTGCATCAATTGTACGAATGTATACTCGGTATAAGTATAGACCGCAGAAATTTCAGACGAAAGATCCTTGATGCTGAATACATCGTGAGTACAGGCAAAAAAAGAGAAGGATTGCAAAACAGGCATCCCGATCTATATAAATTCAACAAAAAATTAAAACCCAATACTTTTCAACTCAATATTAATAACGCATTATAAAATAAATTTCAAAACCAAACACCACACCCACATGAAAATCTCTCCCATACTTTTAAAAGACGGATACAAAGTAGGACACAAATTTCAGTACCCTGAAGGAACAACGTTAGTGTATTCTAACCTCACGCCGCGTAAATCAAGAAACCCGGAAGTAAAAGAAATTATTTTTTTTGGATTGCAGTATTTTATAAAAGAATACCTGGTGGCGCAATTCAATGAAAGTTTCTTCAATATGCCGAAAGAGCAGGTGGTTAAAGCATACGCAAGGCGCATGGATAACTATCTTGGCAAAGACAGTATTACCTATCATCATATAGCTGCATTACATGATCTGGGCTACTTACCACTCGAAATAAAAGCCATAGCAGAAGGAAGTGCAGTGCCCATGCGTGTGCCGGTGTTTACTATAAAAAATACGGTACCCGAATTTTTCTGGCTCACCAATATGCTTGAAACGTTAATGAGCGCCGTTTTGTGGAAATCATGTACTTCGGCTACTACCGCTCACCAATACCTGGTTACTTTTACCAGATATGCCAACGAAACAGTAGGAACCGATCACGGTTTTATTCCATGGCAGGGACACGACTTTTCTTTCAGGGGGATGAGTGGCATTGAAGATGCCGTAATGAGCGGTGCAGGTCACCTGCTTTCGTTTGCAGGCACTGATACTATTCCGGCAATTGATTTCCTGGAGAAATATTATAATGCAGATTGCGAAAAAGAATTGATTGGTGGTTCCGTACCTGCAACAGAACATAGTGTAATGTGCATGGGTACGCAAACAGAAGAAATAGAAACTTTCAAAAGATTGATCAAAGATGTTTATCCTGCAGGTATTGTTTCCATTGTAAGCGATACCTGGGACTTCTGGCAGGTGATCACAGAATTTTTGCCTCAGTTGAAAGCGGATATATTGGCGCGCAAAGGAAAAGTGGTGATTCGCCCTGACAGTGGTGACCCTGTAAAAATTATTATTGGCGATAAAGATGCACCGGAAGGAAGCCCTGCTTATAAAGGAGCTATTGAATGTATGTGGGAAATTTTTGGAGGCACCATAACTGAAAAAGGATATAAACTACTGGATTCACACATTGGGTTGATTTATGGAGACAGCATTACATTAGAACGGCAGGATGATATTCTGGAAGGGCTGAAACAAAAAGGATTTGCAAGCTATAATGTTGTACTCGGTATTGGGTCTTACACCTACGAATATGTAACCCGTGATACATTTGGTTTTGCTATGAAGGCAACCTATGGTGAAGTAGATGGCATAGGGCGAGATATTTTTAAAGATCCGAAAACAGATGATGGTACTAAAAAATCTGCGAAAGGTTTAATGCAGGTATACATGGATAAAACAACCGGCAAACTGGCGTTAAAAGATCAATGCACCTGGGAAGAAGAAGCACAGGGAGAATTAAAAACCGTGTTTAAAAATGGAACGCTGATAAAAGACTGGAGCCTGGCAGAAATAAGAACAAGAGTGAAGGGGAATATGTAAAAGAAGAAAAATGAATTACAGCAACGATTGGTTAAAAGAAATATATACAAGAGGTGAGCCTTTATCATTCCTGTTCTTTTGGGGACACAAACCATCAAAAGATGGCAGCATAACCAAAAGTTGTTTCAGTCAATGGTGGGTAGCGCCTTTTGAAAGCGAAGGAATAACTTACGCCACAGCAGAACACTGGATGATGGCGGGAAAAGCAAAACTTTTTAAAGATCCAAGCATAGCAGAAAGAATATTAAAGGCTGAAACACCTGCAGAAGTAAAGAAACTGGGAAGGCTGGTAAAAGGGTTTGAACCGACTGCCTGGAACACGCATAAATTTGACATAGTGGTAAAAGGAAATTTGTTGAAATTTTCGCAACATGCTTCCTTACAACAATTTCTTTTGGCAACAGGTAGTGATATATTGGTAGAGGCAAGCCCGGTAGATGCTGTTTGGGGTATTGGTATGGCGGCTGATCATGTGGAAGTGCATGATCCAACCAAATGGAAAGGACAAAATCTGTTAGGGTATGCATTGATGCAAGTAAGAGATGAACTGAAAAATAGATAAAAACTAACCGTGATGAACGAAAAAGAAAAACAACATATAAGTAAATTTCTGAGTCTTGTCCTGAGGCATAAGCCAGAAACCATAGAATTGCCATTAGATGAAAATGGTTGGGCTGATGTTGAGCAATTATTGATGCAATCTGCAAAGCACCATCGCAAATTTACCAAACAGGAACTGGAAGAAACTGTTATAACCAACGACAAGCAACGTTTTGCTTTTAATACAGATAAGACCAAGATAAGAGCAAGTCAGGGACACTCAATACAGGTTGAATTACAATTACCACAGGTTCAACCTCCGGAATTTTTATTTCATGGCACTGTTGCATCTTTCGTTGAAAACATCCGCAAAGAAGGATTAATAAAAAGAAACCGGCAGCATGTGCACCTGAGTAAAGATAAAGACACCGCTACCAAGGTTGGCATGCGGCGCGGCCATCCGGTTATTCTTACCATTAAAAGTGGTGAAATGTACAAAGATCAATTGCCTTTCTTTTTATCCGAAAACAAAGTGTGGTTAACAGATCATGTTCCGGCAAAGTATATTGATTTTAACGATTTGCAATGAGTAAAAGAAAATTTATAAAAAAGCGTGATATTGAATATGCGATTACGAGGGCAAATAAAAAAATGCATTTGTTATGCCAAGAACCTTTGTTGTAGGTGATATACATGGCGGTTTAAAGGCATTGATACAGGTAATAGACCTTATTCAATTGAAACGGAAAGATACCATTATTTTCCTGGGAGACTATGTTGATGGGTGGTCAGACTCGGCCACTTTAATTGAATACCTGAATGAACTGGATAAAACCTATTCCTGCATTTTTATAAAAGGCAATCATGATTTGTGGTGTGAAGCCTGGTTGAAAAATGAACTGCCTAATCCTCATTGGCTGATGCACGGTGGTAAATCAACTGTGGATAGCTACGAGGGTTTCACACCGGAGCAAAAAGCGGAGCATCTTGTTTTTTTTAACCGCATGAAGTATTATCACATTGATGAAAAAAACAGGCTGTTTGTACACGCGGGCTTTTCATCTATGCATGGACCATTACACGAACCCTTTGAAAGCAATTTTGTTTGGGACAGAACATTGTGGGAAGTAGCGCTCACGATGGATCCACGCTTGAAAAAAAAATCTGAATTATATCCCAAAAGATTACTCCTGTTTAAGGAGATATACATCGGTCACACGCCTACTATTAACTACAATGTATACACGCCCATGCATGCATGCAATGTATGGAATATGGATACGGGTGCGGCTTATAATGGCAAACTAACAGTACTGAATATTGAAAGTAAACAATACTGGCAGAGTGAGCCGGTACAGCAATTTTACCCAAACGAAAAAGGAAGAAATAAATAAACCCCGATATGAATACACTTAATCTGATCAACCCCGAAAACTCAACCATACAATATACGGCAATGATCTATCCTGATGGTCAGCCGCATATAAAACTCGACATGCCGTCAATAGCAGGAATGAGCCGAACAGCTCCACTGCATGTACGCGCCAGAATAAATAATACTAATGATCTGCTGATGGTATTGTTTATAAAAAACACGCTGGACTACCTGGAGTTTGAGCACATTGAACTTGACATAAGTTACCTGTTGGCCGCACGTATGGATCGGGTAATGCAGGACGGCGAACCTTTTTCATTAAAAGTAATAGCGGCGATGCTTAACCAGGGAGGATTCAAAAAAATAAAAATCTTTGATCCACATTCTGAAGTATCAACCGCGTTAATAGAAAGATCGTATGCCGTGCCTAATCACGTGTATGTAAAAGATGCACTGCAACATTATTTCAGCGCAAATACCCAATCACCCTATTGCCTGGTATCGCCAGATGCAGGTGCGTTAAAAAAAATACATAAGCTGGCGCAATACCTGCACATTGACAATGTGGTTGAATGCATGAAAGAACGTGATATAAAAACGGGGGCGCTCACCGATTTTAAAACCACCGTTGAATCTTTACAAGGTCAAACCTGCTTTATTGTGGATGACATTTGTGATGGCGGCGGTACTTTTGTGGGCACAGCAAAAATGTTGAAACAAAAGGGAGCAGCTAAAGTAGTACTCATTGTTAGTCATGGCATATTCAGCAAAAGGCTGCCTATTGCATATGTAGACGATATATACACTACCGATTCTTACAAAAAAATGGATGGAATACACTGCTTTTCTGTAGAACAGTATTTATGATAATAATATTAAAAAAAAAGATAAGGGCTGCATTTGTGATTGAAATGCAGCCCTTGTTTTATATTCCAATCCTGTATAAATTTCCTGAATCCGTAACAGCGTATATACTACCATTAGGGTGATTAGTTACATCTCTTACCCGTTCATTTTTATCAGCCATCAATCTTTCCTCCCCCACTACTTTATTATTTCCGTCTATTACTAATCGTACAATATGCATTCCGCTGAGTGCGCCAAGAAACAAATTGTTTTTCCATTCAGGTATGGCATCGCCCGTATAAAAAGTTATGCCACTCGGCGACACCACAGGATCCCAGTAATATACAGGTTGTTCCAAACCGGTTTTTTGTGTAATACCCGCTCCCACTTTTTCACCGCTATACTCAATACCATAAGTTATCGTTGGCCATCCATAATTTTTACCTGCTTTTATAATATTCACTTCGTCACCGCCACGTGGCCCAAATTCAGCTTCCCACAAATCACCGGTAACCGGATGTATAGCAAGCCCCTGTGGATTACGGATACCATATGCGTAAATTTCCGCGTTAGCATTGCTCTGCCCTTCAAATGGATTGCCTGCAACAGGTTGCCCGTCTTTAGTAAGCCTGAATATTTTTCCTAAATCTGAGCTTAATAATTGCGCCTGGGCTCGACCTTCCAGGATGGATCGCTCGCCTGTACTTACAAACATATTTCCGCCTGCATCAAACACTATACGTGAACCGAAGTGTAGGGAACTATTGAGTTTAGGTGTAGCACGAAATATTACAGTTGGGTTTTCTATACTTGTTTCATCTGCAGATAATGTTCCCTTAGCAACAGCCATCAAATTACCACCACCTTGCTGAGCTTCTGAAAATGACCAATACAAAATTTTATTATTGGCAAAATCAGGATCAGGCGCTACATCCAGCAAACCACCTTGTCCACCATTATCTACCGCAGGAAAACCATTGATCTTTTTCTGCAACTCACCCGTAGCAGAAAATAGCTGCATAAATCCTGACTTATCAGTAATAAGTAAACGTCCATCCGGCAAAGGCACTACAGCCCAGGGCGTTCCAATACTTTGGGCAATTTTTTCTACTTTATATGAAGCCTTTGTTTTAATGCCTGCTATACGTGTTTGGCCTGTAAAAGCAGGTGTATAATTAGTATTGGCTGCTTTTGTTTCTACAGGATCTAATGTGCCGGTTTGTGTAGTGTCACCGGTATTGTTTTGCCCCTCGGCTTTTTTAGCGCATGATGGCAACATAAAAAAGACCGCAATTAAAAAGAAACACGTAGCGTAATACTTTGAGCTAACAGGCATATGGTGATTGTTGGTGTATAATCAGGGTTACAAATTTCGTTCCGCTATGAATAAATTACATAAAAAGAATTACTTGATGCCGTTAGTTAGCGGAGGGAAGCTCAATGTAGAAAATGCTGCCTTTGCCCGCTTCGCTTTCAAACCAAAGCCTGCCATTATGTTCTTCTATTATTTTGCGGGATATAAATAATCCTAATCCATACGATTCTTCACCTGCAGTACCCGCCCGCTGGGAAAGTGGAGAAGCTTCAAAAATTTTATCTTTCAGATCATCCGGTATGCCTATGCCTTCATCTTGAATAGACAACAAAACCTTTGCTTCCTTTTTTTCAAGCTTTACATTTATTATTCCTTTTTCATAACTGAATTTAATGGCATTATTGATGATGTTTGTAATAACACGCCACATCTTATCTTTATTGATATACGCTTCAGCGGACTCACCTTCAAGCGTTAATTTTTGCTCCTTTTCATCGGCACGTGGTTGCATTAGTTCTACACAGTATTCCAGCAACCGGAATATGTCATTCATCTCCATGGTGATCTGCTGATATTTGAGCGAGTCAGTCTTTATCATATCATTAATAAGCGTAAGAGAATTGGCAGAAGCAGATCCAATTAATTCTAATGTTTCTTTTATTTCCGCGTCTTCTACTTTTTTTGATACTGACCGTACCAGGGTAACGGTAGCATTCAAAGGATTTTTAAGATCATGTGCAACAGTACGGATCAACAGCTTGTTGATATTATAGCTGTTTTACAATGAATCATATGCATCTAATACATCCCTGTTCTTCAACTGAATTTCTCCATTCAACGCCTGGAGGTTAATATTCTTTTGCTGCACCTGCATATTCAGCTTCTCTAATTCCCTGGCATACCTTGCCGTACGCCTGAGGTTGAATAAAACAAATAAAATAATAACTACGGCAAGTACAGTAAGTAATATAGCAACCGCAAGCCTGAAGGTGGTAGTTTCATTTTCTTTTTTCAGTAATTGATTAACTGCTTTTTGTTCTCTATTTTCAAATTCTCTTCCCACATCCATTGCTACGTTTATTTTTTCCGCTTCGTCTATTGAATCGCGTATAAAAAAATAATGCTGCAGGAATTTATGTGAAATATGCGGTTGATTTTTTTTATCGTACAGATCCGATAGTAATCTATTCCATTGCAGTTGGCTATTTCTTACTAAAAGATGATTAAACGATGGCGTTATTTCATTTACAAGTTTTTCCGCTTTATCCAACTGGTTTGAAGTAATATACATTTGTGCAAGATCAAGCTGTGTTGCATGCGCATAATCAGCATCATTATCCCACGAATTTGCTATACTCCCAATATACAATTGCTCCGCCTCTTCAAATTTGCCTTGCTTATCAGCTACTCTTGCAAAATTAGCATTGGTAACAGCTTTTGCCATTTTTATAAAATTCCCTTTCTGAGGAAATTCATATTCGTGCGCTTCAATAAATGCCATCGCTTTTGTAAAATAACTATTGGCACTATCAATCATGTTCACACGATAATAACAGATACCTACATTGTTAAGATTTCCCTGGCAATACACATATTTGAGAAAAGGATCTTTCTGACAGGATTGTTCTTCATAAAAACCTTCAAGATAGTAGCGGGCAGCCAGCAGATATCTTCCCTGCCTGAATATCATATTTCCAATTCTTCCATTATAGCCAGAAAGCAAACATTGATCTTTCACTTTTTCGGTAACAAACTGTTTTCCTTCAATATAATATTTAATGCTTTGTTCATAGTTTTTTAAAAAAGAATATACATCTCCTTTACGAAAAATTGCATATGCATATAAGTAGGCGAATCGTTGATCTTTTATTCTATCCTCAGCTATTATTTGAATAGAATCAGCATAGCTGTAAGCTTTTTCATACTCCTTTACTACATCAATAAAATATTCAAATTTGCGCTTGTAAATTTCTACCTTATCACCTGCGCCAATGGCCGGAGCCACTTTAATAGCAGAATCTAACGCATTGATTACACCTTTTCTGTTCACATTGGCGCTTGAGTCAAACTGGATAAAGATTTTGGAAAAATATTCAGGATGGTCATCTTTCACCATTTTTTTACAGGAGATCACAAAGAAAATTGCGGCAACCAACAAAAGAGATTTACTCAGAATATGGAATTGCATTTTACGGCAAAAGAACATCATGGAAGAAATAAGGTAATGGCAATATACAATTTTTACCGCATATGATCAACGTTAGTTTGTCAAAAACAGCAGTGCGATCAATACCCTCTTTCCAACTGTATTATATTTTCGAGCGGTTTGCCTTGTTTAAACCGGGTAAGGTTTTGCAGAAAAAACTGTATCATTTTTTCCACTTCTCCAACGTCGCCACCTCCGGTATGCTGACTTAAAATAGTATTAGGACATTCCCATAAGGGGTGATCCGGAGGCAAAGGTTCCTGCATAGTTACATCTAATACTGCGCCGCCAATTGTTCCACTTTTGAGTGCCTGAACCAGCGCATTTTCATCTTCCAGCAAATTGCCTCGCCCTATATTACAAAAGATGGCAGTAGATTTCATTTTCGCAATCATACTGCTTGTAAAGCTGCCTTTTGTTTGCGGAGTGCCGGGTAAACATGCAATTACAATATCGGTCTCTGGCAATGCAGCTTCCAATTGTTCAGGTGTACGCAGCGTAGCTTCGGCAGCCGTGCGTGCATAAAAAGAAATAATACAATCAAATCCGCTTAATATTCCTGCAACCTGTTTACCAATACTGCCGGCTCCAAGAATAATCACTTTACTTTTATGCAATAAGCGCAATGCTTCCCGTAAGGGAGCGCCAATCCATTTATTGTTTTGCTTTAGCACACCAAATTGATCCATTCCTCTGTACAATGCCATAATACCAGCTACAACTGTTTCAGCACATGGTATAGCGTAAAAATCTTTAAGGTTGGTAACCAGCGCGGGAATTTTTATACCGGTATATATTTCAAAACCGGTTGAGGCCAACTGCATCCATTTAAGGTCAGTAAATTTTTGTAACCATTCAACAGGTTTGGGATTGCCGAATATAATATCAGCATGCAGCATAGCTTTTAACTGAGCCTCCGCGTCTGGTAATTCGTCTTTAAAAACTACATGGTCGCCCGCCGCGCCTGTGTGCAGTAATGTCTTGTAAGGAGATTTGAAAAAAGTTTCTACGTAAATGTTCATGTATGCCTGTTAGTGAGTAAGATAAGTGCCACTAAATTACTTCAAACAAACAGGCGGTGATAAAAATAAAATAAGAACTTAATGTACGGATTATATTACCGTTTTCCTGTCACATATTCCATCACTTCTTCTTTGTAACTTATACCAATGGGAATGGTAACTTTTTCAAGTTCTACGGTATTGCCATAAATACTTTTAACACGTGCCAGCGCTATGATGTATGATTTATGTATACGCATAAACTTACCAGCAGGTAATTGTTTCTCTATATCATTCATGGTTTGATGGGTAATGAGTGTATACGCCGGAGTATGAATCTTAAGATAATCTTTCATTCCCTGAACATAAATGATTTCGGTAAAATTAACCTTAAAGAATTTGCTGTTTGACCGGATAAAGATATGTTCAGCAGCCGGCGAAACATCTTCTTTACTAACCTGTGAAAACAAATGTTCTTCAGTAATTCTTTTTACCGCTTTTGAAAACCGTTCGAACGAAATAGGCTTCAACAAATAATCCATTACATTCAGCTCATAACTTTCCACGGCATATTCAGCATAGGCTGTGGTAAGTATTACCAAAGGTGGCTCTTGTAAAGTCTGTAAAAAATGAAGTCCCGTCATGCCAGGCAATCGAATATCAAGAAACATCAGGTCTACATTTCCTGATTGCAGTATATTGATGGCTTCAGGCGCGGTACGATAGATACCGACAAGCTGAAGATTGTCAAAGCGTTGCATATGACGTTGAATGACCTCCTGCGCCAGCACTTCATCTTCTACGATTATGCATTTTATCAAGCAGCTTTTGATTTTATGATCAACGATACGGTAAAAGTACTTTTATTCAGCAGCACATCCAGCGTGTATGCATCAGGATATAATAATTCGAGGCGTTCTCTCGCATTACGCAGGCGCAGGTTGTTTCGCCTGTTTTCTACTTTATCTGTTTGTATAATGTCGAGCGCGTAAGCATCAGGATACAGTAATTCCAGTAATTGTTTGCTATGAGAAATGCCTTTACCGTTAATTCGTTTTGCCTGCACACCCAAATCGGTATCGCAACTATTGATCACGTTTAAGGTAAGCTGTGTTTCACTTACTTTAAGGGTGATATATATAAAAGGTTCAGTAAAAGAATTGTCTAATGCGTGCTTGAAAGCATTTTCAATAAATGCAATAAACAAAAACGGCTCTATCAATACATTTTTTGTTTCCCCTTCTACCGTAAACCGTATGTCGGCTTTATAACGCACCTGTTCTATTTCGATATAATTTTTAATGAACGCTATTTCTTTATCAATCGGTATTTTCTCTTCGTTGCATTCATAAATAAGATAGCGCATCAGGTCAGCCAGTTTTATTACTACTTCGGGCGTTTTATCAGATTTTTTAAGACTCAATGAATATATACTGTTGAGTGTGTTAAACAAAAAATGAGGATTCAACTGGGCGCGCAGGTATCGTAATTTAAAAAATATATTATCTTTCTGTACAAGCATTCTTTCTTCTTTTTCATCAATGGCTGTTTTAATAAAAAAGATGGCGATAGAGAGTGAAAGATTAATAATACTCCAAACTGATTCTCTTATTATAGTGCCTGCCCCATAATGGAAATACAATTGTTCTGCAGGTAATGTAAATATTTTTGATGCGATCAGATACAACACAAATAAAAAAGCCTGCACAACAAGAAAAGAGAGTATACTAAGAGAAATAAAAAATGGTCGCCAGCGGTATAGTGAAAATACCGGACCTGCTATGCGACCATATAAAAAATATGCAGGTAATACCAGCAGGTTTATTAACAATAAAACCGGCCACATTCTAAAGTCGTGCAAAAAAAGCGTTACTATATTTACTACGGGAGCTATGCATACCAGCAATATCCAATATAACATTTCAATTTTCCCGGTGTGTTTTCTTACACGGTCGTTATCGAACTCCATAAGCGTGTAGTTTTAAGATCAGGGTATCATCTCTTACTATATAAAATTACTTTCCCTATAAGAAGGGCAAAACAAATTCGACAAAATAGGTTCCCGTGTAGATGAATATGAATATACGATTTGTTGCAAATAGATGGGTTACCGCTTATAAAGAAAGTGAATGGTGAATAGTCAATTGTGAATCCATTGACCATTCACCATTGCCTATTCACTAAAAGTTTTTATCGTCTGCCGAAGGACCGTAAATAGATGGTACAGGTATATTGTTTAACCGCATATACACCGTTAACTGACCGCGATGATGGACCATATGATTAATAGTTGATTCGATGCTTTCTCTTTTAGTGGAAGTGAAAAGTATTTGTCCCTGGTTTTTTAAATGAAAGGGCACACTCAGCGATCCTTCCTTAATATTCATCAAAGCATTTTTAGTGCCTCTTATGTTTTCATCAAAATGACTTACAAGGTCTTCAGTGGTTTTTACTTCCATATGTTTAAATGTGGCAAAATCAATATCACCCTGCTCCACCATATAAGTTATCCATAAGGGAATTTCTGCTACCAAAAGGGCAAGATAACCGAGGTTCATAGATTTTTCGTGCGGCTTATAACCGAATAAACCTGCAGGTATCCGTTCTAAACATTTTCGTGTTGAAGTAGTTTCAGCGTCTAATTCTTTTGCGAATGCTTCGGCAAAAATGATGTCTGACATAACAATGAATTTGGTTTAAAAAGATCTACCTGTTTGTTATGCCAAATTCAGGCCAAATAATGCCTACCGGGTAATGAATAGTCAATGAGAAGTGGCGCGACAACTATTTACAGTTCCCCTTTTAATACTTGAGGGGCGAGGAAAACCTGATGACTGATAGCTTATAGCTAATTTACCAGCTCGCCAATACCGTTATACCGCCTTTTACAACTTCGTTTAATGTTACATGCACTTTAGTACCAACAGGCAGTAACACATCAACACGGCTGCCAAATTTTATAAATCCCAGTTCTGAGCCTTGTTGTACTTTTTGATCAGCCTTTAAATAGTTTACAATACGTCGTGCTACTGCACCTGCAATTTGTTTTACGAGTATACTTGCGTGCGTATTTTGTATTACAACCGAATGTCGTTCGTTTTCTGTAGATGATTTAGGATCCCATGCTACAAGATATTTTCCTTTGTGATATTGACTGTATAATACTTCGCCGGTTACAGGGTTAAGGTTCTGATGCACATTGGCAGGACTCATAAAAATAGAGATCTGCAAACGCTTGTCCTTAAAATATTCTTCGTCTGTTATTTCTTCAATAACCACCACCTTCCCATCAGCAGGTGCAACAATTTTATTATCATCCAACGTAAGTACTCTTTTGGGAACTCTGAAAAAGGAAATAATAAAAAGAAAAAAACCGAAAGACAATACAAAAATTACCCATGAAAGCCAGATGAGGCTATAGGGTAAAAAATAAAACATAGCAAGGTTAAGCAACACAAAAAATAATCCGCAAAGTGCAATAGTTTGATACCCTTCCTTATGTACTGTCATGTATGCCGGTTAAGGCAGCAAAAGTAGGTAATGAGCGGAGACATCCAAAATTTAAGATCGCATCACTGCATCAACAACATAACGTATAACCAAACAACCGGTGTAGCGAGCAACAATGAATCAAACCTGTCGAGAAAACCACCATGCCCCGGCATAAAACTGCCGCTGTCTTTTACATTAGCTAAACGCTTTATTTTACTTTCCAGCAAATCACCCGCTGTACCAATAATGGCGGCTATTCCGGCAATAATGCAGGTATGAATAACATTAAAATGCAGCAAATATGCCAGCAGCCCCATAGCAAGAACGCATAATATAATGCCGCCGATAGTTCCCTCTAATGTTTTTTTAGGAGATATTTTTGAGAACGGCGTTTTGCCAATAAATGATCCTACAATATAGGCCATGGTATCATTTATCCAAATGGAAAAAATAATGACCAATGGTATAACAAATCCTTCTTCATATTGCATTTCTCCGGTGTTCGGCCATATTTCGTTAATTGATCTGATAGCAATCATCAACGCCCAGCTTACTGATATATACAGTAACCCTAATGCAGAAAAGCCCACATGTTTAAGATTCAACTGATCGGAAAAAAGAATTTCGATAATTGGCAATGCAAACGCGCATATGAGCCCAAGCGCTAACCCTACAGCAGACAGGTTAATACCAGCTATTTCATAAGCATTGCCGGCTGCATATAACATCATTGACCACCCTCCTACCATTACACCGTAGCGGTGAAAAGCAGAAATACTTTTATAGGTTGGATCAATTTTGCCAACCAATTGCTGGTATTCAATCCAGCAACCAAAGTGTATAATGGTAAACAGGATAAAAAAGCTCCATTCATTCCACAATAAACCAGTCATCACCACCACAACAAATATTAATGCGGTGAGTGCCCTTGTTCTAAAAACTTTCCAGTTCATTGCCATTGTAAAACAAATTTATTTAAGGTGGGAGGTGTAGGGTGTAAGGCAACCGGAATACACTTCATCTCCCTAAACCACAAACCTTAAACCCTATACCTTCTCAAGCTATCCATTTTTCCTCCAATGCTTTTTCCTCAGGAGGTGTGTACGCCTGTATAGATTGAGCTGATAATTTTTTAAAAACAACAAAAAGCGCATAAAGCGCTACAGTAGCAATCAGCCCTGCCCATATCGGCCATTTATCATCCATAGCATCCTTTACTGTTTTACCTTTTTGCAGCAAAACATATAATTGGGTAACAGCAAAAGCATTATTAAAAAAATGTGCTGCTATATTCAGCCAGATAGACCGGGAGTAATAATAAATCAATCCTAACACAATACCCAAACATACCCTTGCCAAAAAACCATAGTAAGACAAATGAATTATACTGAAAATAACACTGGTAATAATAATGGAAAGCCAGGGATTTTTTGTGGACCGGGTGAGCAGGTTTTGCATACCACCGCGAAAAAAAGTTTCTTCAAATACAGCAGGCAACAAAGCAATCATCACTATAGAAATGATATAATCGCCAAAAGTTTTCATATTACTGATAGCTTCCACCTGCGAAGAATAATCATTTTCCAGTTTCTTGAAAAGGACCTCCAGGCTTTTAGGTATGGGAATCATTTCGTTTATTTCCGCGAGCGACCCGGCAACAAGCGCCGCGCAAAAAATTATGACGAGCGATAGCAACAACTGTTTCGCATTAAACCGCGTATTGAAACCCAGTAATTTTAATGGCTTACGGTTAACAATAAGCGCTGTAAAATAAGCTGGAAGAAAAAAGATAGCGGCGGTAGATATTACCTGTATTATCCGCAACGCATTTACATTTTCAGGCAATAACATTTCAGTTGGCATCTTCATCAGGCTTTTATCCGTCATTGCCATCCAGATGGGAATAGTAATAACACTGCCCACTATAAAACCTGCAAACCACAAGCCTATTAAAATAAGCAGCGCATTGCCATAGGATATGCCTTTTGAATTTGGATCGTACATGTTGAAGATATTATTTTCCCCGCTTTATTAAAGGATGTATTGCAATATACTAAGTTAGAGCGTTTGTTGGTAAAAATATGCTGATGGCTCAGTTTCATCTACGCAAAAAAAATACGAAGCCTAAAAGACTTCGTACAATTATTATTTAGTGTAAGGAAAAAAGTTATTTTTTATTATTAGCCGAAAGCGCAAGCCATTTGTTTACCTCTGCACAGCTTCTGAATTCTTCATCAACTGTTATATAATAAGTAGGCATTTTTGTTTTAAACCATCTTTCCAGTATTTCTCCTTTCTTTTCTTCCATTACCCGCTGTGCTATTTTGTTGTAGTCGTCTTTAATATTTTCTCTATGCGGTTCCGTTTTTTTCTGAATGTAAACAATACGTGCGCCTTTCTTGCCTCTTTCATCAAAAGGAACAGGTTTTGAATATTCACCTACTTTCAGCTCACTATATACGGCTACCAGGCTCTTATCTAAATCCTGTATGCCCATATATGGAGATCCTTGCGCATTTGTTATGGAACCAGCCGTAAACTTACTGTTCTCATCTTCGCTGTATCTATCTACTGCTTCTCCAAAAGTAAGCGTACCAGCTACCAATTTAGATCTGATGGTATCCAATTTGGCAATGGCTTCATTCACCTCGGTTTCAGTAACCTGTGGAATTTTAAGAATATGCCTTACCACTACATCATCACCATTCCTGCTCACCAATTGAATAATATGATAACCAAATTTTGATTTAATTACTCTTGATACCTGTCCTTCTTTTAACGTAAAAGCTGTGGAAGAAAAAACACCATCCACATTCTTATCGTTACGGTTAAATTCAAATCTGCCACCCATTTCTTTTGTTCCCGGGTCATCGCTATATGCTTTCGCCATCCGCTCAAAAGAGGTTCCGCCGGCTTCTATCTGCCTTTTGTATTCAGCCAATTCATCCTGCGCGTATTTTTCAAGATCACGTCCTGATTTTGCATACGCTACCACTTGTTTCATTTCAAGTTCTGTATCGTAAAACAGTAAACTATCCTTTGGTATTTTATCGTAATAATTTTTTACTTCTGTTGGGGTGATCCTTACATTGTCAATAATAGACTTTTGCATAGCCTCAGAAAGTTTGGATTCTTTGATGGCGATGCGGTTATCTTCTTTGATCTGGTAAATGGTTTTGCCCGCAATCTGTTCCAATTGATCTTTACCACCGTACAATCCAATATAATACCTGATACGTTGATCCAATTCGGCTTCAATCTCTTCATCACTCACCGGCAAAGAATCTTTCTGCGCCTGCAGCATCAAGGCCTTCCTGATCATCATTTGTTGCAACAGCATACAACCCGCATCAGCCGGCACTTCATGCCCCTGCCTTTTTTCATCTTCTATATAATTACTAATATCTGATTTCAACACAATCTTATCACCCACTACAGCGATGATCTTATCTGCCAATACTTTTTTAGATGTGCCCTGGGCAAAAAGCATATTGGCTGCCGCTAAAAACAGGATAGAAAATAATAATTGCTTCATACAATAACTGTTCAAAACGCGTCAAAAATAAAAGCCTTTTTACAGCAGGCATTATTATCAGGCTGATTTAACAAAGCTTTACAAGCTTCGTTTTACTTCTTCTATTTCAAAAGCTTCCACTACGTCACCAACTTTAAGATCGTTGTAATTTTTGATCGTAAGACCACACTCCATACCGCTTACTACTTCCTTCGCATCATCTTTATATCGTTTCAGCGAACCCAGTTCAGCGCTTTGTCCTTCACCGGTTGGATAAGTTACTATACCATCGCGGATAAGCCTGATTTTAGAATTGCGGCTTATTTTACCATCCAGTACCTGGCAACCTGCTACCGTAACTTTATCAAATTTGTACACTTCTCTTATCTCCACATTCGCTATAATCTTTTCTGTAATGGTTGGTTCCATCATACCTTCCATCGCGCTCTTTACTTCTTCGATGGCATTGTAGATAATAGAGTATGCCTTGATCTGCACACCTTCAGATTCCGCCAGTTTATTTGCCTGGATAGAAGGGCGCACGTTAAAGCCTACGATAATCGCATCTGATGCGGTTGCCAGCAATACATCCGTTTCGGTGATGGCACCTACTGCTTTATGTACAACAGATACGGCTATTTCTTCAGTAGATAATTTCTGCAGTGAATCACTAAGCGCTTCAACAGAACCATCCACGTCACCTTTAATAATCAGGTTCAACTGTTTGAAGTTTCCTAATGCCAAGCGGCGGCCAATCTCATCAAGTGTAATATGTTTCTTGGCACGAATACCCTGCTCTCTCAATATTTGCGCACGACGATTGGCAGTATCCTTGGCCTCACTTTCATCTTCAAACACTTTGAATTTTTCACCCGCCTGCGGAGCGCCACTTAAACCTAATATCTGAACCGGTGTAGACGGACCAGCTTCATCCATACGCACATTACGCTCGTTGAACATAGCTTTTGCGCGACCAAAGAACTGCCCGCTCACCACAATATTTCCCTGGAATAATGTACCATTCTGAACGAGCATAGTCGCAACATATCCGCGTCCTTTATCCAGCGAGGCTTCTATGATGGTTCCAACTGCTTCTTTCTTATCATTTGCTTTCAGATCAAGCAATTCCGCTTCCAATAAAATTTTTTCAAGCAGCAGATTTACATTCAATCCACTTTTTGCAGAAATTTCCTGGCTCTGGTATTTTCCACCCCAATCTTCTACCAGCAAATTCATACCTGCCAGTTGCTCTTTTATTTTTTCCGGATTCGCTCCGTCTTTATCTATTTTATTAATAGCAAATACCATTGGCAGATTAGCTGCCTGGGCATGGCTGATCGCCTCGCGGGTTTGCGGCATCACCGCGTCGTCTGCAGAAATTACAATGATGGCAACATCAGCAGCTTTAGCACCACGGGCACGCATAGCCGTAAATGCTTCGTGACCTGGAGTATCAAGGAAAGTGAGTTTTTTACCTGAAGTAGTGGTTACCTGGTAGGCACCAATATGCTGTGTAATACCACCTGCTTCTCCCGCAACTACGTTGGCACTGCGAATATAGTCGAGCAACGAAGTTTTACCATGGTCAACGTGACCCATTATAGTAATAACAGGTGGACGCGGTTGCAAATTTTCATCATCATCTTCTACTATTTCTTCTTCGTCTTCATCCACATCATCTATTCCTATAAATTCTACTTCAAAACCAAATTCACCCGCCACCAGTTCTATTACTTCCGCATCAAGGCGTTGGTTGATAGAAACCATTATACCAAGCCCCATACATTTACCGATAACATCAGCAAAACTTACATCCATCAAATTTGCCAGTTCACTTACAGTTACAAATTCTGTAACCTGCAGTTTATTATCACCTTGCGCATCTCTTGCATTTTCCGCCTGTTCATCACGTCTTGCCCTTCGTTTTGATTTAGCGCTTTTACCTCCGCCTCTTGAAGCACCGGCCAATTTTGCCTGTGTTTCTCTGATCTTATCCTGAATTTCTTTCGCATCAATTTCTTTTGATTCCCTGCTATTGTCTCTCCTGCGATCGTTATTATTATTGCCCCGATTATTGTTACCAAATCTTCCACCGCCACCGGTATTGTTTCCACCATGCCCTTGCTGCTGACCAGGAACTCCGGGTTTCCTATCACCTTGTTTCTGAATAGGTGGACGGGTACCTTCACGCCGTTGCTGCGGTCCGTGCTGGTTATTATCATGTCTCGCAGCAGGTTGCTGATCTCTTTTTTCAATAGGAATACGCTTACGTTTCCTTTTTTCTTCCTGCGGTTTGTTTACAGGCCTTGTTTCTGTATTAACCGGCAGTGTAATTTTCCCTACCACACGCGGACCTTCTATTTTATCCGCGCGTATATTTTCAATAACGGGTGCATCTTCTTCCGCAGGAAGTTCAACGGTTTCCTCTTCTTCAATCTCTTCTTCTTCTTCATGCACTGTTACAGGTAATTCAGCTACCATTTCATTTACAACCGGTGCTTCTTCCTGAACAGGCTCTTTTTGCACTTCCGGTTCCGGATCAACTTCTTTTTTCTTAATTCCTTTCTTAGGACGTGTAGATGAATCAATAGCGCTCAGGTCTATCTTATCCAATATTTTCGGACCTTCCAGTTCGGGCGCTTCAATTTTCGTGATCTCCGGTTGTGGCTCAGGCGCTTTTTCAACAGGCGCTTCCACAGGTGGAGTAGCAACAGGTTGCTCCACCACTGGGGCGGTTTCGCCCGCTTTTTTCTTCGCGTCTTTTTTAAAGAGTATTTCTTCCTCGTCTTTTTTCTTTCTCGCCTCCACCATGTTTCCTTTCGGAATTTCTATCTGGTCACTCTTTGCCTTGGCCGCTTTATCAGAAGAAAACTCCTGTTGCAGCGAATAATACATATCTTCTGAAAGCTTGCTTGTAGGCTTAAGATCATCCTTAGGAAAACCCTTTCCTATCAGGAAATCAATTAATGTATCCTGGCCAATATTAAACTCCTTGGCCGCAGCTAACAAACGTGGTAATTTTATTTCAGCCATATTTTTTCTTCCTGCTATTGTTTTTTTGAATCATCGGATGGTATATCTGTTCAAAATACATTCAGACAGTTCCTTTCAATAGCGGATCAATTTTTTCTTTTTTACAATGCGGCTTTAAACTGCATTCTTATCCTTTTTGAAACTCTTCTTCCAGCACTTTTCTTAATTCATCTATAGTTTCTCTTTCAAGATCTGTTCTTCTTTCCAACTCTTCCGTTGTTAAATCCAGTACACTGCGGGCAGTATCACAACCTATGCGTTTCAGCTCATCAATTACCCAGGTGTCAATCTCGTCTGCAAATTCTTCCAGGTCAATGTCGAACTCTTCTGTTTGACCCTCATCATCGCGAAATACATCAATCTCATATCCTACCAATTCGCAGGCCAATTTTATATTTACCCCGCGACGACCAATTGCCAGCGAAACCTGGTCGGGTTTAAGAAATACGCTGGCATGTTTTTTTTCAGCGTCAAGCTCCATAAAACTTACTTTAGCCGGCGTGAGCGAACGTTGAATCAACAACTGTGTATTATTAGTCCAGTTGATCACATCAATATTTTCATTTTTTAATTCGCGCACTATTCCATGTATACGGCTACCCTTCATACCTACGCAGGCACCTACCGGATCAATACGATCGTCATAAGACTCTACGGCAACTTTTGCTCTTTCGCCGGGTTCACGCACAATTTTTCTGATTACAATCAATCCGTCAAAAATTTCAGGCACTTCTATTTCAAGCAATTTAGCCAGGAAAGAAGAATGCGTACGTGAAAGAATAATTACAGGAGCGTTGTTTTTTAATTCAACTTTTTTAACAACAGCTTTTATATTTTCTCCCTTCTTAAAATAATCCGAAGGAATTTGTTCAGATTTAGGTATAATCAGCTCATTGCCATCTTCATCAAGCAACAATACTTCCTTTTTCCAAACCTGGTACACTTCAGCGCTGATAATTTCTCCCACGCGGTCGGCATATTTTTTTACCAGGCTGTTCTTTTTAAGATCACCAATGCGGCTTGCCAGTGTTTGTTTAGCAGCCAGTATGGCACGGCGACCAAAGTCCAGTATATCTACTTCCTGGAATAATTCTTCACCCACCTCAAAGTCAGGTTCAATTTTTATGGCATCATTATAGGCAATTTCAGCAACCGGGTTTTCTACCTGCCCCTCTTCTACAATAGTTCGCCTGTGAATGATTTCAAGGTCACCCTTTTCAGTATTAACAATTACGTCAAAATTTTCATCTGAACCGTATTTTTTACGGAGCAATGTTTTAAACACGTCTTCCAACACTTTCATCAACGTTGGACGGTCAATATTTTCCGCATCTTTAAAATCCTGGAAGGATTCAATTAAATTAATACTTGCCATAGTACAGCATTTTTATCCTTTAACCACAGCGGTTATACAACCTCCGCTCTGGCATGGATCGTTAAAATTGAATTTGAATTTTTGTTGTTTTAATGTTATCAAAAAGGATAGTGTGTTGTATTACTTCTTTCTTTTTGTTTTTTCCTTTCATTTCTTCTACTATAATATCGGCACTATTCACAGCAACCAGTTTTCCTTCTATTTTAATACCGTCTTTTAACAATACTTCAATATTTCTGCCTGTGTTCTTTATATACTGGCGTTTCAGCATCAAGGGTTCCCCAAGACCGGGAGAGGATACTTCGAGCGAGAAATTACCATCAGGATACATTCCCGCTTCTTCTATTTTTTTATACAGGGCACGGTTGTAGGTTACACATTTATCAATAGAAACGCCGTTATCGGCGTCTAAAAACACTTTTATATTATTAGTGGGTTTTATCCCTATTTCTACCAAAAAATAATCGGGGTTATTTTCCAGTAGTTCGTTTATCATTTTTTCCAAAACCTTAATTGTAGCCTCGCTGCTCATAATGCTGGTAAATGAAGAAGGGAACGGATCCGTTCCCTTCTGTCGTTCTTTTCCTGATGCAAATTTATGATATTCAGATAAAGTGCAAAATTAATTTATTAAAAAGGTAATGATTTGAAGTTTGAGATTTGCTTAAAAAGATTTATTACTGCTTACAACTACCTGAAGTTATTAATTTAATGGTTTGAGGGATATCGTTTCCTGTTCTTGATCGATAGCTGATCGCTTTCTTCTGCCTTCTTACTACTTCTCGCTTATACCTTATAGTAGTCTCTATACCAGGTAATAAATCTTTCAATTCCATCTTTAACCCTGGTTTCTGGCTTGTAATGCAGATCAGCTACGAGATCCTGCACATCTGCACAAGTAGCAGCAACATCGCCGGGCTGCATGGGCATCAGCTCTTTTTCTGCTTTTTTGCCAAGGCTTGTTTCTATAGCCTCTACAAAATCCATCAGTTTTACCGGGTTGTTATTACCTATATTATACACTTTATAGGGAGCCGTAGAGGTGGATGGATCGGGATGAACAGCATCCCAGGAGGTAATTCCCGCAGGCGGATTATCAATTACCCTAACCACTCCTTCCACAATATCGGCCATATAAGTAAAGTCGCGAACCATGTTGCCATTATTGAAAACCTGTATGGGTTTATTTTCGAGAATAGCTTTGGTGAAGATAAAAAGCGCCATATCTGGCCTGCCCCATGGACCATATACCGTAAAAAACCTTAGCCCTGTGGTAGGTACTTTAAAAAGATGGCTATAAGTATGCGCCATCAATTCATTACTTTTGCTGGCGGCATATAACGAAATGGGATGGTCAACATTATCGGAGGTAGCAAAAGGTGATTTTCCGTTTAAGCCATATACACTTGAACTGCTGGCATAGGCAAGGTGTTTTATGTTGAAATGCCGGCTGCATTCAAGAATATTAAGAAATCCAACAATATTACTGTTAATGTATACGTCAGGGTTAGTGAGGCTGTAACGAACGCCCGCCTGCGCTGCCAGGTTACAAACCTTATCAAACTGTTGGGCAGCAAAAAGTTTTTCAAGATTTTCCTTGTCTTCCAGTTTAAGCTGTATAAAGCTATAATTTTTATGAATAGTGCTTTTAACAAGCGTGTTATATACTATTACCGTTTTGTCAATTCCTGTTTTTAAGCCAATAAGTATTTAAGATTTACGTCGTAATAATCATTAATACGTCTAACCCTACAACTTCATCTCCTCTGTTTATCAGATAATTAGCCAAATGAAATCCTATAAATCCAGCAGTTCCGGTAATCAAAATTTTCATATTACATTTTTAATTCGTTGCAAAGTAAATAAGCACCAATGACCCTATAAACGAAACAATAGCAAGGCAAAGTGATAACAAACAAGCTTTAATGGTTATGCAGCTATTGTAATCAACAGGTTATATGTTCATTTATTACCAGAACAGGTTATCATGGTATATTAAAATTTAAGTTTTGTTTACAGTGCAAGGATAAATAGCTTTGGAATACCGATAAAATATTTCCCTTACAAGCACCTGCTGTATGAATTCAGGAAAAATAATTGTAATTGGCAGTTCCAATATGGATATGGTTGTAAAAGCTGACCGTATACCAGCGCCGGGTGAAACCATTCTTTCCGGCGACTTTTTTATGAACCGGGTAAGCAACCAGGCAGCAGCAGCAGCAAGGCTGGGTGGAAAGGTAACCTTTGTTTCGAAGCTGGGTGATGATATGTTTGGAAAACAGTTTGCCGAATTATTTAAAGACGAGGGCATTAATACTTCTTTTTTATTATTCGATCCCCAATTACCCAGTGGCGTGCTTTTCGGTAACGAAGATAACCAGGGAAACATTATTGTAGCATCAGGCGCTAATGCGGCTATGCTCGAGGAAGATACAGATCCCATTCTTCATGAAATAACTTCCAGGGATATTGTATTGCTGCAATTGAAACCCCTATGAAAGTAGTGGAACATGTTAGTGCATATGGCGCAGCTAAGAACACGAAAGTTATTCTTAACCCCGCGCCAGCCATATTGTCTCGGAATCACTTAACACCGCCATATTCTTACGCCCAATGAAACGGAGGCTTCCATCATTTCAGGCATACAGGTAACCGATATAACGAGCGCCGAAAAAGCGGCAAAGCTGATAACAGGCAGAGGCGTAAAAAATGTAATTATCACCCTGGGTGCACAGGGTGCAATGGTTTGTGAAGCAGGTAAATGTTCTATGGTAAATGCGGTACGTGTAACACCTGTTGATACCACTGCCGCCGGGGATGTATTTAATGGAGCACTAGCAGTAGCCTTATCCGAAGGAAAAACGTTAACCGAGGCAGTGCAATTTGGATGTGCGGCAGCCGCTATTTCAGTTACAAGATTAGGTGCACAATCTTCTATACCCTTTCGCAAAGAATTAGCAGTTTAGTATATTTTCAATCCTTTTAAAATTACCGCCATGTTCATCATAGAAAATTATTCAGTTGCCATTATTTTTTGTTTTGTTACCATGCTTTGCTGGGGTTCATGGGCTAATACCCAAAAACTTGCCGCCGCTACCTGGCGGTTCGAGCTTTTTTACTGGGATTATGTATTAGGTATATTGATCACTGCCGTTTTATTCGCACTTACATTAGGCAGCTCTGGTGAACAAGGCAGAGGTTTTTTAGCAGATATACAACAGGCAGATAACAGCGCTATAGGTTCAGCCATTATTGGTGGTATTATTTTTAACGCCGCCAATATTTTATTGGTAGCAGCTATAGCGGTGGCAGGTATGTCAGTGGCTTTTCCTGTGGGTATAGGTATAGCTTTAGCGTGGGGCGTTATCATTAATTATATAGCCAACCCAATTGGTGATTCTTTACTATTGTTTTCAGGTGTAGCCTTAATAGTGGTAGCCATTGTGTTGAATGCATATGCGTACAAACGAAGCAGCGCTACACAAAAAAAAGTATCTACACGCGGGCTGCTTTTATCAGTAATCGCGGGCATACTCATGGGTTTTTTCTATAAATATGTAGCTGCATCCATGTTCCCTGATTTCACTAATCCATTGCCAGGAAAACTAAGTCCTACAGCGCGGTGGTTTTTTTTGCGATAGGAATTTTGCTAAGCAACTTTTTATTTAATACTGTATTAATGAAACGGTGGAAGGTGTGCCGGTAAAGATGGTTGATTATTTTAAAGGAAGTACCCGCAACCATTTGATGGGTATACTGGGTGGAGCTATATGGTGTGTAGGCATGTCGTTCAGCATCATTGCGTCTGGGAAAGCCGGACCTGCTATTTCTTACGGCTTGGGACAGGCGCTACTGTTGTGCGGCTATATGGGGAATATTTATCTGGAAAGAATTTAAAAACGCGCCCAAAGGCACATCAGCCATACTCAATTTAATGTTGCTGTGTTATATGGTGGGGTTGGGTTTGCTGATAGCAGCACGATAAAGACGTGAAGCGTTTGTAGTTTTGGTTTATAGTTTTTTTATTCATTATTGACCATTCACTATTCACCTATCTTCACACATTTTCCTGCGTCATCTTTTCCGCGTTTTCGGCAAATTGTAAGGCGTCAATGAATTCTTTAAGGTTACCATTAATTACATCATCAAGGTTGTATACAGTAAGCCCTATGCGATGATCCGTTACACGCCCTTGTGGAAAATTATAGGTTCTGATTTTTGCTGATCTGTCACCCGTGCTCACTAAACTCTTACGGTGACGTGCAATTTCCTCTTCCTGTTTGCGTACCTGCTCTTCGTATAGCCTTGTACGTAACATCTGCATAGCCTTTTCGCGGTTACCCAACTGCGAGCGTTCCGTCTGGCATATTACTACGGTGCCTGTAGGTAAATGCGTAAGCATTACTTTGGTTTCCACCTTATTTACGTTCTGTCCACCAGCACCGCCACTTCGCGCTGTTTCCATCTTTACATCACTTTCTCTTAATTCAAAATCCACTTCTTCAGCTTCAGGCATTACCGCCACCGTTGCAGCGCTGGTATGCACACGACCGCTGGCTTCCGTATGAGGTACACGCTGTACACGATGTACGCCGCTTTCAAATTTTAATGTGCCATATACATCATCACCCACAACTTCTATTTCCACATCCTTATATCCACCCACCGTTCCTTCACTCTCACTAAGTATAGCCGTCTTCCACCCTCTTCTTTCACAATACCTCAAGTACATGCGCACAAGATCACCCGCGAACAAAGAGGCTTCGTCGCCACCTGTTCCTGCACGAATTTCCAGTATAGCATTTTTTTCATCCTGCGGATCTTTCGGGATCAACATCTGCCTTATTTCGGCCTCCATCCTTTCTTTGCTTTCTTCCAACCCGGGCAATTCAACCTTTGCCATATCGCGCATTTCAGCATCATCGCCATTCAACACTTCTGTATTAAACTCAATATTGTCCAGCACATCTTTATAGTCTTTATATGCCTGCACAATTTTTTCCAGGCTGCGGTATTCGCGACTGGTAGCCGTAAACTTTTTATTGTCGTTTACAATTTCAGGATTTGTAAGCGCTACACCCAACTGGTCAAACTTTGCTTTAATGGCTTCTAATTTATCAATCATCTGCTTTTTGTTTTCCGCCTGTGCGGATGTTTTTCTTTTATTTTGTGTACCCAACTGCAGAAGCGCTGTTCAACATTTGTTGCGTCGCACACTTCAGGTGCTGGTATTCTATTCAGCTTTTCAGGGCGCAAAGTTAATTCAGCTATGGCGTATAAAAAATTCCGGGCAGATCAATTGTTTACAGGGTTTACATTATTCGATGATAACCATGTATTAATAACAGGTGAAGATGGAACCGTACATGATATTGTGCCCTTTGGGCAAGCCGGAGACGACATTCAGCGGTTATCGGGCATTTTAACACCAGGGCTTGTCAATTCTCATTGCCATCTTGAGCTTAGCCACATGCGCAACCGCATTGCTACCGGCAAAGGGCTAACCGATTTTATTTTTTCTGTTATGCGCTCCCCGCAAGTAGCTCAAGCAGAAAAAGACATGCAAATGGCGCTGGCCGATAAGGAAATGTATGATAATGGTATAGTAGCTGTTGGAGATATCAGCAATCAATATTATTCAGCGACGCAAAAAAAAATCAGCCCGTTGCGCTGGCATACTTTTATTGAAATTACCAATCTTGACGATGAAAAGTCCGTTGAAAAAATAAATACAGGATTGCAGTTGGCTGAATCATTTAAACAAATTACTCCAAAACCTTCCCAGGCTGTGCTATCGCCACACGCTATATACAGCGTATCAAAACAAACGTTTCAGTTAATCAATCAATATACAGCTAATCAAACCATTTCTATTCATAACCAGGAATGCACAGACGAAGACCTGCTGTTTACAAAAGGTACCGGTCGCTTCTTGAAATTTTATGAAAGTATCGGCAGAAGTGCAGTACCTGTTATAGTTTCAGGCAAAAGTAGTATACAAACATGGCTGCCCTATTTTAATAATGGGCAAACCATATTGCTGGTGCATAACACTTACATGAGCGAAGAAGATATTGTTTTCGCGAATGAATATGCCGAACAAAATGCTATACAATTGATATACTGCCTTTGTCCAAACGCTAATGTATACATTGAACAAAAGCTCCCACCAATAGATCTATTTATACAACATCATTGCACTATAGTATTAGGCACAGATAGTTATGGCAGCAACTGGCAGCTAAGCATTGCCAAAGAAATGGCGGCTATACGTGAACGTTTACCACATATACCATTAGCAGATCTTTTACAATGGGCAACTACTAATGGTGCCAAAGCATTTCATTGGGAAAACGATTTAGGAAGTTTTGAAAAAGGCAGAAAGCCGGGAATAGTACTGTTGTCAAACGATTTGAGTAATGCGGAAAGAATCTTGTAGTTTATAAATGTAGTTGAGTCAACATCATTCTTTTTCCCGGCATTTTCGACGAATTATCATCCATAAATTTTATTTAATATAATAATTTGCTATTTTGCTGAAAACCTAAACCGACTAAACATGAAACACTTACTTGTATCTGCTTTCCTGGCCTTTGTTTGTTTATCTGTAAAGGCAAAAGGAGGCGACGACTCCACAAAAGTTGCTGAAGAAGCGCTGAAGCAAATTGCAGAAATAGAAAAAAAACTTACCTACAAAACAGGCGTAATCAGCCTTGATAGCGGACTGGCTACCATTAATATTCCTGAAGGATACAAGTTTCTTGGACCCACTGATACCAAATATATCGTAGAAGATATATGGGGTAACTTAAAAGGACAGGCGCCATTAGGAATGATTGTACCTGCCGACCAAATGGCATCTATTGCAGATTACGCTTTTATAGTAGAATATGAAGAAATGGGCTATGTAAAAGACGATGACGCGAACGATATAAACTATGATGATCTTTTAAAACAGATAAAAGAAGACCAGGCAAAAGCTAATGAAGAAAGAAAAGCGCAAGGGATGCAAGCTATGCATCTTGTAGGTTGGGCAGAAAAACCTTATTACGATAAAAACAAAAAGGTATTGTACTGGGCTAAAGATTACATTTCTGAAGGTAATACTGAGCATACGCTTAATTATGATATACGGGTATTAGGGCGTAAAGGTGTTTTGACCTTGCAGGCTGTAGGCAGTATGTCGAGCCTGGACAGTGTAAATAAAAGTAAGGCTGACATTCTGAATATGGTGAGCTTTAACAGCGGCAATAAATATAGTGATTACAAAAGCGGCACGGATAATGTAGCCGCCTGGACTATTGGAGGCTTAGTGGCAGGTAAGTTATTAGCCAAGGTTGGCTTTTTTGCATTGATATTAAAGAATATAAAACTGATATTCATTGCTATTGCGGCCGGAGGTGGTGCACTCTGGCGTTTTATTACGGGCAGAAGAAAAAAAGAAGAAGAAACATTAGCTTATGAAACACCGCCTCCCACAGATGATCAACCAAATGTCTAATATAACAGCCCCGCAAAATGCGGGGTTTATTTTTATAATAAAAACGTAAAAACAAATCAACTTCTGTTTGCTTTTAAGTTTTTCTATATTTCCCGTATGCGAAAAACTTTCTTTGCAGTCCTACTAAAGTGAATACATTAACAAATAAAAATCATGTTAGGGTTGAAAAAGTTAAGTGAGGTTATAAGTAAAAGTTTATCGGTAATGGTAAAATGTCCCCTAGAGGCAATAATAAATACATGCGAAGAAAGCCTGACCTGACGGCAGTGACGCCCCGCAAAAGCATAAATCTGATAGCTCAAGACTGAACGCTGAAAGCTGACAACTTAATGCGCTTCCAGCCAGTTATTTCCTTCGCCTACCTCTGCTATAATGGGCACGCCATTGGGCAACACCATGGCAGTTTGCATGCTATCTATAATCAATGCTTTTAATTCAGCAGCTTCTTCTTTTGTTGCATCAAATATCAATTCATCATGCACCTGCAAAATCATTTTGCTGCGCATGTTTGCTTTTTTCATAGCAGCATGTACTTTATGCATCGCCAGTTTTATCATATCGGCCGCGCTGCCTTGTATGGGTGAGTTAATGGCATTTCGTTCAGCATAACCGCGAACAGTAAAATTAGAAGAATTGATATCACGCAACCAACGCTTGCGCCCCATCAGCGTTTGCACATAGCCGTGCTCACGGGCGAAGTTGATGGTATCATCCATATACTTATTAATGGCAGAAAATTCTTTTTTATAATTATCTATAATCTCTTTTGCTTCCGTTCTGGAGATGCCTAAATTATCTGCCAATCCGAAAGCGCCTTGTCCGTATATAATACCAAAGTTTACACTTTTGGCTTTATACCTTTGTTCTTTTGTAACGGCGATCTCATCAATATTATACACTTTAGCCGCCGTAGCCGCATGTATATCTTTATTACTTCTAAAGGCTTCACACATGGCAGCATCACCACTTATAGCCGCAACAATACGCAATTCAATCTGGGAATAATCAGCCGATAATAACACATGATCTTTATCTCTTGGCACAAAGGCTTTTCTTATTTCTCTTCCTTTGGCAGAACGCACAGGAATGTTTTGCAAATTGGGGTTATTACTGGCCAATCTACCCGTAACGGCTACCGCCTGCCCGTATGTAGTATGTACTCTGCCTGTTCTTTTATTTACCATAAGCGGCAAAGCATCTATATAAGTTGATTTGAGTTTGGTGAGCTCACGAAAGGTAAGTATATCTTCTACTATCTTATTTTGATGCGACAACTTCAACAATACATCTTCACCTGTAGCGTACTGCCCCGTTTTTGTTTTTTTTGCTTTAGGATCTAATTGCAGTTTTTCAAACAATACTTCACCCAGTTGCTTGGGTGATGCCAGGTTGAATCTCACGCCCGCTTGCAGATATACATTTTCCTCTGCCTGTTTCGCTTCCGCTTCCAGTTCTTTTGAATACTCCTGCAAAAAAGCCGTATCAATTCTTACGCCTTCATATTCCATATCAGCCAACACTTTCACCAATGGATTTTCCACTTCATAAAATACCCGTTCTACTTCTTTGGTTTTAAGTTCGGGCAAGAGTGCGTGTTTTAATTGAAGCGTTATATCCGCATCTTCCGCTGCATAATCTTTTATCTTGTCTAATTCCACATCCCGCATATTTCCCTGCTGCTTTCCTTTCTTGCCAATCAGTTCTTCAATATGCACGGGTTCATATCCTAAGTATTGCGCACTCAGCATATCCATTCCTCTTTTCCCATCGGGCTCAATTACATAATGCGCCAGCATGGTATCAAATAAATCTCCCACTATTTCTGTACCATACCCACGCAGCACCAGCATATCAAACTTTATATTTTGCCCAATCCATATAATAGCAGGATTGCTGAATACCGGGTTTAATTTTTTAAGAATGTCGAGTGTTTTGCTTTTTTCCGGCGGGCATGGAATATAGTAGGCTTCACCGGCGGTCCATGCAAAACTCATTCCCACCAATTCGGTGTCGTTCGCATCGAGCCCGGTAGTTTCTGTATCAAAACAAATTTCTTTCTGTAGTAACAATTGTTTTACCAAATCAACTACATCTTTTTCTTCAACTACAGCTTTATAATTGTGCGGAGTATTGTGTATGTTTTTTCCTGCAGTTATTATTGTAGTATCAGCATCCTGTTCCGCGGCAGGTGCAGTTGTATCCGCAGGTGTTTTTTTAGTATTTTCCAGCACTACGGTATTTCCAAAAAGATCTGTTTGTACCGCGGTAACCGTTTTTTCGCCGGTGGTTCTTGCAGCAACGGGAATGGTTTCACCCAAAAGACGTTGTGCGATGGTGCGGAATTCTAACTCAAGAAAAATCTCTTTCAATATCTCTTTGTTCCATTCTTTCAGCTTATAATCCTCTTCATGAAACTCAACCGGCACATTGGTTATAATAGTAGCCAATTTTTTACTCATGGTCGCTGCATCTCTTCCATTTCTTATTTTTTCTCCTAATGCTCCTTTTATTCCATCTGCATTCTCCAGTATTTTTTCCAGCGTACCATATTCCGCTAATAATTTAGCCGCTGTTTTTTCGCCTACTCCCGCTATACCGGGTATATTATCAACAGCATCTCCCATTAAACCCAATACATCAATTACCTGGTCTACACTTTTTATATTCCACTTGGCGCACACTTCATGTGGTCCCATAATTTCAACATCACCACCCTGGTATCCCGGCTTATATATTTTAACAGTATCACTTACTAATTGCCCGTAATCTTTATCAGGTGTTACCATATATACTTCATAGCCTGCGAGAGCCGCCTGCTTACTTAATGTGCCTATAATATCATCCGCTTCATATCCGTCAACTTCAATTACAGGAATATTAAATCCTTTTATAATTTTTTTGATGTCAGGTATTGCCTGTACTAAATCTTCAGGCGCTTCCTGCCGATTAGCTTTATATTCCGCGAAATCTGTATGCCTTTCTGTAGGCGCTTCCGTATCAAAACACACTGCCATGTGTGATGGCTTTTGATTGTTCATTAACTCAACCAAAGTATTGGTAAATCCAAATTGCGCGTTGGTGTTGTAACCTTTTGAAGTAATACGCGGGTTGCGTATTAAAGCGTAATAGGCGCGAAATATCAGTGCCATCGCATCTAATAAAAAAACTTTTTTGCTCATATAGCTAAGGTAGGAATTTGAAAGAGAATAGAAACAGGAACTGCTAAAACGATTACTCAAACCTGCTGCCTAAAAAGTGCGGCAACATTTTGCGCCAGGTTGGCCAATCGTGTGTAACATCTTCTCCCCATATATCCAGTTCGTGTGGAATGCCTTTGTCATTCAGTACGCCAGAAAATCTCCTGTTTGCCTGTGGATCTTCGTGAGCGCCGCTGCCGGTGGCTATAATAATTTTTCCAAAACGGATACGGCTAAGATACCAGTCATCTGTGAGATTAGGAATATAGTGTATAGGCGAATTGTAATATACCTGCTCATCATAGTAGCCCCTGGTATATTCAGTAAGATCATATACACCACTCATGGCAATAGTTCCATTGATAAGGTCAGGGCGTTTTAAAAATAAATTCATGGAATGTAGAGCGCCGAAAGAAGCGCCGCTTATAATTACCGGTGTGTCCCAGGATGTGCTGTTCTTTATAAAAGGTATTACTTCATTATACACATACTCATTAAACTGGTTCTGGCGAATAGCTTTATGCGCTCCTTCCATTTCATAGTTCATCCAGCTTTCGAGGTTCATACTGTTAATGGAGAATACTTTTATTTTTCCTGCATCAATGAAGGGCGCTATCGCATCAATCAATTGAAAGCGTTCATACTCCAGGTAATCTGCTGCTGCTGTTGGAACCAGCAACAGCGCAAAACCATAATGACCATATGTAACAATAGGCATTTCCCTGTTTAACGCGTGGCTATACCATGATGTAAGTTCTCTTTGCATAAATATTTAATTTAAAAGCTGCCCATCCTGACCTTCCCGAAGGGGAGGTGATCCAAGCGCAGCCCTTGCTTTTCGAAATGGGTTTACTTCGCCGATTAAACTATAAACCACAAACTATAAACTCTTCATGTCATTCCAATACGCCTTCTTTTATTTCTGACCACAAATCACTGTAACATTTTGCGGCATAACTGGATTTCGCGAAAACACCCAACGGCGCTTTATGAATGCCCATTTTTTCTACGTCGGAAAGATAAGGTATATAATTTTCAAAGAATTTTTTATCCTTATACAGCGTCTCCATAATTTCATTATGCATATTCTTTCTTAAATCAGCCATCGTAAAAAAGCACATCATTTTCGAAAGATCAATATCCCTTTCTTTAAAATAGTCTTTCACCATGTGATAAGTACGAATAGAAAGTGTAGTTGGTATTACCGGCATCAATACAATATCAGCCGCCGTAAAAATATTTTCTGCTAAAACAGATACTCCGGGTGGACAATCGAGAAATATAAAATCGTAGGTATTATGTAAAGGCTGCAACAGGCTTCTCAACCTCTTTTTAGAGGATTTCATTTCCTCCATCATTATATCAAAACTCTTTGCAGAAATATCGGCAGGAATGATATCAAGATGTTCATAATCGGTTGTCATGATCGCGTCTTCCAGGTCAGCATCTTTTTCTACAATTTTTTTAATACCACCTTTATGTTTTGTTTTTGCCTGGTAATAAAAACTGGTAGAGCCTTGCGGGTCTATATCCCACAGCAAGGTTTTGTAACCATCCTGCGCGGCAAGGAACGCGAAATTTACGCATGAAGCAGTTTTGCCGACACCGCCCTTCAAATTGTACAGCGCTATTACAATCATATCTTAATGTATCAATTTTTATGCGATTGCCACAACAAAAACCGCCGATTTATGAAGCGCTTACGCTTTCATTCCTTCTAATTTTTTCTGCATGGCAAACATTTCGTCTCTCAACCTGGCGGCCTCCATAAAATCAAGGTCTCTCGCCGCTTTTTCCATTTGCTTTTTTATTTTGGCGATGGCCTTTTCCATTTTGGGTACAGTAAGATATTCCTCCTGGTCTTCAGCAGCTACTGTTACCATATCATCATCAGGCGCCAAAGCGTAAGGTTTATTAACATCATACCCTTTAATATCCAGCACAGACGTTTGCGCAAATACCTGTTCCTTTGATTTTTTTATAGTTGTTGGTGTAATCCCATGTTCAATATTAAATGCCACTTGTTTTTCACGCCGCCTTGTAGTCTCGTCAATAGTACGCTGCATACTCTCCGTCATTTTATCCGCGTAAAAAATAACCATTCCGTCTACATTGCGCGCCGCACGGCCTGCCGTTTGCGTTAATGATCTTTCATTACGCAAAAAACCTTCTTTATCTGCATCCAGTATAGCTACCAGCGACACTTCCGGTAAATCCAGGCCTTCCCGCAAAAGGTTAACGCCAACCAGCACATCAATTTCTCCAAGCCGCAACTGACGCAATATTTCTATGCGCTCCAGTGTATCTACTTCGCTATGTATGTATTTTGATTTGATATTGATACGGTGAAGGTACTTATCCATTTCTTCGGCCATGCGTTTGGTTAAGGTAGTTACCAATACCCTATCACCTTTGGTTACCGTCTTATCTATTTCATCCAGTAAATCATCAATCTGGTTTACACTGGGTCTTATTTCAATTGGTGGATCAAGCAATCCGGTAGGACGAACAATTTGCTCTACCACTACACCTCCCGTTTTTTCCAATTCATAATCTCCGGGCGTAGCAGAAACATACACCGTTTGATTGAGCATGGATTCAAACTCATGAAAATTCAATGGGCGGTTATCCAATGCAGAAGGCAGCCTGAACCCATAATCAACAAGAACTAACTTCCTGCTTCTATCGCCTCCGTACATACCACTGATCTGCGGCACGGTTTGATGGCTTTCATCTATCACACATAAAAAATCGCTTGGAAAATAATCCAGCAAACAGAAAGGTCTTGTTCCGGGTTCACGCCTGTCAAAAAAACGGGAATAGTTTTCAACGCCATTGCAATAACCCAATTCTCTGATCATTTCTACATCATAATTCACCCTTTCACTTAATCTTTGTGCTTCAATATATTTACCGGTTGTTTTAAAATAATCAACCTGTCTTGCCATTTCATCCTGTATCTCAAACAACACCTGGTTTAGCATATCTTTTGGAGCAAGATATAAATTGGCAGGAAAGATGGCAGCATTTTCTACCGTGGCAATTCTTTTTCCTGTATTGATCTCCAGTGTTTCTATGGCCTCAATTTCGTCACCAAAAAAACTGATGCGATAACCAAAATCCATATAAGGGAGATTGATATCAACCGTATCTCCTTTTACACGGAAAGTACCTCGCGTAAAATCGCCCTGGCTGCGTGTATATAAAGAATTCACTAATGAATGCAAAAAGCCCTGCCGGCTTATTGTTTGTCCCTGTTGTATTCTGACAATACCATTTTCAAATTCGGTAGGGTTACCAATACCATATATACAACTTACAGAAGCAACTACTATAATATCTCTTCTGCCACTCAACAACTGGGCAGTTGCCTGCAAACGCAGCTTATCAAGTTCTTCATTTATCGCAAGATCTTTTTCAATATAAGTATCACTAACGGGCATGTACGCTTCGGGTTGATAATAATCATAATACGAAACGAAATATCCGACAGCATTATCAGGAAAAAATTGCCTGAACTCACCGTACAACTGCGCTACCAGTGTTTTGTTATGGGTAAGTACCAATGTTGGCCGCTGTACATTCTGAATAACATTGGCAATGGTGAATGTTTTACCAGAGCCCGTTACACCCAGCAAAGTCTGCGATTTTTCTCCCTGCAAAATTCCTTCGGTAAGTTGGCGTATCGCTTCAGGTTGATCACCCGAAGGTTTATATGGCGACTGTAATGTAAAAGGCATAATTAAAAACTAATTTATCTAACGTAAGCTTCAGTTGTAAACGGGTAGTTACGATAATGTAATAATCTTAGCAGGCACATCTGATTTCAATTGAAAATTGTTAAACCCATTTTCAAATATTTCTTCCAGGTATTTGGTAGAATAGGTTATAATGCTATCTACTCCTTTTTGCGCCGATATGCCTTCCAGGGAATCTTCACCATTCGTCAATTTAAAATCTCTTACCCCCATTTGAAAAGAAGCCAGTTCGGCGGCCTTGTTAAGGTAAGCACTACTGGAAATAGCTTCGCACTCTTCAGCAAAATCCGCTTGATAGTCCAGCATATTATCGGTGGATGGTAAAGCTACCACATCTTTTACGCCAAACTTTTTAGCATGTTGCATTAATAAAAATTCAAGCTCGGTTGCCTCTTTTAAAAATGGAGCATCTTCTTCATCATCATCTTCGTCGTCACCAAGCGCCGCATTGTCAATTACTTCTATACCTAAAAAAACCAATTGCATCAGCAACCTGTACTGATTATTGCTCAACTCTATTTTTTGCATACCCACGTTTTTATAGCAGCAATTTACTGCTATATTTCTTTTAAGAAAAGAGATAAAAATTATTTGAGAAACCTTGAAGAGCAATATACCTTCCTGCCGCATATTAAACAAATCTTGTTCTTTAAAACTAAAGAAAAGGTTTGAATGTCTGCGCATTTGATATTTCCATTC
Organism: Agriterribacter sp.; assembly: GCA_044223805.1. Classification (GTDB taxonomy): domain Bacteria; phylum Bacteroidota; class Bacteroidia; order Chitinophagales; family Chitinophagaceae; genus Agriterribacter. Next base: position 51,178 of record JBGALP010000002.1, read on the forward strand.
AGTCTGCTGTTTCCATCTCAAAATGGCAACCGTCTCATCAATAATAAATAAAGATCTTTATCTTCCTGAACAAACACCTGGATCCAGAGATATTGCCGCGATTTTTCCCAAAACAGCAGGCCAGAACGATTTCAGCAATAATACTGGTGGCACTTTTGAGCAGCATCCCAGGCAGAAATACCATCTTCTTCTGGATAAGAGATTCACGCGGTCGTTAAAACGGTTTTATAACCAGCCAGAACAAAAAACATATGCTGTTGCTCACAGCGTTCACTCAATGCGATCAAACCTGGATCACTAAAAACGGCAGTATGGTTCCGTACGGCGCTATCGCGGATCATATACGCATTGACAACAGTTTGCCTATTTATTATCCCGGCACTTACAGTTACGAAGAACAAGGCGAAAAAACATTTGGTATGATGCCTCCGTATTGTGACCAGTTTTATTTTATTCATATGGCGCATTATTACATACTCACATCAGGAGATATATCAATGTTGACGAAAGAAATAAATGGCACCCGTTTAATAGACAGATTGGAAGTTGCTTTCAATGTTCCGCCCTCAAGAACGAACAATCACATAGTGTACACTACAGATGCGTTCAGAGGAGTTGATTTTGGTTTTAGAGATGCAGAAGAAATTACAGGAGATCTGTGTTTCGCTTCTTTGTTGAAATACCAGGCTGCAAATCAATTATCCGGATTATTTGTAAAACTTAAACTGCCTGTTAAAGCATCAAAATACAAACGGATAGCTTCATCCATAAAAAAGGCATTGGCAGGATTATTTGCAGATGAAAGAGGAATGTTGCACGCGTCAACCGGCAAAAGCAAACAGGCAGATGTTTGGTCAACCGCACTGGCTGTGTATCTCGGCGTATTGGAGGGAGATACATTAACCAAAGCTTGCAGCACATTAAATAACGCTTATATAAAAGGCACCCTGGCGTATAAAGGCAATATCAGGCATATATTAACTACAGATGATTTTAATAATAAAACGGCATGGGAAATTTCATTAGCCGCAAAAAATGAATATCAAAATGGTGCATACTGGGGAACGTCTACAGGTTGGGTTTGTTATGCCATAGCTAAAGTAAATGAAAGCGCTGCAAAAGAATTGGCGAAAGCTTTTATTGATGATCTCAGAGAAAACGATTTCAGAAAAGGAGGTGAAGCCGCCGCGCCGTATGAATGTTTTTATCCTCCATCGCACAAACAAAATCCATTGTATATGACAACGGTTGCATGCCCCTATGTTGTTTTTAAAAAAGAAAAATAGTGCTAACCATTCAAGCCTGTTGAAATTTCACCCACACATATTCATCGAGTATTACATTATTTTTTATAGCGGCTTTACGATGGATGCATTCCAGGTAAAAATTATTTTTTTCCAATACTTTCATTGAGGCAGTATTGTGTTCAAACACTTTTGCGTATATGCGTAACAGTTCAGGGAAGCTTTCAGTTGCATACTTCATCATCATACTAACAGCTACTGTAGCAATTCCCTTTCCCCAATAAGGTTCCCCTATCCAATAACCGATTTCGGCACCAATACGGGAAACATCTTCCTGCATTTCTAATCCAATACAACCAGCTAATCTCTCATCAACTTCTATAGCCAAAACCGAAGGTTTTTTTTGACCTGTACAAAAACGAAGAAATTCATCGGCATTAGCTAGCGTATAAGGATAGGGCAACCTATCTCTTACATTATTCCAGATAAGGATATTGTTTGCCAACATCGCTAATACCTGGCGATCTTCTTTCTTCCATGGTCTTAGTATAACCTGCATTATAGATTATATCTTTCTTTTTATATAAGCGCTGTAATCAGGAATTATAGTCTCGTATTCAGTATGCATTAAAGGGGATGTCATTAAAAAATCTGAAGTAGCTCTATCGTTGGCAATCGGAATATTCCAAACTGTAGCCAACCTGAGGAGTGCTTTAACGTCAGGGTCATGTGGCTGAGCTTCCATCGGGTCCCAAAAGAAAATCAGTACATCAATTTCCCCTTCGGCAATCATAGCGCCTAATTGCTGATCACCTCCCAAAGGTCCACTCATTAATTGCCTCACTGGTCTATCTAATGCTTCTTCCAGCAATTTACCAGTTGTACCTGTAGCAATCAATTCATGCCGTGCTAACACCGCTTTATTAAATTCTGCCCACTCCATAAGATCTTTCTTTTTATGATCGTGCGCCACCATTGCAATACGTTTCCTGATTTTTAATATGCGGGATATAGCCATATAGATAAATAAAATTTTATTCTGAAAATATAAAGCTACACACAAAATAAAAAGCCGTTGAAAATAAATTCAACGGCTCTTACTAACCACATTCAGTTATCAGCTACGGGCTATCAGTCATCAAAAACTCACCATTTACCTCTTATCACTTTTTTAAGCCTGCGCTTCTTTTATTTTTTCCCTGATCTTCAGTTCAATTTCACCAGCCAATTCAGGATTATCAATTAAAAGTTGTTTTACAGAATCACGTCCCTGCCCAAGTTTGTCGCTGTTATAACTGTACCAGCTACCGCTTTTTTGAATGATGTTCATATCTACACCCATATCAATGATTTCGCCGGCTTTTGAAATGCCCTCGCCAAACACAATATCAAATTCGGCAGCGCGGAAAGGAGGAGCCACTTTATTTTTTACCACTTTCACTTTAACACGGTTACCTACAGCTTCGTCTCCATCTTTTATTTGAGCCATACGGCGTATATCCAATCTTACAGAAGCATAAAATTTTAAAGCATTACCACCGGTAGTTGTTTCAGGGTTGCCAAACATTACCCCAATTTTTTCACGGAGCTGGTTAATAAAAATACAAACCGTATTTGTTTTGCTGATGGTAGCAGTGAGTTTACGTAAAGCCTGCGACATTAATCTTGCCTGCAAACCCATCTTGCTGTCTCCCATTTCACCTTCCAACTCACCTTTAGGGACAAGCGCAGCTACTGAGTCAATTACTACAACATCCAATGCACCGGAAAGAATAAGCCGGTCTGCTATTTCCAAACCTTGTTCGCCATAATCCGGTTGCGATATCAGCAGGTTATCAATATCTACTCCAAGTTTTTGTGCATAAGCGCTATCAAAAGCATGCTCCGCATCTATTATAGCACATACACCACCTTTTTTCTGCGCTTCTGCAATTATGTGAATGGCAATGGTGGTTTTACCGGTAGATTCCGGCCCATATATTTCTACTATTCTTCCTTTGGGAACACCTCCCACACCTAACGCCACATCTAATCCTATTGAACCGGTTGAAATAACTTCCAGTTGGCGATCGCCTCGTTCATTCATCATCATCACACTTCCCTTACCAAAATCTTTTTCAATTTTATCGATTGTTAGCTTAAGTGCTTTTATTTTTTCATTGCTTGCTGCTGCTGACATATGAGTGGGGTTTATTAATCAAAATTAATTGTTGAGTGTAAAGATAAGGATAAACTTATCAACACTAATAAATTTAGCAACAAAAACTAAAAAAATTGTTTTGCCTACCAGCTTTGAGCTATCAGCTTTGGGCTTTCGGCGTAGAACAAAAAAAACAGGCTGTCTGAAAAGACAGCCTGTAACTATTTATAAGAATTACTGAATGATTATGACTTGCGGGAGTTTTGTCTGCGTTTGCTCCAGTTGTTACCTGGTTTAAACCCATTGCCTTCCTGGCTTCCTACACGATCCATCGCGCAACGGAATCCTACAGTACTGCTACCGGTAGTTTCTTCCATGAAACGTCGCGTACCAGGGCTCAGCCAATATGCGCGGTCATCCCAGCTACCACCTTTAATTACTCTTGAGTGGTCGCTGATTAAAGTAGTGATGCCGTAACCGTAAGTAACCTGTGAAGATGAGTCACCATCCATATAGTTTATTACGTTACCTCTCTGGTAGTTTGTTCTGTTTTTGCTTTCCTCATCAGTAACAGCAACTTTAACTACCCTACCCAGGCTATCTCTTTCATACTCGTTGTTCTCGTTCTTCTTGTATTTTTCAAACTTATTACCACGGTAAGGGTTGAAATCGTTGTTATCAATGCTCGATAAAGGACGATATACATCGGATACCCACTCGTTTACGTTACCAGACATATTATATAACCCAAAACCGTTGGGGAAAAACGCGTCAACCGGTCCGGGAATAGAAGCATTGTCATTCAAACCACCCGCAACACCCATCATATCACCACTACCACGTTTAAAGTTAGCCAGGAATTTACCTTGCCATGCTCCGTGGCGGCTATCGCGTAAACCATTTACATTCTGGCTCCACGCATAAACCTGTTTTTCTTTGATTACTTCTTCACCACTACCATTAGATTTCTTTTTTGGTTTTGGATTCTGGTTTATGTAACCATATGCGGCATATTCCCATTCAGCTTCTGTTGGAAGCCTGTAGTTAGGCAGCATAAATCCATCTTCAAAATTGATCTTGGTTCTTGGTCTGCCGTTAGCATCCATTAAAGGATTCTTTTTAGGTTTACCAGGTTGTGGCTGGTACAAATCCTTCAGGTAAGCCTGGGTATTAAAGTTTTCCTGACCCTGACCCTGAAGCGTCTTCAATTGATTTTTATTGATATACCCTTTTTCAACAAGGATTCTTTCGTTCACCCTGTCGCTGCGCCACAAACAAAAATCGTTTGCTTGTTTCCAGCTTACGCCAACTACAGGGTAATAGTTATAAGAAGGATGACGGAAATAGTATTCAACCAGCGGTTCGTTATACGCTAACTCTTCTCTCCAAACCAGGGTATCTGGTTTAGCAGCGTCAACAACTTTTGCATACTGCGGATCATCAAACACAGCTTCTAACCAGTGCAGATATTCACGGTAGTGTATATTAGCTACTTCTGTTTTGTCTATGTAAAAAGAAGATACGGTAACACGGCGTGGAATATTATTCCAGTCGCCCATTACATCTTCCTGGGTAGCACCCATGGTAAATGTACCACCTTGTACAAACACAAGACCAGGACCGGTATTCTGTTCTTTTTCTTTGGATACGTTGAAACCACCCATGTTCTTATCATTGTAGTTCCAACCTGTTATGTCGGATTTCTCCTTCTTCTTCTTACCAAATAACCCATTCTTACATGAGCTAAACAGCAGAACGACTGCCGACAGGAGTACGAGATTTTTCAAATTCAGTATTCTTTGCATTTTTGCTGGATTTAAACTAAAAAAGATAACGGGTATATTGCTTTGTTATTGTAAGATAAACGTAGATTATGGAAAACTAGTTTATGTTACCTACACAATTTGGCTTGCAATTTAAATGTTTTGTAAAAATAACGGGTAACAGTATTTGGTTTTTTATGTTTACTAAATGCTAAACTTATATGTAAAGTCAATGCAGTGAAAATCATATACTAAACAATATTTATTTTTTTCACCCGTTTGTAGGTATAAGGCTGGCAAAAATGGTACTATAATTGATATTGGAGCTTTAATTTTTTGGTATTTTAACAATAATAGATGTAAAAGCCCGAAAAACCAAAAACTCAACCTTACTTTGCAGTCGGAACACATTACTCAAATAAAACTATTGGAATATTGAAAAGAATGCTACTTGATTGTTCATTTTCAATAAAATACAATTTCTGATGACACACTCATTGAAGAGATTTTACCTGGCTGGTCTTATGCTTGTGGGAATTTCATCCCTTGGTTTCGCCCAGGACGCTGACAGAATTAATATAGTAACTACTGCTGTTCCGTTTTTGCGTATTTCACCCGATGCCCGTGCAGGCGGTATGGGCGAAATGGGTATTTCAACCTCCGCAGACATCAATTCCCAGTTTTATAATGTAGCCAAATACGCGTTTGCTAAAGAACCAGGCGGTATTGGCTTAACATATACGCCATGGTTAAAAGATCTTGGACTGAATGATGTATACCTTGCTTCATTGGCGGGCTACTATAAGCTTGATAATGTGCAGTCAATTTCTGCCTCTCTCAGGTATTTCAGCCTTGGTAATATACAGTTTACAGATCCTTCAGGAAATGACCTTAATACTGGGCGCCCACGTGAATTTGGACTGGATTTCGGTTACTCCCGCAAGTTATCAGATAAATTATCGTTGGGTGTAGCATTAAGATACATCTATTCTAACCTAGCTTCTAATGCGCCCTCTACGGGAACAGCTTATAAAGCAGGTAATGCAGGCTCAGGAGACATTGGTCTTTATTATGTAGACTAATGAAGACGGGCAAGGCTGGAGTATAGGCGCAGCCTTTACTAACCTCGGTTCTAAGATTGGTTATACATCAGATGCTACTCAAAAAAACTACATTCCTGCCAATTTTGGCATAGGCGTAGGGCATACATGGGTAAGCAATGAAGTACATAAAATTACTTTAAACAGGGAAATCAATAAATTACTGGTGCCGGCTCCTCCTGTAGCTACAGGGGATTCTGCACAGGATTCAAATGCTTTCAATTCTTACAATAAAGATGGAGTAGTAACAGGCTGGTTCAAATCATTCAGCAATAAAGCCATGGCTTATGGTGTAGGTGCGGAATATATGTATAATGACCAGTTCGCACTTCGTGCAGGGTATTATGCAGACACAAGGTCAATGGGTAAAAGAAGCTATTTTACCATGGGTGTAGGCATAAACTATAATATTTTTGGGTTAAACTTCTCTTATCTTCTGCCTTCGGGAAATGGTGTAAACAGAAACCCATTGTCAAATACACTCCGCTTCAGTTTATTATTTAATCTTGGTGGAGACAAAGAAGAAACAGGCGGTGCAGCAACAGGAAGCACGAGCATGTTAACACGCTTTTAATTTTTTATTGTCTAATATTATACAAAGCCCCGATTGGTTTATAGCCGGTTGGGGCTTTCTCTTTATTTTAGCGGAAAAAAATGAGTTACCGCATAGGATCAGGTGTAGATTTTCATCAGTTAGTTAATGGCCGAAAATTATGGATTGGCGGAATAGAAATTCCACATCACAAAGGATCATTAGGGCATAGTGACGCAGATGTATTGCTGCATGCCATTTGCGATGCTATGTTGGGCGCCTTATGTTTAGGAGATATAGGTATTCATTTCCCCAATACTTCAGCAGCATTTAAAGATATTGACAGTAAAATATTATTACAGAAAACCTTCGCACTCATTCAGCAGGAAGGATACACAATTGTAAATGTTGATTCCACACTTTGCCTTGAAGCTCCCAAAATAAAACCCTACGTTCAGCAAATGCAAACGGTGATAGCGTCCATTTTGCAACTTTCTGTAAAAGATGTATCCATTAAGGCGACTACAACTGAAAAAATGGGGTTTGCCGGCCGGGAAGAAGGTTTGATGGCTTATGCTACGGTATTGCTGCAGAAAAAATGAAGAAACAATAAACTGCGTCTCATCTTTATGGCATTGTATTTATACTACTCATTATAATCAATACCTTATTTTTGTTTTATGCCAGTAATAATTAATGTTATTAACCAATCTGACAATCCTTTGCCAGCATATGCTACCGCAGGCGCCTCAGGGATGGATATTCGTGCGTTTATTGCTGCTCCTGTTGTACTGCAGCCACTGGAACGCACGCTTATTCCAACTGGATTATTTATGGAAATACCTGAGGGATATGAAATTCAGGTTAGACCAAGAAGCGGGCTTGCAATAAAGCAAGGTATTACCTGCCTTAATACACCTGGCACTATTGATGCTGATTACAGGGGTGAGATAAAAGTTATACTTATCAATCTCTCTAACCAATCTCAAACCATTCAGCCTGGCGACAGAATTGCTCAACTGGTGTTACAACAGGTTGAACAGGTAAGCTGGAATAACGTAGAAATGATCAGCATGACCACAAGAAGCGATGGAGGATTTGGGCACACCGGTAAAAATTAATTACTAAAAACTTGTCATGCCTTTAAGATTTATTATTTGTTTAGCCTTTTTGTTTACGGTAATATATAGCTGCAGAAGTTCAAAAAAACTTCAATCGGCTATGGTGAAAAAAGATACCGTAATAACCGTGCTGGTTAATCCCAACGAGTCTGATTCAGCAAAACTGGTGCGGACAACTTTTGGGAAAATTAACGACAATCATATTGACTTCGCCACCTTTTCTTCCAAAATAAAAGTAGATTATGAAGATAGCAAACAAAGAAACTATGATTTTAACGCGTATGTAAGAATAAAAAAAGACAGCGTAATATGGATCTCTATCATTGCGGCATTAGGCATTGAAGCTTTCAGGGTATATATAACACCCGACAGTGTGAAAATTATTGACAAGCTCGATAAAACGGTTCAATACCGATCAGTAAACTATATAAAAGAATTGATAAAATTGCCGGTAGATTTCTTTACCATACAGGATATCATTGTTGGCAACCCTGTATTTCTTGACAGCAGTAATGTGTTATTGTATAAAGAAACCGAAAACTCCATTTCCCTTGGTACTGCCGACCAGGTTTTTAAACAGTTGCTCACCTTACGAAAAAATGACTTCGCCATCCTGCATAGTAAGCTTGATGATGTAGACGCCGTAAGGAACCGCACCGCTGATTTTACTTACGATGATTATGTGACCGTTGGCAACAAACTCTTTTCTAACAATAGAAAAATAGCGGTAGCGGAAAAAACAAGACTTGAAATTTATCTCGATTTTAAACAACCCGAATTTGATAAACCCTTAACTTTTCCGTTTAATGTGCCCAGGAATTATAAAGTGAAATAAATAATTTTAACAAAAAACAGGACAATCCTATTGACATACCTTCGTTAATTGCGATATAATCCTTTTTTAAGCCTAAAAAATCCTGCATGCGTCGTATAATCTTTCTGTTTTGCATAACAATTACCAGCCTGGTAACCACCTCGTATGCCCAAACAAAAGATGAACTGGAAAACCAGCGCAAACAAATACAACAGGAAATTGAAGAATTGCGACAATCGCAGAATAACGTAAAAAAAAGTAAAAAAGAAAGTCTTGATCAACTGGCGCGTGTGCGCAGTCTTATAAAGAAAAGAGATGCCATTATTGAAACCATTAATAGACAGGTAAGGCTTATTGATGATGATATTTTTACGAACAACAGGGAAATTTATCGCCTCACTAAAGAATTAGACACATTGAAGGTTCAGTATGCCAAAACCATTGAGTACGCCTACAAAAACAGGAGCAGTTATGATATGCTCAATTTCATTTTTTCAGCGGTAAGTTTTAACGATGCTATCAAACGCATCACCTACCTCAAATCATACAGAGAATACAGGGGAAAGCAGGTGGAAAATATTACCAAAACCCATTTGCTGTTAGCCCAAAAAAATCAAACGCTTGCTGAAAATAAAGATCTTAAAGCGAAAACGCTGACGGAACAAAGTCAGCAGATGAAAAAGCTGGAAGAAGAAAAGAAAGAAAAGGATGCTGTAGTATCCAATTTAAAACTCAAAGAAAAAGAATTGGATAAGCAGCTTACATCTAAAAGAAAACTGGAAAACAATGTGAAGAATTCTATAGCTGCTATTATTAAAAGGGAAATTGCAGCAGCGGCTGCAGCGGATAAAGCCAAACGAGAAGCAGCGGCTAAAGCAGCGGCTGCCAATAAAACAAGCAATACCAATACACCCAGTAATACAACAACTAAAACAACAAGGGCCAATAATAAACTCGAAACCACACCAGAAGTTACGGCGGTGTCTATGGGATTTGAAAACAATCGCCGTAAACTGCCATGGCCGGTTGGTAAGGGTGTAATTACAAGTCAATTTGGACGCCACAAAATTGAAGGCACTACATTGGTAGAAGATAACATTGGCATATACATACAAACAGACATCGGAGCGCAGGTAAAAGCTGTATATGAAGGCACTGTTTCGGCTGTGCACAATCTCGCCGGAGAAACTGCTGTTACTATCCGTCATGGAAAATATCTTACCACCTATTCTAATCTTTCCGATGTCTCTGTTAATAAAGGAGATGAAGTAAGGCTTGGACAGATAATTGGAAAATCAGCAGAATCAGAAGATGAAGATGGTATTGGTAAAATATTATTTGTAGTAACTGTTGTGGTAGGTGATAACCCTAAATACCTGAACCCCGAAGATTGGATAAAACCCCGTTGAGTATCCGCATAATATACACCTCTCTATAGTATGTAGCCGGGTAAGCAGTTCCTGGAAATGTTAACGGCTCTACTAAATTATATTCAAGGCTGTATGAATAGATCTTTATTGCTGTTGTATTGCTTTGGTATTTTTTTGATGACTTCCTGTACTTCGCAAAGAAAAAGCATACACATGCAGTTTACAGAAACGCAGCTCACAAAAGATGAGTATGGTCATTTTCTCAATTCAACACAGGTATTTTCTCCCGACGACAAATGGATAGTATATGATACCCGGAACGATGACGGCGGTATAATAAGTACCGGTGCTATTGAAATGGTGAATGTACTTACCGGAGAAATAAAAACATTGTACCGTACTACACACCAAACAGCCTTTGGCCCTGGTGTTGGCGCTGCTGCATTTAACCCGCATCAGAACCTGGTAATATTTATACATGGTATACGTAATGCTAATGAAGCAAATCCATATGGATTTACCCGCAGAACCGCTGTAGGCATTAAAACAGATAAACCACTTGAGCCCTTGTTTATGGATGCCCGTGATATTATTGCCCCGTTTACACCTGGAGCACTACGGGGAGGCACACACGCTTATACATGGAGCGGTGATGGAGAATGGCTTTGCTTTACTTACAATGATTATGTGATAGATCAACTGGCAAAGCACGACACTACTGTAAAGGATATGCGCACTATAGCCGTAATGGCTCCCGGAAAAGTGACTGTAAGCGATGATGGTAGCGAAGAGAATAACAGCGGTGAAAAATTTGCCGCGGTAGTTGCCACCGTTACACCACATCCCCAGCCGGGAAGCGATGAAATTGATAAGGCTTTTGATGAAGGATGGATTGGCAAAAATGGCTATAAAAAAAAGGATGGAAGCTGGCAAAAAAGAGCAATTGCCTTCCAGGGAAATGTACGTAATGGCGATAATGAAACGGTGACAGAAGTTTTTGTGACAGATGTGCCGGATGACATTACACAAGCTGCACCCGGCAAGCTATTGGAGGGCACAGCAACCACCAGCCCTAATGTTCCGCAAGGCACTTTGCAAAGAAGAATAACTTTTACAAAAAACGGTATACAAGGTCCCAGGCACTGGCTGAAATGCACTTCAGATGGAGCACTGATTTTATTTATGGCAAAAGATGATAAAGGTATTATACAGGTTTTTGGTGTTTCGCCTAACGGGGGCGCTATTAAGCAGATTAGTTTTAATGATTTTCCAGTTGATGGACCTATCAATATCAGCCCGGATGATCAGTTTGTAGCTTATGTAGCCGATGGCAGCGTTTTTATAACTGACATTAAAACAGGCAAATCTCAAAGGCTTACAACAAAAGCCACCGATGCAAATAAACCCGAGGGCGCTGTAATATGGTCGAATAGCGGGCAAATGCTGGCCTTTAACCGAAAGATGATAGTGGGAGAAAAAAAGTTCATCCAGGTATTTATATTGAAAAGATAGTACAGCATTTATTAATTTTAATAAAATGCTCAAACTATGGCATCCTCATCCCGTGAGGGATGGCTTCGTCGCGGCTCCAGCACATTCACTGCGCTTCGCGTCTCGCCAAGACGTGCAAAAGATCGAGAAAACACCACTCCTCGTAATCGCGAGACCGCCGCAGAAACTTTAAAAATCATTCAACTTATGCGGTCGTGGCGATCTCTTTGAAAATTGAAAGATTTAAATTTATGTGGACTATTGACTTTGCATTAAACTGTTCATAGCTTTCAGGTACTTGTATACACAACAGCCCCGCAATGAATTGCAGGGCTGTATTCTGTTTCAACTTCAACCTGTCTATTGAAACGAGTTTATACTTCGCATTTTTTATCTGCCAGTGGTAAGAAAAAGAAAAGGTGTATGCGGCTCATCAATGTTTTCATGCTTCACTACTTTTTCTTCTTTAATTTCTGATGTTACTACTGTTATCTTTTTCTCAGCCGGCTTTACAGTACTTTCGGGTTTAGCAGGTTTTTCAGGTTTCACAATAGTATCAATCTTCACTTTTTCACCATCTTTATTTTTTTTATACCTGTATGTGCCTTTACCATTTTCTAATTCACCTTCTGCCTCTATTTCCACACCATTATCATCTGCCTTAAGTTTAAACTTACCATTCTTTAATTTTTTATCGTCGTCATTGTCGTCGTCATCATCTTTTTTGTCTGTTCTTTCCAAGCCTTCAGTAGTCATCACATACTGCACATTGTTTGTCCATGAGTAAGAATTATCCCATTTATCATTCCAATCAATATTCCAGCCCTTTCTACGATCAATATTGATATCGAACCAATCATACCAGTCAATACTTTTATCAACCATTATTTTTTTACCCACGGGTACTTCTATCACAGCAACTACCTGTTGATTACGGAATTTGTTTTCACTGGAAATGGGGAAACCTTTTGGAAGAACAACAACACTGTCTTTTTGATTTACCGCAAACTGAATGCTTGACGCATTGGTTTCAGCAATTGCTGGCGTATTGCCCCGGGCAAATTTTGCCAGTTTAATATGATAGCTGCTGTCATCACTCTTCACTATTTTCACTCTCACCGTATTCAATAACATACTGTCTTCATTCAATGAAAGAAACGGAAAGTCTCCATCAAACCAGTCACTGCTGTAATACTTTACTTTGCCTTCAGCCACTTTCACAATCATATTGCCGGTATTGGGTTGTGCTATCGCTACATCGTCATTAACACTTGTTCTTGTGCGAAAGTTTCTTCCTACCATCCCAATCAACATAAACAAACTGATCAATCCAATAATCCACAAGCTTCCGAAGGTATACCCCAGGTAAGGATTTTTAGATTTCACTCTCATAATGCGTCTCACTATCCATACAATCAATGCTATAACAGGCACCCCAAGAAATAATGTAAGTACACTCCACGCGAAGAAGTTCTGCCAGAAACCTTCCAGTAAAAAATTCTTTAACGGAAATACGCCAACGCCACTATATAATAAAGCTATCAATACCATCAGCAACACAAAAGCAATAAACCCCGCGATGCACAAAAAGAAAGCCTTAAACAATATACCTATCGCATTACCAATTCCTGTTCCTGCCTTCTTAGCTGCCGGTCCTACTTCTGCTGCAAACGCCTGAGATTTCTGCTGAATAGTATCGCTGATTTCCTGTCCTGCATCCTTGGCTTTTTCTTTAAACTCCGCACCCATTTTTTCACCACGGCTTTTTACACCCTGCAACTCACCCTGCACCGTATTCTTTATACTCTCCAGGTCAATCTTTTCGCCACGCATTTCAAGTTTTTCACTGGCGGTTACGGCACGGGGTAATACAATCCATAAGATAATATATGTTACAAAGAATGTTCCTCCAAGACCACTGAATGCTACCCACGGACCCCTCCAATGCCACCAGAAACCACTGAACAGATTTGGCAAAACGCTTAATAAAAAAGGAAGCAGGAAAATCAAACGGGGTATCCAGGTATCTATGTTGAAATAAGCGCTTAAACCTCCGGCAACACCACCAACCATTTTATTTTCCGGATCGCGGTATAATCTTTTACGCACATTGGTTTGTAAAGGCTTTGCCGGTAAAATAATCCATAAGATAATGTAGAGCAAAAAGCCAAATCCAAAACCACCGAATGCAATCAGCGCGAAAATAATACGCACCACTGCAGGATCTATGCGCATATAATGTGCTATCCCTGCGCAAACACCACCCAACACTTTATCATTTTCAGCCCTTGTTAGCCGTTTGGGCGGTTCGGGAATTTGCTGGGAAGCGGTAGACTGTTTTGTTCCGCTACTGTAACCAGCTTGTTGCTCACTGCTGCTTCCACCATAGGTTGCATCTTGTTCTTCAAAATCTTCTGGTCTGCCCATACTGGCTATTACACCATTCACATCTTCATCAGTAATACAAACCGACCCCTTTTTCAACTTTTCCTCAAACAGCTCTGCGATACGGTTTTCAATATCATTGATGATCTCGTCTTTACCATCTTCGTTGGCAAAATACCTGCGCAGACTTTCTATATACTGCTTCAATGCTTCGTAAGCCGACTCTTCTATAGGTATTACCCTGCCTTGAAAATTTATATTAATTACCTTTTTCATGATCTGTTCAATTTTTATTGGTTGAAGTTGCCGGAGTTGTCGCTGATTACATTTTGCTTTTCTGTTAGCGTTTTTACTGCGTTCGCTAACTCGTTCCATGTTGCCTCCAGCTCTGCGTAAAATGCGGCTCCTTTTTCAGTTAATAAGAAGTACTTTCTTGGTGGTCCCCCTGTGCTTTCTACCCAGCGATAGGTGAGCAGATCAGCATTTTTTAGCCTGGTTAACAGCGGGTACAATGTTCCTTCAAGGATGTTAAGGTTGGCTCTTTTCATTTCATCTATAATATCACTCGGATAAACCTCTCCACGCTTAATTATAGATAGAATACAAAACTCAAGCACTCCTTTTCTCATCTGGCTCTGCGTGTTATCAATATTCATATCTCGGAGATTTTCTCCTCTTCTTCCGGCCGGAAAGAAGGGGATTGTTAAAAATGTTGTTCTCATCCAATCCTTGCTCCGCAACTGTTTTCATCTTTTATTTATTCCTGCCTTGCTGCGGATATATTGCTAATCTGAAACAAAGATAAGGTGAAACTTATTACTATGCAATACATAGTACCATTTTTATTTTAGTAGCTGGCAGTAAGGAACTACTATACCTTAAATACAATCCAATACCAGTAAAGGTTTCAGCCGAAAGTTTTCATGAAAACAATTTTACATAATTGGACGACCGGAAAAATGTATTGATGATTGGTAAGTAAATCAAATATGGTTTTATACTTATTGAAGGTCTGTTTAGCATTCATTAGCCAATCATTATCAATAAAAAACAACTCTTTTTACTTCAATTACTTAGCTTTGCCGCGCAAAATTTCAGGCAAAAAGATACTTATCCCAACCACAAGCATATGCGGAAAATAATAGCAGTTCTAGGCTTCTCAGGTTTTGCAATCCTTTTTTTATGCCCTGTTAAGCTAAAAGCACAAACTAAAAGAAAACCAAAAGGCGAACTCTATCTTTCATGGGGTTATAATACAGAATGGTATACTAAGAGTGATGTGCATATAAATCAGCCTTCACTTGGCAATAATTATACGTTTAATAATATAAAGGGACATGACAGAAAAGGCTGGGATCAGCAATTGTTCAAAAAAGGGCTTTCTATTCCTCAATACAACTACAGGTTGGGTTATATATTTAATCCTGAAAAAGGCTGGGGTATCGAAATAAATTTTGATCACACCAAGTTCATTTTCTCCGACGAGCAGGATGTGTCGCTTACAGGTAAATTACAAAACCGTAATGTAGATACAACCATCCATTTCTCACAAAAAAACGGCTTCTATTATTACTTAAATAATGGCGCTAATTTTTTGTTGTTTAATGTTGTAAAAAGGTATCACATATTTAAAACGCAAAACGAAAATTTCAAACTCGACTTTCTTGGAAAGGCAGGTGTTGGACCTGTAATTCCACACGTAGAAAACAGTTTTTTTGGTGATAAGAATAAACCTCATTTTCAATTGGGCGGGTGGAATGTTGGTTTAGAGGGAACATTAAAAGCTACCTTTTTTAAATACGGCTTTCTGGAGTACAGCAACAAAGTTGATTACGCACGCTATTCTAACTTGAAGATTTATGAAGGAACGGCAAAGCATGCTTTTGGAACCTACGAAATGATATTAAGTATTGGCGCAACTGTTCCTGTAGGCAAACGCAGCAAATAATTATTGCTCTTCATCGGGTTTATCTTCTGTCTCCTGCAATAACTTGCCGGCTTTATCTCTCTTTAATTTAACCTGCGGATTATCGCTTGTACCGTTTACCGTAAACGGAATGCCGAATATGCCTAATGGCGGCAATCCTATTCTTCCTTTTATATTCAATAAACCATCCATACTCACTTGTCCTTCAAAACGCGGACGAAATCCGGCTATACGCAGTTTAACCTTGTCAAGCGTGATGATATTATTATTGATAGAAGATTTTAACAAGATACCGCTGAGATCAGGATCTTTTAACTGCTCATATGCTGTTCCCTTACTCACCGCATTCATCATTTTAAAACCTTTGAGTTTTACATTTTTTAAAGAAATCACACCCCCTCCTTTTAATGAAGGATAAACTGCGTGCATATTTTCATCAAGACGTCCATTCAAAGTATAATCAAGTCCAACTACACCCTGCACGCCGGAAGCAGATGTAGCCATTTGGCGGAACATGGGTATTTCATTGTAGGCTTTGGCTATAGAAAACGAATCAGCCTTCACCTTAAAATCAAACAGTGCATTGCGCGGTGTAATGCCATAATATGATGCATTCATTTTAAACGAAGCATCAACCAATCTGAAAGCAGTCTCCTTCAATTTTATTTTTCCACTGTCAACAACAACCTGTCCTTTTAAAGCGCGAACAATGACACTGTCATACATAACTTCTTTCACCTCAGCGTCCAGACTAACAGAAAGATTTGAAGGAATGATAACCACCCCTTTACCGGAAATAGTATCTGTAACGTGTTGTGTGGAATCATTTGCTGATGCAAATGCTGTAAACTCTTTCACATTTACATGGTCTGCTTTCAGAGAGAATTTGCCATGCAGCTTTTCATCTTTGCCGGCAAAATAATTGATTACATTCTCAAGATACCCATTTAATGCAAAAGAAGAAGATCCATAAGCCGCATCAAAATGATCAAACCACATTTTATCCTGCTTAAAACTAAAAACACCTGAGTGTATAATAAATGGATCAGGAAACGATTCCGTATGCAGCTTTACCTCTTTTAATACTAATTTTCCTGCATTGATCAATAACTGATACCTGCCTGCAGCGGCATCACTTTGCTTTCCTTTTAAAGTTAAATCAGTTTGTACCAACCCGGTTACATCATAACCTTTTACCGCAAATACTTTGTATATATTGCCCAAATTAATGGTACCATCTGATGATATATCATACTGAACATCTTCAGGGTTTTTGATAGCAGCTTTTACGGCAAACGGCTCCCCTTCAAATTCAAAACTTACAGGCTGAATATCAATAGTGGTACCCGCTAAAGTACCATCCGTATTTTTTATATCGGCAAGAATATTTATTTTCTGAACAGGCTTTGGATAATATGCTGTTTGAATTTCTCCATTCTGCATACTCAGTTTTGCGTCTGAAACAGGGAATAATTTTTTCCCCGGATTATATACGCCTTTCACTTTTAACATCAATGAAGCATCACCGGCCATATGTAGTTTATCAATCGGTATAAACTGTTTTATATCCTGCAGATGGATATTGGTTACAATATCTGCATCTATATGTGGCTCATCAGGATTGGTAATCTTCGCGTATCCTTTAATGGTATTATTCAATGCAATAGCATTGAGCTGTTCAATCTCCAGTGTAGTGTGTTTGTAATTACCATCTTTACACGCGCTTTGCAGGTTAACATTAATATCGTGCAATGCCTGCGGCAGAGATGTAAACTTCAGGTATCCGTTCTTTATACTGGATTGCAATTCAAAAACGGGTATGCTGGTAATCACAATATCCTTTCGCCATCTGTCGGGATTTTGTGCTTTTGTAAATTTGCCATTCGCCTTAAAATCGGCCGCCAGGTTACCTTTTAGTTCTATAGCTTTTAATCCAACTGCTTTGTCCCATTTATCAAGATCAAGATTGGCTTTTACAGCAGAGTGAATTAATGGTTGATCCAATCCGAGGGTATGAGATACCGCGCTGAAATAACCTTTGTCGAGATTGAAATAAAGTGAATCAATATCAACCTGCATGCTGTCGGTATTGAGAGAAGGTAATTTTGCATTCAGTTTCAGCAATAGATTTTCCACCGGCGAAGGAGCGCCCTTATACGATATAAAACCATTGCTTACCTGCACGCCTATATCCAGGCTGGGCATACTGTTCGCCTCCTTGATGTATTTACCTTTTAGCTGCATTTTAAAAGCAGCTTTACCTTTCACTTTCGTATTATCAAGCCATTCTGTTAAATCAGGCGGAATAGCTGTTACAATTTCTTCCAGTGTAGCTTTGGGTGAGGCCAACCTGAAATCCATATCATATCCGTTCTTAAGGAAATCAAACCTGCCTTCAAACAACACAGGAAGCTGGTTAATACGGATTTTATTTTTCTCAAAAACCAATGCAAGCGAGTTAGTATTTATCCTGGTTACCAACCTTGCCTTTAATTGCTTTTTGTTCACATAGGGCTCACCGTTATATACAAAGCTGAATGAATCAGCCGAAAGTTTTGTGGTTAAATCAAATATGGATTTTGACAAATCGCCTTTACCTGTATAATTTAAATTAGAGGCCGCAACAGAAACAGGAATAGACTGATCATCATAATTAAGATCACAGTGTTCTATTACTATGCTCTCTAACTGTAATCCTGTAGCCGAGGAGCTTGTATCCGCAGAAGTTGATGAAGATGATTTATAAATATTATAACTGGCTTTACCTTCTTTGTTCACCTTTACATTGATGGCTGCATCTGAAAAGAATATTTTATTGATTCTTACCGCATCTGAAAAAATAGTAGTTACATCAATACCAAAAGCGATTTCCTTAGCGGCTACAAGCGTATCTGTTTGAAAAGGGGCAGATCCCATAATGCTCACATCATGAATGGTAAGTGTAAGCGAAGGAAAATGATTAAAAAAAGATAAAGAAGCGTTGGAAAATTCCAGCTTACTGGTAATGGCTTCGTTTGCCCATTGTTTTATTTTATCAGAAATGGTTTTAGGAAAGAGATAAGGAAGTATGAGCAGCATTATGAGTATAGCGGCAACAACAATGCCTGTTGTCTTCAATACTTTCAACAATAGCTTTTTACTGAACGGTTTCATAAGTTTGAATAAAATCGGCGCTAAACTACCGCATAAATACGATAAACCGTTGGTGTTACAAAAGCATATTAATGCCGGGCTTATCTTATATTGCAACAATAACGTTTTAATAAGATAATTATGCGCATTATTTCTTACAACCTTAATGGCATACGCGCCGCTATAAACAAAGGATTTGTTGATTGGCTAAAAACAGATCCCGCCGATATTATTTGCATACAAGAGACCAAAGCCCAGAAAGAAAATGTGGATCATACCATATTTAATGATATGGGCTATATGGATTACTGGTATAGTGCACAAAAAAAAGGATATAGCGGCGTTGCAGTTTTTACTAAAATAAAACCAGATAATGTGGTATATGGCACAGGGCACAAAGTAAGCGATGATGAAGGCAGAGTAATCCAGCTCGACTTTGGAGACATCCGGTTAATCAATGCTTATTTTCCATCAGGCACAAGTGGCGATGAGCGCCAGCAGTTTAAATACGGATGGCTCGATGAATTTTTTATTTATCTCGAAAAACTGAAAACACAGTATCCCAACCTTATTTTATGCGGCGATTATAATATTGCCCATAAAGAAATTGATATTCATGATCCCAAAGGCAATAAAAAATCCTCCGGTTTTTTGCCTGAAGAAAGAGCCTGGATGGATAAATATATTGAAAGCCAATGGATTGATACCTTTCGCATTTTTCATCCTGAACCACACCGCTATAGCTGGTGGAGTCAGCGCTTTCCGAGTGTGCGGCTGAATAATAAGGGCTGGAGAATTGATTATATAAATGTTACCGAACCTCTAAAAGACAGATTATTAGACGCAGAAATTTATCCGCATGTAAAACACAGCGATCATTGTCCTGTGTATCTGGAAATAAAGTGATGAGGAAAATTATATAATTCTATTGAAATTCAATTAGCCGCCTCACCCCAGCCCTCTCCTCGCGGAGAGGGAGCAGAACCTTCTCGGCAGAAGCATCCCATTGGTGCTTTTATTTGGACAATCAGTGTAATGAAAAGTGATTTATTCCTGGTAAATAATTTTGCCGTTGGACATAGTAAGTGATACATGAATATTATCGTCAAATAATATAATATCAGCGTCTTTATTTTTTTCAAGTGTGCCTTTGTTACTTAATAAGCCCATAATACGAGCAGGTGTAGCCGTAATCATCTGAATCGCATCTACAAGTGGTATTTCAGCCATAGTGATCATTGTTCTTACTAACCTGTCAGCAGTAGCTACACTACCGGCAAAGGCTGTACGATCCGGTAATTTGGCAACTCCATCTTCTACAATTACTTTCATTCCTTCATCCTTATTACCCAGTATACTTTCGTTAGTTGTAGTACCGGCAGCACGCATAGCATCGGTGATCAGTGCAATGCGTTCAGGCTTTTTTATTTTACAGATCAGTTTCAATAATGGCGCAGGCAAATGCACACCATCCGCTATAATCTCTACATCCATATCATCAATTAAAAACGCAGTCTCCACCACGCCTGCATAACGATAGGCATTCCTGCGTATCACGCCATTCATGCCGGAGTATAAATGCGTGGCAAGCGTGTACCCATTATTAAATGCCACTAATGCGTCTTCGTATACCGCATCCGTATGCGCGATAGCAGGTAGTATACCTTTCGATTGAATATAATGTCCGAACTCAATTGCCCCCTCCAACTCAGGAGCGGCACTCCATCTTTTAATAACATTTGACTCAGAAAGAATCCGTTTGTACTCCACCGGATCAGGATTACGGATATACCTTGGATCCTGCGCACCACGCTGGCTCATGGCAAAGTAAGGACCCTCCAGATGCACACCTAAAAACTGCGCACCGTCTGTATTTTTTTTGTGTGCTTCTTCATATACTACGAGCGTTTGCAACATATTTTCCGTAGTGCTGGTAAGTGTGGTAGGCGTCATAGCAGTAGTGCCATAGCGGGCATGCAGCTTAGCAATTGCTAAAAAACCTTCTACACTGTTATCCATAAAATCGTGCCCACCGCCACCGTGTACATGTATATCAATAAAGCCAGGAGAAATATATAATCCCTTAGCATTTATTTCTTCAGCGCCTGCAAAAACTGTATAATTTTCATGTACAGCTTTTATTACATCGTTTTCAATGAACACACAACCATTCTCTATAATCTTATCTGTTAGGATTACTCTTCCGTTATAGATGTTTATACGTGATGACATGATGATAAAGTAGATGAATTACAAATCTACTGAATCAATTAAAGTCCTCTATAAAAGAAAGTATCCGGAGATCTTGAGATCCCCGGATACTTCATATATCATAATATTAATTTGCTAATAACTGGGATTCTGTACGAGATAACCTGGAAGGTTAGACGCACCATCAACAGCAGTTTGTGGAATAGGAAATATTCTCTTTTTTGTATCTGAATTGTCTTTTTCAGTCCATGTGCCTTCATACTTTCCAAAACGGATCATATCCGTCCGTCTTACCATTTCCCAATACAATTCAAATCCTCTTTCCCGGTAGAGCAGATCGAGATTCATTTCGGTTAATGCCGGGGGAACTACTCTCGCTGTTCTTGAAGCTCTTACCGTATTCACATCTGCCAATGCATCTGCTTCTCCACCGCCTTTTCTTAATTTTGCTTCCGCACGCATCAGGTAAATATCTGCCAATCTCAAAATCACAATATCGTCTTCGCCAAAATTTCTTCCGCTTACTGAACCACGGCTGAATTCATATTTCTCAACGCGGTAACCAGTGCTATAGTTACTACCCGCTGTTGTAAAATCCACTTGCTTGGTAAAGTTTACAGGTAAATCAGGTTTACTGCGCGTAACGTTGTACAATGGAGCAACCAACATATCACCACTGGAACATTTCAGAAATACACCATTTTGTCTGATTAATCCGTATTGTTGTCCTCTGAGAATTCCACGGTTGATATTGAATTGATCAGCCGGTACACAACTATCTCCGGGATTAGTATAAATACCAAGATTTTGTTTAAAGAATCTGCCATCTGCTTCGGCTGGATCGAGTGGCGCATACGCATTTGCCCACGTATCATAAAAATCAGGAGTAATAGCAGGACCGTCTGTACCATTAGCACCGGTGTAAGCAGGTAAAGGAAACTGATCGCCGGATAAAGAAAAATATGCCATACGGTTATGGCCATTCAGGTCTGCGCGTTGGTCTACAGCGAATATTAATTCTTTATTGGTATGATTAGTCATATCAAAAAGAGAAAAGTATTCAGACGCCAGTTGGAATTGACCTGAATTGATGATCTTATCACAATATTCAATTACTTTATCCATATCCTCAGCTTTAAAATCAAAGGAGGTGGCGTATATATCCCGATATACAGCAGCCTGCAGATATAGCCTTGCTAATAATCCCCACACTGCAGCCTTTGTAATTCTTCCAGGTCCGGTCGTATTATCCAGCAAAGGTTCAACTGCCAGCAACTCTGATTTTATATATTCCACGGCATCATTGCCTCTTAAAACAACCGAGTTAACCTTCGGGTCATCTTTTACAAATACAACCCCGAATAAATCAAGCGTCATCAGGTTGTAATATGCCCGCATTCCCCTTGCTTCAGCCAAAAAAATCTTCGCGTTGGGGTCAGTATTATTAGGCAATGTATTAAGTGCGGTAATTGCCCTTGATAGCGATATCGTAACATTATTCCACACATTCCTTATGTTCGGATCAGTACTCACCATCTCGTGTTTATGCAATGATATATAGATCCCGTTATCACCCCAGTCTGTCCCTCCTCGGTATGGCAAAATGGCTTCATCAGTCGAAATTTCCTGTAAAGCAAAATAATTAGTGTGTTGAAAAATGGTTGGAAGTAGTGCATACACCGGCGCGATAATACCCTCCGCAACTTCTTTTTCTGTTTTACCGGTGCTGGATGTTTCGTCCAATACTTCCTCATTCAGTTTTGTGCAACTGCTTACAATCAGCACGCCCAAAAAAATTGTTAGTATTTTATTTATTTTCTTAGTCATGATTCTCAATTTAAAATGAAAGATTCAACCCAAAAATGATAGACCTGGCTTTAGGATAACCCAGGTAATCAATCCCATACGATACAACCCCATCTACCTGGCGGTCTGTGTTGATTTCCGGATCATACCCATTGTATTTTGTAATTACAAAAAGGTTTTGTGCTGTAACCGATAAACGCAAAGTAGAAATCCATTTCTTAATACCAAAGCTTTCTGTATTAAAACTGTATCCTAATACAAGACTATTCAAACGTAAAAATCCTCCATCTTTTAAATAACGGGTACTGATGCTGGCAGGATTATTTATTGATTCTTTAGGATATTCAACCGCTGCACTGGTAGTGTTTACACTCTTTGCAATTTTTGCTTTATAAAAGAATGCATTAGCGGTATTATCATATATTTTATTACCTGATACGCCATTGAAATTTGCCATCAGATCAAAACCTTTAAAAGAAATATTTCCATAGAGATTAAACAACAGTTTTGGCAAAGCTGAACCTGCTACAATCCTGTCTTTATCCGTGATGATGCCGTCTTTATCTACATCCAGGAACTGGCTTGTACTATCGCCACCTATGCCAATAAATTGTTTTAAATAAAAGGAACCGATTGGATACCCATTAATATAACCATTAACCGCAGCCGATGTAAGCCCAGAACCTGTTGCAGAACCTGAAACAATTACAGAATAAGGTGAGCCTGTTACCTTATTTTTAATGTAAGTAAAGTTACCACCTATGCCAAAGCTCACATTTTTAGATATTTTTTTACGATAGTCCAGATCAAACTCAATACCACTATTCGTGATCTTCATGTCTTTTACATTGGCATACAAAGTTCCTGCTGGTTGAACAGGATCAGTGGGTGGTAATGACAGCAAAATATTGCTTGAAATCTTATTAAATACATCAATAGAACCGGAAAGCGCTCCGTTCAAAAATCCAAAATCCAATCCAATATTTGTTTGACGTGAGATTTCCCATTTGAGGTCTGGATTTGCAAATCTTACATAAGCTGTACCTGCAGGATATGAACCTGAAGGGTATAACGGATAGCTGGTAGTACCAGAAATAGTAGATGTATACAGGGCCTGTGTAAGTTTAGATCCTATTTCCTGGTTGCCGGTTAATCCCCAGCCTCCTCTTAACTTTAGATTACTGAAAACAGAGTTTTGCATGAATGACTCTTCAGAAATTTTCCAACCTAGAGAAAAAGACGGGAAGTATCCATATTTATTATTCTCACCAAATTTGGTAGATCCATCAGCTCTGAAATTAAGAGTCAGCAAATATTTATTATCGAACTGGTAATTGATCCTCGCAAAATAAGATTGCAGTTCATTAATATATGCATAGCCTCCGGGCTTATTATTTACAAGGGTCAACTCCTGTCCGGTACCTGGATTATAAATCGGATCAAGTCCATTGATCGGAAATTTATTGATACTCATATTCCTACCCTGCACAAATATTTTCTGGTAAGAATATCCTCCTAAAGCTGACAAATTATGTTTGCCAAAATCGGTTGTATAGGTAAGATAATTCTCAATGAGTGTATTCTTATTATACGTGTAATAGGTATCTAACCTTCCATCCTGTTGCGGCTCTGCGTTAGGCAGTGATTCAATGTCTCTTGTTGCGCTGGAGTTGTCTATCCCGAAATTTAATTTATATACCAATCCTTTTATTATGGTAAGAGAAGGTGATATGTTTCCAATTACCCTGTTAATAGTGGCAATATCTCTAAATAGATCAAGACTCACAAGTGGGTTGCTGATATTAGTATATTTTGCCAAGGAGCCATCGGCTGCGTAAACAGGATAGGTTGGATTATTTGCAAGTGCACTTCCTAATAAACTTTCTATTGGTGGACGTTCATTCTTAGTATTACTGGCTGTAAGGTTTAAATCTATTGTCAACCTGTCGTCCCAAAATTTTTGAGAAGCATTAAATCTTCCTGTATAACGCTTAAGCGTATTACCCTTTAGAATTCCCTCCTGCACCTGGCTATTCAGTGATGCAAAGTATACCAGTTTGTCGGCACCACCACTAAGTGTAAGGTTATTATCATAGGTATGCGCTGTTCTGGTAACTACCTTCTGCCAGTCTGTTGAACCACCCTGGTCATCCAGCACACCACCTACTGCTACTACCTGTTTTTTAAATTCATCTGTTCCAAAAACCGGAATTTTTCTTGCAAGTGTAGAAATGCCTGCGTTACTGTTGAATGTAAGATTTGATGTACCGGCTTTACCTTTTTTGGTGGTAATAAGTATTACTCCATTGGCTCCTCTTGAACCGTAGATAGCCGTAGCAGATGCATCTTTCAAAACGTCCATTGATGCTATATCCTGCGGATTAATGAAATTTAAAGGATCTCCTCCACCTGTACCTGCATTATCCAGTGGCAACCCGTCAATCACGTATAAAGGTGTAGTACCACTTCTTACACTACCTGCTCCTCTTATCGTGATACCTTGTATCCCGCCAGGCTCACCACTAGCAGAAGTGACATTTACCCCTGCAACTTTACCCTGAAGCAACTGTTGCGGTGAATTGATTATACCCCTATTAAAAGATTCAGCTCTTACAGATTTTACAGCACCAGTTACATCCTTTTTATTCTGGGTTCCATAACCTACAACCACCACTTGTGCAAGATCGCCACCTTGTCCAGCTTGCAGGATTATATTAATGGTTGTTTGATTTCCTACTGTTATTTCCTGCATTGCAAACCCAACGTAAGAAATAACCAATACAGATTTTCCTTCACGAACATTGATAGAAAAATTTCCGTTTACATCGGAGCTGGTGCTTTGGGAGGTTCCCTTTATGGTAACTGTTGCACCCGCCAGCGCATTACCGCTGGCATCTTTAACTGTTCCGGTAACATTTTTTTGGGCCTGTGCAGAAAGGCATAGCGTTAACGGTAATAGCAATACCATTAACCATAGCAATCGCTGTTTCATAAGCAAAGTAATTTGGTTAATAATTTAGAAAGGGTAAACATAATATTATATTCTTAAACTCACCGCAAACATACTTGTGCAAACGTTTGTTTTTTTTCTAAACGGTTGGAAACCAGTAAGATTTCTCAGGATATTCTCTTAGCAATTAGGGGGCACCACTTGTTAATGCCGATAGAAAAGTAGTAGGTGTAAACACAGCCACTATAAACGGAGCACGGGGATTATGCTTTGCCGTTAGTATCAGTACCGCGAAAGGAATAGCTACGCAGCCCATCAGTCACGGAAAAGTAAAACGATCCTATCCAGGAAAAAATCGGACAGTTTCAATTCCTGGTAATGTTGCGCAATAATCACAAAAGAATTCAGGTTAACTCCTCTAAAAAAATAACACACCGATTTTTGATTTGAGATCCAATGTCGTTGACTTAAGAACGTTATGTTCCAGAGGAACATCTTATCGGTAGCTAAATATCAAAATGTTTTATGCGTTCCAGCGGAACGCCTTGTGCGCATTCGCACAAAACGTTCCTCTGGAACGAAACCTGATTTATTTTTTATTCTACCTACATAATATCCCGGCTAGGATATGAAAACAGCTTTTAAGTCAACGGCATTGATTTGAGATTTGAAATGAAGCGAGCACCTGATGCTCATGATTCTTGCCTTCTTAAAAGTTAGCACCATGTTTTGTCGTTAACATAGTATTATCGATGAACCAGATATGAATACTGTAACTTCCTTATCCTGTATTAAACCTTTATTTGCATGAAATCTTCCATATGGCTTGCGGATCCGGAGGAGCATGATTACCCGGCTGCTTTGGATTACCTGGAATTATTAGTAGAAATAAATATAGCGAAGCAAATTGTTGCAAGACTTAAAAAAACGCCTACTATTAAAAAGAAATCCAAAGACATTCTCAGAGCCAGCAAGCTGAATTTGCTGCCAAGAGATAATATGCACGTAGCAGCAAACCTTAAAAAATTCAGGAAGAAGAAAAAATTGTCTCCGATTCTTTTGGTTCGTAATCCTTCGGGTTTAATTATTGCGGATGGTTATCATCGTTTGTGCGCCAGCTATTATCTCACCGAAGACCTGGATGTACCGTGCAGGCTTGTATAGATCTTTTATTAAAATCTTAACCTCGTATTTATTGTTGCTGCTTTTTTATAAATGCCTGTTCTAAATCATTTAACGCGTTTGCATAACCAGCGCTGTCAATAAAAGCCGCAGGATTATAGGGATTACCCGGTTTGTGTTTTTCATGCAGATTAAATTGACTGGCATGAGAAGCCAGCCATATATCAAAATGCAATTTTTTCATCGCCTGGAATGTGTACGCGTAATCTGCCTCAATAGCGGGGTATGCTGACACTTCGGAAAATTTCCTGTCAATAATAATACTTGGCATATTAGCTATCAATACATCGTAGGAACGGTTTTCATCTTTAACTGTAAGCATATAACTGCACGAACCTTTGGTATGACCGGGATGATGAAGCAACATCAATTTTGTATCGCCCAATTCAATCACCGATTTGTCCTTCAACAAACGGTCAGGGATAATGGGATCAAAACTTACGCCGAGATGGCTTAATTCATAATCGGTTTTACCGCCCGACCTTAACACATCAGCTTCTGCAGCATCAGCCCAGAATTGAGCACCGGTTTCTTTTTTTATAGCAGCCATTGCACCCAGGTGATCAAAATGCGCCTGTGTGGTGAGTAATATTTTTATGTGTTTGAAGTTGAAGCCAAGATCAGTTATATTTTTTTTAATCAGCGGTAAAGAATTTCTTAGCCCTGTATTAATTAAAATATTGCCCTTATCTGTTACAATCAAATAAGATGGTAATTCATAAGTACCTACATAATACACATTCCCTACAATTTGAAAAGGGGTAAAAGGTTTTGACCATTCAGGGGGATTGTGCTGTGGTTCCTTTGCTTTTTGTGCATATGAGGTAACGTTGAACAACAAGAAAGTAAGGATTATTATTTGCAGATTGATATACTTCATGAGTATTTTTATTTGATTTGACGTTATTGCTGCAAATATCCAAACATATTGTTAGCCAATCGAAAATATAACAATAGTTTACTGCTACGTGCTGAGGCATCCCCTTGAGAGATCGTAGTCTTTAACGAAAGATCGGTATGTATGATTGGTCGCATTTTATATCCCATAAAGGACATTTTATTAGTAGAATAAAATCAATCATTCGTTTATCGTTCCGTTAGGAACGTTTTGTACCATAGTCAGCATTGCACAAAGCGTACCTACGGCACGCAATCCTTTCGTTTCAATATTTTCTACCTATAAAATGTTCCTAACGGAACAGAATTTTTTGCTTTGCCACTGTTTAAGTTAACGGACATAGTGAGACCTGAACATGGGTGAAAGCATAATACAACTGTTCATAAAAGTTTCTTACAAAATTTTAAAAGATAATACATCCGGAGCTAAAACAATATAATTTACACCTGGAAAATAAATGCTGTAAATACAAAATGATGACCGTAAAATGGAATTGATAAAATTGTTTGAACCGTACGCCCTCGGAACAATGCCTTTAAAAAACAGGTTTGTATTACCTCCGCTTACCCGAAGCCGCTCTTCCGTACCAGGCGAAATACCCAACAAACTGATGGCGGAATATTATGCACAAAGAACAAGTGCAGGTTTTATGATTGCAGAAGCCACGCAGGTATCATTGCAGGGTATGGGATATGCAAGAACGCCCGGCATATATTCAAAACAACAGGTAGAAGGCTGGAAACTCATTACTGAAGCGGTTCATAAACACAATGGAAAAATCTTTTTACAGTTATGGCACACGGGCAGAGTAGGCAGCAGTAAAGTAAATGGGTTGCAACCGATAGCGCCCTCTCCTATTATAGCCAACAATACCAGCGTATATATTTTTGACGGCGCACCTAACGGTGATGCTACTTTTATACCCGTAGAAGCACCAAGAGAAATGAATAAGGATGACATCAAAAAAGTAATTGATGAATTTGCGCAGGGCGCTAAGAATGCCATGGAAGCCGGTTTTGATGGGGTAGAAATTCATGGTGCAAATGGTTATATTATAGACCAGTTTTTACGAAGCAACTCTAATAAAAGAACTGATGAGTACGGTGGCAGTAAGGAAAACCGGACAAGATTTTTATACGAACTCACAGCAGCGGTAGCCGATGCCGTTGGTAAAGAAAAAACGGGTGTGCGTGTGGCGCCGTTCATTAAGTTTAAGGATATGGATGATCCCGAAATACTTGAGACCATGATGATAATAGTGAAAAAGCTAAATGACCTTGGTATACTGTATCTTCATTTATCAGAGGCCGATTGGGACGACGCACCGCAAATACCTTATGATTTTCGTGTGCAGTTGAGAGCGACTTTTAAAAACACCATTATTGCCACAGGTAATAAAACGCCTGAACAAGGAGAACAACTGCTGAATGAAAACCTGGTAGATCTTATAGGTTTCGGAAGAAAGTTTTTATGCAATCCTGACTATCCCGAAAGAGTGAGGTTAAATGCTACATTAAATCAAATAACAGACACGCATACCTTGTTTGGCGGTGGTGGTGCAAGAGGATACAGTGATTATCCTTTTATGCAATAGTACCAACTGATATTCCCTGGAGTAAGCAAATTTTTGCTACTATGGGAGGCGTCCCTGAATACCCTAAGGAAGTTTTGCCTCGTATGTATTTGTTGTTGCCGTCTCCTGGCGACGTTACAACAAGTTTAATTCAAAAACATTTCATCCACCAGTACCAAATACCGCCTTTCTTTTTCTACATGCGGCTTTACAATAATCTTTAAATAAGAAACGGTGTGCGGCTTAAAGGAAGTTTCTAATGTTTCAAGCGATGGCTTTCCACCTTTTGCAGGCAATGGCGGTTTTATAGTGGTTAGTAACTTCAGTTGATTTTCATTCTCACCACCCCATACTTCCACAACATCGGGCGGATAAATACCTGTGGTTTCTTCCAGCATATAATGTAATCCGTAACTAGATATGGTTACCGGTTTATAAAAAATACTTACCANNGCCCAAAAATTGGCCCATGCAGGATTATTAGCGCCTATGGCGCCAAGCTTTTTGTTGAAAAATGTTTTAGCGCCTTCTGCCTGGTGTACACTGTTAAGCGGCTGTAATAAAACCACACTATCAGGCACAAAAGAATTCTTCAGGAAATCAAACGTAATTACATCACTGCTGAACCAACCATCTTTAAAAGCCTTTGCTTTCACGGTTGTTTTTTTATCTATTACTGTTTTGTTATCAAACACAGGTGAGTTAATACTATCAGGTTCAGAACCATCCAATGTAAACCGGATTTTAACGCCTCTTACCGGGTGAAACAACTCAACCGGTGTAGTACTTGCAAAAACCATTGCGGCATTTTTTACCTGGGGTGGATTCAGCTTCAAAGTATCCTTACCATCATCTTTAAAGCCTTCAATAAAGGTTATTGCTTTATTGGCAGTTTTTAAATTATTCACTTCATCCGGCGTAAGTCCCGTATTCCATACCGATAATGTTTTTAAAGTTTTTAAAGCAGCCACTTTTTCTTTTAATCCCGCATAGGAAAGTTTTGTACCTGACAACGACAATGTATGCAAATGCTTTAACCCATTAAGCGCATCTAACCCCTTATCTGTTACATCTGTAAAATTCAGATCCAATCTTCGCAGGTTTTCAAACTGGCTTACGCTTTTCAAATCCGCATCTTTTACCGGTAACTTATTAAGGCTAAGCGATACTACTTGTTTTTTAATTTCAGCTAATTCATCCAATTGCTTTGTGCTGTACAAATCGCGGTTATATATACTAACATCTAATGCAGGAGACTCTTTGGCTACCGGCGCTATCGTGCGGTAATCCGTATTCAACTTGGCAACTGCCTTTTCATCAGCCGGTGAAAAATCATATTTCTCTTCTTTATCTTCCGGCTTCAATACTTTTACAGCAGCTATTCTTAATGAATCATCTTCGCGTAATGCAGTAACCTTTTGAGAAAATTTCGCATCGCCTCTTATCCATAAAGTAAGCAACATAATTTCTTCTTTGGTAAGCTGTGGTTTCCCCGAAGGAGGCATATGCTTTTCTTCTTCCAATGGTAAATGAACCCGCTCCAGCAATAAACTAACATCGGGATTGCCCGGCACAAATAACTTTCCGGATTTTCCTCCTTTCATTAACGCGGCAGAATCTGTCAACAACAATTCTCCCTTTAATTTATTGAGATTATGACAGCTCAGGCATTTCTTGTCAAGAATCGGCTGTACTACATCAGTATATACTATAGCCTGTTCAATAGGCACGACTGGTTTTTGAATATTGGCATATATCGGTTGCAATACAAAATCTTCTCCATGTGTAAGTATGCCTCCGTAATGTCCGGTAGCCACCAACGTTATCATAATTAAAGCAGCAGATAACCATGCGGTGGACGTTTTGTACCAGCGTTTGTTTCTCATCCAGTACATAATGGAAGCAATAAAAAATAATATAGCACCCGTCCATTTATGCCATGATAAGGTATTGCCTTCGTATCCTTCTTCGCGGGAAAGAAATAACCCCATCAATACAGTAATACCTGTAAGCAAGGCCGCGACTAATAAAAGTGCTCTTGAAAAATTATTATAGAATGAAGAAGGGGATGCTTTTTGATTGGCCACACGATAGATATCCATTCCTACAGCAAGGATCAATAACACAATAGGAAAATGCAACACCAGGGGATGCATGCGACCTAATGGCTGCAACCAGTAAGGCACGGCAAGTTTAGAGGAAAATAACAACAGGAATAAGACGAATATATTGAGAACGATTAAAACCTGTTCCGAAAAGACTCTGAGTTTAGTATTCATTAAAATGGAGCTATCGTTTATGTTGGGCTGAAAATAAATATGATGTTGACGATCTCACAATCCTCTTATATGTGTTGCAATATTTCACTGTATAACTACGCTATAATATCTTTTACTACTTTGCCTGATACATCAGTTAAGCGATAGCGACGACCGAGATGCTTGAAAATAAGCTTCTCGTGGTTAAGTCCTAATTGATTTAATACCGTAGCCTGGAAATCGTGTACATGCACGGGATCTTTCGCAATATTGTAACCCAGCTCATCTGTTTCTCCATATACGCCGGGTTTAATACCACCACCTGCCATCCATATCGTAAAGCAGCGTGGATGATGGTCGCGTCCGTAATTATCTTTGGTAAGTGTGCCTTGTGTGTAACTGGTACGTCCGAATTCGCCGCCCCATATTACCAAAGTTTCATCCAGTAAACCACGTTGTTTTAAATCGGTAACCAACGCAGCGGAGGCCTGGTCAACATCTTTTGCCTGCTTTGCTATTTCAAAAGGCAGGTTGCCATGCTGATCCCAACCCTGGTGATATAACTGAACAAAGCGAACACCGTTTTCAGACAGTTTGCGGGCAAGCAAACAATTGGCAGCGTATGTGCCGGGAACTAAACAATCAGGTCCGTATAATTTCACAATATCATCTGGCTCTTTTGACAAATCCATTACTTCCGGCACTGCAGTCTGCATGCGGTAAGCCATTTCGTATTGCTTAATGCGCGTTGCTATTTCAGGATCTCCAAATTCTTTGTACGAAAGTTCGTTCAATTCGGAAAGATTATCCAGCATATCTCTGCGATCCTGCCTGTTCATTCCATCAGGATCTTTTAAGTACAACACAGGGTCTTCTCCTTTGCTGAACTGCACACCCTGGTGTACGGAATCAAGAAAACCGTTAGACCAGAGTTTGGAATATACGCCCTGACCATTACCAATACCGCGTGAAAGCAATACGGTAAATGCAGGCAGGTTTTTATTTTCGTTACCCAACCCATAGCTCAACCAGGAACCCATACTTGGACGATTGCCTTGCTGCGAACCTGTTTGCAAAAAAGTTAATGCCGGATCATGATTAATAGCCTCGGTATATATTGATTTAATAATACAAAGGTCATCTGCAATTTTGCCGGTATATGGCAAAAGATCGCTTACCCATGCCCGTGATTGTCCATACTGTTTAAAATCAACAAAAGAACCCACCAATGGAAAGGAAGCCTGGTTGGCCGTCATACCGGTAAGGCGCTGATTACCTCTAACAGAAGGAGGAATTTCCTGCCCGTTCATTTCTCTTAGCTTCGGCTTATAATCAAATAATTCCTGCTGCGATGGCGCTCCATTCTGAAATAGGTAAATTACTCTTTTTGCTTTAGGCGCGAAATGAGGAATGCCGGGAGTAAAACCTTCGTCTTCAATACCGCCGTTTTTAAACAAATCAGGCATAAGCAATGAACCCAGTGCTACACTTCCAATACCAAGACTCATTGTGGAAAGAAAGCGGCGCCTGTTCCAGGAGAAACCGTGTTCTAAAATTTCTTTATCCATAAAAAAATTTTAATTATTTTAAAACCTTACAGCTTTAAGATTTAGTAATTGTTTCTTCGAGATTGTAAATAGTGGACACCACCCGCGACAATGCTGCCAATTTTTTCTTATCCTCATCCTGCGGTACAGGAGCTTCCCCTATCGCCAATGTTTTTTGAGCAGTCACATCTTTTATCTGGCTTACTTCTTTATTAAAATAATTGGTCAACACTTCCACTTCTTTTTCTGTTGGCTTTCTGCAAACAATCAAACGAAATGCTTTTGTAACCTTATCTTTTACATCTGTCTTCTCTTCCAGCAATCTGCCGGCAAGTACTCTCGATGCTTCTAACACAGTTGGATCATTCATCATCACCAATGCCTGTAAGGGAGTGTTTGTTCTTAGCCTCCTTACTTCGCACATATCCCTGTTGCTGGCATCAAAAATAGCCATGGATGGTGGAGGAACAGTTCTTTTAATTAATGTATACATGCCGCGCCTGTACAATTCTTTACCATGATCCTGCTGATATACGGATAATAAACCTCTGCCTGAAGTAGCCCCTTCCCACAAACCAGCGGGTTGGTAAGGCTTAACACTTGGCCCGCCTATTTCTTTGTTCATTAAACCACTGCTGGCTAATATGATATCTCTTACAAATTCAGCGTGTACCCGATACCGTGGCCCGTGCGACAGATAAATATTTTCAGGATCAATACCGAGTTTTTCTTTTGTTACTACTGCAGATTGCCTGTAAGTGGCAGAAGTAACCATTTGCTTAACCAGCCGTTTAATATCCCAGTTATGTTCCCTGAAATCTACAGCCAGCCAATCCAGCAAAGCCGGATGCGTAGGCAGTTCACCCTGCATACCAAAATCGCCGGAGGTTTTTACAATGCCTCTACCGAAAAATTCCTGCCATAATATATTTACGTATACTCTTGCAGTAAGCGGATTGTCTTTATCAAATAACCATTCCGAAAGACCCAACCTGTTTTTAGGATATTCCGCTTTAAAAGGAAGAATAGACGCGGGCGTACCAGGCTGTACTTCGTCACCGGGCGCATCATAATTACCACGGATTAAGATATGTGTTTTGCGTATAGTATCCTGATCGCCCATAATAGATACAATGAGCCTGTTGGTATCTGCCTTATTGATAAAGTTCAGTACGGTTTTCGCATCTTCATTGCTGATTTCCATCAACGGGCGTTTAGCATATGTTTCCGGGCCACCAATTACCGATTCAATGCCCACCTCTTTTATATTATTAAAGAAAGCAAACATCTGGTAATAATCTTTCTGCGAAAACGGATCGTATTTATGATCGTGGCAATGTGCACATTCTAATGTAATACCAAGTAAGCCTTTTCCAAACAGATCATTACGGTCAGTAACATACATCGTTCTGTACTCTTCAGGAATTACACCACCCTCTTCTGTTATTTTATGATTGCGGTTAAAGCCTGTTGCCAGCAATTGTTCTTTGCTTGCATTAGGTAACAGATCACCGGCAATTTGCCATGTAACAAAATCATTGTAATGCATGTTATTATTAAACGCATGTATTACCCAATCGCGCCAGGGCCATTGCGTGCGGTAACCATCATCCTGGTAACCATGCGAGTCTGCATACCGTGCAAGATCTAACCAATGCAGCGACATCTTTTCTCCATACTGTGGCATCGCCATCAGTTTATCTACCATCTTTTCATATGCATCTTTACTATTATCAGCCAAAAAAGCATCCATCATTTCAAGCGTGGGCGGCAAACCGGTAATATCAAGGCTCAGGCGTTTGAGTAATCTTTCTTTATCTGCTTCTTCGTTGGGTTTAAGACCATGTTCTTCCTGTTTTGCAAGAATAAAATAATCTATATCGTTTCTTGGCCATTTTTCATTCTCCACTTTTGGCAACGCTGCTTTTTTAGGTGCAACAAAAGCCCAATGCTTTTCATATCTCGCTCCTTGCTTTATCCACTTTTCAATAAGCTGAATTTCTCTTGGTGAAAGCTTTAAGTTAGATTCAACAGGAGGCATTAATTGAGACGTATCTTTTGTGGTAATTCTCAGGTAAGCCTGCGACATTTCAGGCTTGCCCGCAACTAAAGCATGAGCGCCGGGGTGTTCTTTCAACACCGCAAAAGCGCTTTGTGCATCGTCCATACGCAAACCCGATTTGCGCTTATTGGCATCAGGTCCATGACATGCGAGACATTTATCTGAAAGAATAGGCCGGATATCAAAGTTGTAGCTTACTGAATCCGGAAGGCGGGCAAGTTCATGTGCGGAACCACCATCACTATTGCAGCATTGAAATAAAAAAATCATCCCAACAATCAGGCCTGTGCTGCAAAATATTTTTACAGGAAAAGTCATATAGCAATCCTACTTTTTACGCTTAGTATGAAACAATACATTATCCTAAAAATAAATATCAGTCGTACAAATTAGTCAAATTTCGCTACGCAACCGTCATGAACTGTTATGGGAATAACAATTCAGCAACATACCAACAAGATATAAGCTTAGTTTGTTAATATGTTCATACATGTAAAGATAGTAGTTCTGCGGCATTTTTATCTAAAAAAAGCCTGCAATCGGGGTGTGACTGCAAAATGCTGGCAGGGAAAAGGTTACTGATTTTTTGCTCTATGGTGTTTTTTACAGCCTGTGCTTTGCGACTATCGGGAACGGAACAAATAATGGCGGCCGATTTCATGATTTGTTTAACAGACATGCTGATAGCTTTCTGTGGCACTTCGTCCATATTGTTGAACCATCCTTCATTCAACTGTTGCCTGCGGCAGGGCTCATCAAGCTGCACAATAATATAGGGTATTTCGGTATCAAAATCTGCGGGAGGATCGTTAAATGCAAGGTGCCCATTTTCTCCAATGCCTACCAACGCAACATCTATAGGATGCGCAGCAATAAGTTTATTTAAGCGGTCACATTCTTTTTCAGCATCACCCTCGCCACTTATAAGCACCGCTTCTTTTAAAGAAGGTACATTCGCTATAAATCTTTCGGAAAGATATTTTCTGAAACTTGCGTTGTGCGTAACCGGAAGTCCAATGTATTCATCCAGGTGAAACATGGTTACCTTGCTCCAGTCAATATCTTTTTCAGCGATCAGTTGATTAAGCGTTTCAAACTGGCTGGCGCCTGTAGCCAGAATTACAGAAGCATTCCCTTTTTTATGTATTGCCGCACGAATAAGTGCTGCAGCCGCTTTACCCGCGGCAACGCCTAATGCCTTTGCATCATTTAATACTACTGTTTCCATTGTATATTTTATAGATTTATTTCAACCATTTATCAA
This sequence comes from Agriterribacter sp., assembly GCA_044223805.1. GTDB lineage: Bacteria > Bacteroidota > Bacteroidia > Chitinophagales > Chitinophagaceae > Agriterribacter. The sequence continues at coordinate 87,948 of JBGALP010000002.1, forward strand.
ACCATGCAAACGCTTCAGCCTGCATTTGTTTATCAAACTTGTGCTCACCCGGATAGTAAGAACATTTATAGTGAGACGACGCATTTGCTTTTGCATATACATCGCTCAATATTTTATCGGCGGCTTTCATTTCAGGAAGTGTGTATAATTGATCTTCGCTATCATTCAATACAAGCGTTGGCAATGGAACACGAAGCCCAAGGATTTCCGGAAAATCTAATTCATTGGGTAAAATGGGAACGTAGGTCATCCACGTATGCGTGTAGGACTTATTCAATAAAAAATCTTTCCAGGTTGTCATAAACCCAACGCATACCGCGCATTTAATCCGCGCATCTAACCCTCCCATAAAAGCAGTGCGCATACCACCGCCTGATAATCCGCCACAACCAATGCGCTCTTTATCTACGTCTTTACGTGCACATAATATGTCTAATGCTACCCTGTCTTCAGCAAAAAATACACCCGGCCAGGTAGTACCCGCGCTGAACAAAGATTTAGCCATCACATGTTCATGATCGCTGGCCCAGGTGTTATATTTTTGAATGTTAACCGGGTTTTCAGGATCCTCATCATTTAAGCCTTCTCTTAAATGCTCCGGCACATCCTGCAACATCACTCTCCTGCTGGCAAAGGGAAAAGCGTCTGAGACCATCACTACGTAACCTCTTTTCGCTATTTCATTTGCCCAGGCCATTCCCTCATAATAGTGCTGCTGATGCTCAACAAGAAAAGGAAGTTGTGCATCGGAAGTTTTAGTAATTTTTCTTGTTCCCAGGTACTTGTTTCCGCCATGATCATGAAATGCCAAGATACCTGGCAACCGCCCGCTTGCATTTGCCGGCTTTAATACTATCGCATCTGTAGGTCTGCCATAAGGAAGTTGCCAACTCAATTCTTCTATATGCAATCCATCATATTCATATTGTTTTTTAACATTCACAGAAGAAACAGACTGTATAACAGGAATGGCCAGGCGATCATGCAACTGTTTACCGGCAGCCTTTTTCCAAGCATTTATATCATTCCATTCTTTTTTTCTAAAAGAAAATGCTGGCAGTTTATTCGCTGTTAAAGAAGCAGCCCAATCACCATATTGGCCAATCCGGCTTAATGATGTTTCTTTTGTTACAGAAGGCATATTAGTATGAATG
>JBGALP010000149.1:0-11643 GCA_044223805.1 Agriterribacter sp.
TCATCACCCTGACCGGGTTTATAGGTGCGATGCTCTCCTTGTTTTGTTTTTTTGAGTTTGCCAAAAATCTCTTCAAGACTTCTTTTACGGATACTTTTTTCGGTTTTTGGAGTAATATGAATTTCGCCGTTCTGTTTGTTTTCGTCTATATAGCCTTTCTCTTTCAATTCGTCAATGAAGTCACCCAATCCATATTCTTCATCGGTCATCTGGTATTGCTTATCCAGTTGCGTCATCCAGTTTAGTGCTTCGCTTACATCGCCACTGGTATAATTGAGCAGCTGCATAAACAGATCCAGCAATTGTTCAAATTTTGTTTTCCCGTTTTCCCGTGGATCGTACAATGAAAAATGATACCCTAACATACACGCTCCTTCTTTTTAATTTATTAGAGGTAAAATTACGAAAGCCAAAAGGGGAGTGGCTGATAATTAGTGAAGAATACTATAACCTCAAGCCCGCCTCTTCGATCTTATTTACTGCAATTTAATGCATTCAATGCAAAAAATAATCGTGGCTTTTAAAACTTAAACCACAGTTCGTATATTAAACTATAGGAAATCGCCTTTTAAATCACCTTACGAGCAGGTTGCGGCAAACCGTATTGCTGAAGATTGTTTTATTTTTCTGGTTCAGTTTCACTGCCATAGATTTATCAAATTCCTGTATTTCTTTTATTTCTATATGTGCGCCCAAACTTAAGCCCAACGAGTCGAGGAATTGTAAAAAAGAAGCATCGTGATTGGCAACACCGGTCAAGCGGTAAGCTTGATTTACCTGTCCTTCTGATAGCGGAAATGATTTATAAACAGGCAGCTTCCCATTAGAATCTGGTATGGGTTCACCATGAGGGTCAAACTGCGGGTGACCAAGCATTTCGTCTACACGGTCAAAAAAGCGGTCAGATTGAATATGCTCTATTTGCTCTGCTATATCGTGTACTTCTTCCCAGCCCATGCCCATTACTTTTGAAAGGAATAATTCCGTTAACCGGTGTTTTCTCAAAATATACAAAGCTTGTTTTCTTCCTTTATCTGTTAACTCTATGGCTTTGTATTTTTCATATTTAATAAATTTTTTGTCTGCCAGTTTTTTTACCATGCTGTTTACCGTAGGCATTTTTATGCCCAGACTCTTGGCAATGTCTTTAACTGTTATTTCTTTTTTTTCCTGCGAAAGCCGGTATAACGCCTTAAGATAATTTTCTTCCGTAAGTGAAATCATGTATTAAAGGTAGAGAAATTTGACATATAGGCACGGAGATAGTGCCTAAAAATAAATTTGTTAGATTAATCTAACTTTATATTTTTGTATCGTAATCTTTTAGCGTGAGATTCTCTATTATTTTATTCATACTGGTATTTTTCGGCTCAACACTTTTTGCGCAGCAAAACGGTTGTGTTTCCGGGCGGGTAGTAAACGCTGATAAGCCCATAGCGAATGCTACTGTTTCTGTTAAACAGCCTGCGCAAAGTGTAATAACAGATAGTCTTGGTAATTTTAGTATATGCTTTCCGGGTAAAACAAAACTCCAGGTCAAAGTTTCTTCCATAGGTTATGCCACGGTAAACAGAGAAGTTGATATAACAGATAGGAGTACTACAGGGTTGTCTATTGAATTAATTCCATTACACCAGGATATGGCGGAAGTAGTAATTACAGGTACAATGAAGGAAATAAGAAGGATGGAAAGCCCTGTGCCCGTAGAGATCATCACTCCAAAATTGTTTCAGAAAAATCCTACCCCCAGTTTGTTTGAAGCAATAGGAATGGTAAACGGCGTGCAGCCGCAATTAAATTGTAATGTTTGTAATACGGGGGATATACATATCAACGGAATGGAAGGTCCATACACTATGATATTGATTGACGGGATGCCTATAGTAAGCGCATTATCTACTGTATATGGTTTAAATGGAATTCCTAACAGTATGGTGGAAAGGATTGAAGTGGTAAAAGGGCCTGCTTCTTCCCTTTATGGATCTGAGGCCATGGGTGGTATTATAAACGTAATTACAAAGAATCCACTCAAGGCTCCATTGATAAGCGCGGATGTATTTGCCACCTCGTGGAAAGAATACAGCGTTGATGCGGCTACAACTTTGAAGTTGGGAAAGGCTACAGGATTATTAGGCGTAAACTATTTTAATTATCATAATCCGTTGGATAAAAATGGTGATGGTTTTACGGACTTAACCATCCAGAATCGTGTTTCTGTTTTTAATAAATGGTCGTTTAAAAGAAAGGGAAACCGGGTTGCGACTATTGCAGCCCGTTATGTACATGAAAACCGCTGGGGTGGAGAAATGAACTGGAATAAAAACTGGCGGGGTAGTGATAGTATATATGGTGAAAGCATTTATACCAACCGGTTTGAATGGATCAGCACGTACCAGTTACCTGTAAAAGAAAAGATAATGACTCAATTGTCCTATAATCTTCATAAACAGGATTCGTGGTATGGAGTAACGCCCTATTTGGCAGAGCAGCAGGTCTTTTTTGCGCAAGCCTACTGGGATAAACAATTTGGCACCCGGCATAATTTTTTATTGGGTGGTTCTTACCGCTACACTTTTTATGATGATAATACACCTGGCACTGCATCGCAGAATGGTATACATAATCAACCCGCAAAAACGCCATTGCCGGGCGTGTTTATACAGGATGAATGGAAGCTTACGGGCAAACATACATTGCTGGCAGGTTACCGCTATGATTACGATATACATCATGGAAGTGTTCATTCCCCAAGGGTTGCGTACAAATGGTCAATGAATAACAACAATACCATTCGTGCAAGTGCGGGTACGGGCTACCGTGTGGTGAACCTGTTTACGGAAGATCATGCTGCGTTAACAGGTGCAAGGGAAGTGGTAATTACAGAAGCGCTTAATCCTGAGAAATCGTATAATACAACTGTAAATTATGTTTTGAAGATTCCCTTACGGGACGCCTTTTTAGGCTTTGACCTTACCGGTTTTTATTCTTATTTCACCAATAAAATTGTGGGTGATTTCGATAGCGACCCACGCAAAATTATATACGACAATTTAAAAGGGCATGCAGTATCACAGGGATTATCGCTGAATGCTGATGCAACATTCGCTTTTCCGCTTAAGATACTGGCGGGTATAACCTGGATGGATGTTTACGAGGTGGAAGGAAAAGCCAATAATGTTTTTCAGAAAACAAAACAATTGAATGCTCCTGAATGGTCAGGAAATTTTGTGATTACCTATACTTTTCCTCATCAATTTATAGTGGATGTAACAGGCAAATGGGATGGACCCATGCGGTTACCTGTAGTGCCGAATGATTATCGTCCGGAGTATTCTCCGTGGTTTTGTATTGCCAATATACAGCTCACAAAAAAAATCAGTAACGGTATTGAAATATATGGAGGAGTAAAGAATCTATTCAACTTCATTCCCGATAATCCTATTATGCGCCCTTTTGATCCTTTTAATAAAACTGCGAACGATCCTGTAACTAATCCATACGGATATACCTTTGATCCTTCCTACAATTATGCACCGTTACAGGGTATGAGAGGTTTTGTAGGAGTGCGATATAATTTATTCAGAAAATAATAATCTTTTGCAATGAATTCGACCCTTTCAGGGTCGGGCCAGGATAATGCTGATTTCTATAAATATTAAATCCCTTCGGGATTAAGAATAGTAATAGCATGCAATGGTGAATCCGAAGGATTAAAATGTTTGTAGCCAACTGTAGGTTAATATACGACCCCATCGGGGTCGAAAACATACCGACAACGATTTCTATAAATATTAAATCCCTTCGGGATTGAGAACAGTCATAGCATGCAATCTTGAATCCAAAGGATTCAAATGTTTGTAGAGAATAAAAGATAGGATGAAACGAATCCGAAGGATTCGAATATTCGTGAGGGCTATTCTTTCAGCAGTGTATCAAACCTACTGCTTGCGGTATCCGCAATCGCTCCGTCAGCTTTTTTATAAATAAAATAAGCGCTGATATCGCTCCGCTGTTCAACAAAAACAAGTGCTTTTTGTAATCCCATTGCCATTAATACATTATCATAAGCATCTGCGGTTATTGCATCAGCAGCATATACGGTTACACTGATCAATTCATTCTGCGTTGGGTATCCGGTTTTGGGGTCAATAATATGACTGAATTTTTTTCCATTGCTTTCGTGAAACTGGCGATAACTGCCGGAGGTAGTAATGGCCCCGCTATCAAGACTAATGATCTTTTGCATTACGGAGGGCTCCATATCATAATCACCGGGCGCTTCAATGCCAATTTTCATTTTTTCATTTCCTGGTAACTTTCTTCCTTTTATTCTTATCTCTCCACCAATTTCCACTATGTAATTTTCAATATTATTTTTTTGCAGAAAATCAGCAACCACATCAACACTGTATCCCTGTGCAATTCCATTTACATCTATAGTAATACAAGGTTTTGTTTTGATAAGCAGTTTAGATCGCAATTTTATTTTGTCGGTGCCAATGCATTGCAGCAGGGAATGAACCTGGGCGCTGTCAGGATAATGGTCTACTTTTTTTGCGCCAAATCCCCATGCCTGAACAAGCGGCATTACGGTGATATCAAAAATGCCGTTGGATGCCTTCCACACCTCAATTGATTTTTTAACTACGGTGGCGAAATGATCATCACCCCGAATTGATTTTTTGCCTTTATTAAAACGGCTGATGAGAGAATATTTTTTGTAGATAGATAATGAACTATCCAACCGGGTTAAAATGCTGTCTACCTGTATTTTTTTTACAATACTATCCTGTGCATAATACGTTACGTGCCAGGTAGTGCCTTGTGCAAAACCGGTCAACTGTATTTTTTGAATATCGGTTGTAGCGGAAAACGATAAGGAGTAAATAATTAATCCGTATAACCATTGCAGGTATATAATTACCGGCATAACTATTATTGATGAAAACTTTGCCCGATAAACTGCAGTGCATCTGTAATACCGGTGCGCCAGTAAGTCCAGTTATGACCACCATCTCTTACACGATATTCGTGTTTTACCAGTTTTTTGCTGAGTGCTATATGCAATAATGAGTTGCCGTTAAATAAAAAATCATCGTCGCCACAATCAATCCAGTAGCGCACTTTATTTAATTCGCTTCCGTTTTTTTTAGCAATGATGTCTAAAATAGAATTGTCGTACCATGCTTTATTTAATCGGTCTTTGCCTTTCAAATCCTTGCCATATAATTGTGCGAATGTTCTTGCCCATTGTCCATCAGGCATCATGGTTATTTCTTCATCGCCCAAAATACCCGCGCTTAAAGGCGCTGCTGCTGCAAACAAGTCAGGATATTTTAATGCATATATCATGGTGCCATAACCACCCATTGATAAACCCGCGATGCCCCGGTAATGCTTGTCTGCTTTAATGCGGTTATTCTTTTCTATATAAGGCATAAACTCCTTCACAAAAAAATCTTCATATTTCTCTTTGCCGTCGTACGAGTTAATATACCAACTGGAATCGCCGTTAGGCATCACAATAATCATGGGAGGAATAGTTCCCTCTTCAATTGCTTTATCTGCATAGCGGTTTACTTCTCCAAATTGCAACCAGCCTGTATTATCATCTGTATATCCGTGCAGCAAATAAACCACCGGATATTTCCGTTGCGAATAATCATAGTCTGGTGGAAAGTACATGGTATACTTAACATCTTTACCTAAGATCTTACTTGTAATACTGTTTTCCTCAACTACTTTTCCGTGTGTTTGGGCGAAGGAGCTAAAAGCCGCAAACAATGTGATTAACACTAAAGCGATTTTTTTCATTATTTTTTTTATAAAGAATTAAAGTGTTTCAGGTCGGTACCGAAGGTCAGACCGATAAGCGTGGTCTGACCTTCGGTGCTGACCACACATATTCACTATCTCGGCGTAAACGTATAACTCAATACTCTTTCTTCATAGTTAGCCAACACATACGCTACCAACGTTCCGTTGCTTCTCTCAAAAGTATACCGGTTCCTGTTGAGTCCTGTTTCTTTTTTGTTGGCCTTTCTAAACCATTCTTCCAGTTTTGAGCGTGTAGTATTGTATATCTCAATCCTTCTCACTTTGCTTTCGCTGATGCGCTTCGTCATATTATCTGTATTACCGCTAACTGGTGTAAAAATAGCCGGACGATAGAGAAAATTGCTTACTGTTTGACTACTGTCAAAATTTACAGTTAGTGTATCGCCAAGATAACCGTAAATATATCTTTCGCCTCTATCACTGATGCTGTTTTTGGCAGGTTCGCCAAAAAACTTTACCACATCAGCGGGCGTGGTAACACTCTTTTCCAACTTACGCACATTCTCTTCTGAAATTTCATGATAAATATTAAACGGCGTGTTAGATGGGTTATACTTTTTACTGCATGAAGCCAACAGTAATACAATACCCGCAACAGATAGCAAAAAATGTTTGTACATAAAATAATTCATTTAATTCTAAGACACAATCCAGGGTTTTATTGGGATGGGAATTGCGGGATGCTCCTGGTTTGGTCCCTGCTTTATGAACGGATAGCTTAATAGCTCACACACTCTTTCAGTTCTTTCTCAGTGTATGCCAGTCCGTATTGTTTCAATACATCGTCAGGCACGCCATTCCATTGATTAGGCTGATTGCCTGCATAACCCATGTCTGCAATGCCAATTTTAGATGTATAAAAACCGGTGCATACCAGGTCGCGCATGTTGGTAAAGAAGGATACACCCTGCGACATGGATGGTTTCGCTTTTTTAGGATAAGCAATATCATCCACAACCTGTATACGCTGTGCATTATCACAATCTTTAAAATTTTTCTGGAACCGCATTTGCGTTTCCCTGTCCAGCCATCTTAATCCGCCACGTAAAGGAACCTGGTAATCGGGCATATCTTTCACAATAAACTCAATAAAATCAGGCACGCCCGCATCTGTAGCGCTACCGCTTACCTCATCTTTAGGAATAATAATATCAGAAAGAATGGTAATGGTGGTCATTTCGTGATCTGTAAAAAATTTCCCTGCTATCACATTTTTATAATGTTCAATTTCCTGTGGTTGCCGTGCAGGTCCCGCTGCGGCATCGCTATCACTAACAGGAGTAGCCGAAGTTGTAGCTTCTTCTGGTTTTTTCTTGTCAGATAATTTGCAGGCGTCAAGTAACACGGATGATGAAACAGATCCTACACCCAGTATTTTTAAATATTTTCTTCTGTCCATAATAGTAGTTTTTTAATCTTTCACTTTCCTGAACTCTTCTCCCGTTAAATGTTTTGTTTTTTCAATTCATCAATAATGTATTCGGAGGCACGCATTGACAGTGCAAGAATAGTCCATGTAATGTTCTTGTCAGCCTGCGATGTAAACGCAGCACCGTCTACTACAAACAGGTTTTTACAATCGTGCGCCTGGTTCCATTTGTTTAATGCAGATGTTTTAGGATCACTGCCCATCCTGGCTGTTCCGCCTTCATGAATAATTTTTCCGGGCGTATCTAATCCATATTTATTTTCAGGTCCGTCGTTTCCTCCCCAGGTAATTACCGCGCCCATCTTGTGCATGATCTCTTTAAAAGTATCCTTCATATGCTTAGCCTGGTTTACTTCATAATCACTCCACTTAACATTAAAGCGCAATACAGGTATACCATATTTGTCAACCACATTAGGATCAATTTCGCAACGGTTGTCGTGCCTTGGTACTGCTTCTCCGCGACCTGCCATACCTACACTTGCGCCGTAAAAATAGCGTTGATCTTCTTTTAAAGATGCACCATATCCACCGGCTTCTTTCTTTTTACCGTTTACTGGATATTCTCCATTCTGGCTTTCAATACCCATACCAAATCCATAAGCGGGCATATCCATACCACCCCAGTATTCAATATGGTAACCACGTGGGAAGTTCAATTTTTTATTGTCGCCCCACCAAGGAGAATACACATGCATACCACCTACGCCATCCTCATTGTATCTTTTTCTGCCGAATAGTTTCGGAAGATAACCACCCAACGCTGCACCAGTTGAATCGTGCAGGTACCGTCCTACAACGTCGCTTGAATTAGCCAACCCGTTGGGATGCGCTTTTGATTTTGAATTCAGGAGAAGGCGGGAACTTTCGCAGGCGCTGGCAGCAATAATTACTACTTTGCCATTTACCTGGTATTCATTCATGTCTTCTTTACTAACATAAGATATGCCGGTTGCTTTACCTTCATCATTTGTCAAAACCTCACGTGCCATTGCGTTGGCAATCACGTCTACATTGCCTGTTTCCAAAGCGGGGTTAACCAAAACAGAACCGCTGGAGAAGTCAGCATAAAACTGACACGATCTTCCGCACTGTCCACAGTACACGCAGGTACCTCTTTGATCGTTCACCGGCTTGGTGAGCATGGAAAGGCGACCTGGAATTACTCTTACGCCTGATTTTGTTGCTGCCTCTTTTATAAAAAGTTCATGCAAACGGGGTTTGGGTGGAGGAAGAAAAAATCCATCTGGATCGTTTTCTAACCCTTCGTTGGTACCAAACACACCTATTAATTTATCAACCCTGTCGTAAAATGGTTTTATATCTTCATAACCAATAGGCCAGTTTTCGCCCAAACCATCAATATCTTTCCTTTTAAAATCTTTTGGTCCAAACCTCAACGAAATGCGTCCCCAGTGATTGGTCCGTCCGCCCATCATACGGGCACGAAACCAGTCCCATTCGGTACCTGCTACTTTAGTATACGGTTCTCCCTCAATATCCCAACCGCCATAACACGCATCAAAATCACCAAAAGGTCTGTATTTAGTGCTTGAGCCGCGGCGGGGAGATTCATAAGGCCATTTAAATTGTGTAACGTTCTTTTTAGGATCGAACAACACACCGGCTTCCAAAAGGCAAACCTTTAAACCTGCTTTTGCAAGTATGTAGGAGGACATTCCTCCACCGGCACCGGAACCAACAATAACAACATCGTAATTTTTAGGGTTCTTTTTAATCTGAAAATCTCCCATACTGAGTCTTGAATTAAAATAGTTCTTTAAAAGTGTGCCTAAATGTAGTACTTTATCTAATATGGAGAAACCTGTTTTTAAATTTGAATACCGAAGAGCTGTCAGTTTTCAGATATCAGCTTTCAGCGCTGACTGCTGACTGCTGATAGCTGATTGCGAACGCTGATAACTAACAACTTAAAAAAGTATTTTATGCCCGTTGTAGATAAAAGAGTAGATGCTTATATAGCTAATGCTGCTCCTTTTGCGCAGCCTGTACTAACTCATTTTCGTTCGTTAATTCACAAAGCAGACCCAGACGTTGTGGAAACTATCAAGTGGGGATTTCCCAATTTTGAAAGTCATGGCGCGGTGGTGTGCAGCATGGCAGCCTTTAAGCAACATTGTACTTTTGGCTTTTGGAAAGCATCGTTAATGAAAGATCCAAACAAAATTCTGGCGATAGGAGAGAAGGCGTCTATGGGACACTTGGGCAGAATAGAAACACTGAAGGATCTTCCCGCCGACAAGATACTGATCAGTTATATTAAGGAAGCGGTAAAATTAAATGCGGATGGTGTAAAAGTAGCGAGAAAAGAAAAATCAAAGACTATAGCACCGGTGGAAATACCTGAAGTTGTGAAGAAAGCATTAAAGAAAAATGCCAGGGCTTTGAAAGTGTTTGAAGCATTTAGCCCAAGCCACAGAAAAGAATATATAGAATGGATAAGCGAAGCAAAGACAGAAACTACACGCGACAAAAGGATAGCAACAATGATAGAATGGCTGGAAGAAGGAAAATCAAGAAACTGGAAATACCAGAAATAAAGGTAAAAGGCAAAAGCATCATTCTATAAGTTGACACTATTGTTTATCATTGATATTTTGGTTGTATTAACCCTTCACCGTAGACCCTTTACCATTAACCTTTAAACAAATTAAAATACACTGCAATGAAATATTTTCTTCTTTTTTTATGTATAATATTGAGTTATTACGGCAATGCACAAACGGAAAAAACCTTTGCTGAAAAACTGGGTTATCCCAAAGGAGCTAAAGTGATTATCCTTCATGTAGATGATATTGGTATGTCTTACGATTCAAATGAGGGTGTTGTTGAGGCAATGACCAAAGGTGTTGCTAACTCCTGCAGTATAATGATGCCTTGTCCGGTGCTGGTTTCGTTCACTATATGAAAGAGCATCCAGGCATAGATGTGGGTTTGCATTTAACACTTACATCTGAATGGAAAGAATACCGTTGGCCGCCGTTAAGCGGAAAATAAAGTGCCTGGATTAACTGACCCTGAAGGCGCTATGTGGAGAGGTGTAAAAGATGTGATTGACCATGCTACCGCTGATGAAATAGAAACAGAAATAAGAGCGCAGGTAGATCGTGCCAGAACGATGGGATTTGAACCTACGCATCTCGATTCGCATATGGGTACGCTGTTTGCCACACCTGCATTTACCGAAAGATATTTGAAAGTGGGAGTGGAGTATAAAATACCTGTGATGTTTCCCGGAGGACACAATACGTTGATTGCGCAGGAAATGAAAAACTCAGCATCTGACCTCCAAGGCGGCAAGAATGACCGGGAAAAAATTATGGGATGCGGGACTGCCGGTATTGGACGATTTGTATGCTGATACTTACGGGTGGAAACTGCCGGAAGGAACGGCGCCCACAGATGACAATCTCCGCAGGTTTAAAACAAAAAAATACATTGAGTTACTGCAATCGGTAAAGCCAGGTATTACAATGATTATAATGCACTGTACGCAGACTTCTGAAATTTTCCAATATATATCTGATTCTGGTCCTATACGTCGTGGAGATCTTTGTTGGCCATGACCGATCCTGAACTGCAAAAATATATTAAAAAAGAAGGCATTATACTTACCACCTGGAAAGAGATGAAGGAGAGAAGAGATAAATTGAAATATAGCCAGAACGGATAACACTATGATCTTCGCTCGACGTATATATCTTTCAGATATCCAGGAAAAGCGATAACGAAATGAAACAAATATGGCGGCTATGAAAGAAAATCGCCTGGCTTCATAAGTGCGGTTGGTGAAAAAAATCTTACCGTTGCGAATGTCTTTAACGTACCGGATGGTAGTTTCTCTAGAGTTTTGTATGTATTCGTAAAGTAAATATTTCATAGGTTGTTGTACGGGTAAACATATAACGAAAGTATCATTCTACCTTAAGTCTTTCAACTTTTTTCGATGAAAATGCATTTATTGCCGCTGATTGAATAGCAATTTTTATGGCAGATTCGCCAAATTTAAGTAACGGCTGTATTCAGATAGCCATGGAGTTGTAACATTAATTCAAATGAATGTGCTACTTTTTTACCGGGGTATCATAATAAATAAATAGCAATAACAAGCAGTACTGCTGTTTATTCAGCCAGATACCACTTTCCTGAGTCGTCTTTAGCATACCCACAGCCGTTGCTCATAGTATGTATTTCACGATTGTATTTTGAACTGAAATAACTGTGTTTTTCGTATACACGGATGCCATTGTTCTCTCTGGTGAGGTATGCAACAAGTGCTGTTAATGTAGGCTGAATATCATGCAACCATTCTCCTTCACCTTCTTTTACAAATGCCTGGCTCATGATGTTTATAG
>JBGALP010000150.1:0-11555 GCA_044223805.1 Agriterribacter sp.
TATCTATCAATGCAGGTACCGGAGATATTAATTTAACGACAAGCACTGCGGGTACATATACTGTTACTTATACTTTCAGTAATGGTACATGTAGTAACACAACAACTGCCAGTATTATTATCAACGCGCAGCCGGTAGTAACTATAACCAATCCTGCGGCAGCATGTGTACCGGGAACTGTAAACATAACGGCTGCGGCTATAACAGCAGGAAGTACCCCGGGCATCACGTATACTTATTTTACAGATGCGGCTGCTACAACAACATTATCAAACCCTAATGCGGTTGCAACAAGTGGCACTTATTATATTAAAGGCACTTCTGCCGCCGGATGTTTTACAGTACAGCCGGTTGTTGTAACCATTAATCCATTACCTGTTGCAACCATATCATACAGCGGCTCACCATACTGTGCAACAGGCACGGCTACTGTAACACAAACCGGTCAAACCGGGGGAGTATATTCCTCCACAACAGGATTATCCATCAATGCAGGTACAGGTGCAATCAATCTTGCTTCGAGTACAGCAGGTACTTATACTGTTACCTATACATTCAGCAATGGCACATGCAGCAATACAGCAACTGCCGGCATCACCATCAATGCTCAACCGAATCTTAGCATTACAAATCCTGTAGCGGTATGTTCCCCAGCAACCGTAGATATTACCGCGTCCGTAGTAACCGCAGGATCTACGGCTGGCTTAGCCTATACTTATTTCACAGACGCTGCGGCAACAACAGTATTGTCAAATCCAAATGCAGTTGCATCAAGTGGTACATAATATATTAAAGGCACAACAGCATCCGGCTGTTACGATGTGAAGCCTGTAAACGTTACGATCAATCCATTACCAACAGCTACCATATCATATGCAGGCTCGCCCTACTGTGCAACAGGAACAGCCGCAGTAACACAATCAGGGCAAACCGGTGGCACTTATTCATCAACCACCGGGCTTTCCATCACCGCAGGCACAGGAGCAATAAATTTAGCTGCCAGTACTGCGGGTACATATACTGTAACGTATAGCTTTAGCAATGGCACATGCAGTAATACAACAACAACCAGCGTAACTATTAATGCGCAACCAAATATTGTAATTACTAGCCCGGCAGCAGTATGTTCACCGGCAACTGTAGATATTACAGCTCCTGCTGTAACCACCGGTAGTACACCTGGTGTTACTTACACCTATTTTACGGATGCTGCTGCCAGTGTGGCTTTAGCAAATCCAAATGCAGTTACATCAAGTGGCACTTATTATATCAAAGGCACAACCGCCTCAGGCTGCTACGATGTAAAACCTGTAATGGTTACTGTAAATCCTTTGCCAACCGCTACAATAGCCTATAGCGGATCTCCTTACTGTGCAACAGGCACGGCTACTGTAACGCAGGCTGGACAAGCCGGTGGAACCTATTCATCAACTACAGGTCTTGCTATCAATGCATCAACCGGCGCTATTAATCTTGCAACAAGTACAGCAGGAACGTATACGGTTACATATAACTTCTCCAACGGTACATGTAACAATACAACAACTGCCAGTATAACAATCAATATACAACCAACTGTATTGATCACTAATCCTGTGGCGGTTTGTTCGCCATCAGTTGTAGACATTACAACGCCTGCTGTAACAACAGGTAGTACATCTGGTCTCATCTATACTTATTTCACAGATGCCGCTGCTGCAACAGCATTGGTAAATCCTAACTCAATTACAACAGGGGGCACTTATTATATTAAAGGCAAAACCGCCTCCGGTTGCTACGATGTAAAACCTGTAATGGTTACCGTAAATCCATTGCCAACTGCAACAATAGCCTATAGTGGATCTCCTTACTGTACAACAGGAACGGCTACTGTAACACATGCTGGACAAGCTGGGGGAACCTATTCATCAACCCCAGGTCTTTCTATCAATGCATCAACCGGGGCTATTAACCTTACAACAAGTACAGCAGGAACGTATACGGTTACATATAATTTTACCAACGGTACATGTAACAATACAACAACCGCCAGCATAACAATCAATGCACAACCAACTGTAATAATAACTAATCCTGCCCCGGTTTGCGCATCAACGGTTGATCTTACTGCGGCCGCTGTAACTTCGGGTAGTACATCCGGTTTAACCTATACTTACTTTGCAGACAATGCAGCAACAACAGCATTGGTAAATCCAAATGCAGTAACCGCAAGCGGTACCTATTATATCAAAGGCACAACAGCAAGCGGCTGCAGTGATATACAACCGGTAACCGTGGTTATTGATGCAATGCCAACAGCAGCCATCGCTTATAACGGTGGACCTTACTGTCCAACGGGAACGGCTACTGTAACTCAAACAGGTAAAACAGGTGGAGTATATTCCGCTCCGGCAGGTATTTCTATCAATGCGTCCACAGGCGCCATTAATCTTGCCTCAAGTTTGCCAGGGCACTATACTATTACTTATACATTTAGCAATGGCGTGTGCACTAATACTGCCACCACTGATATTATTATAGGAACACCATTGCTCAGCATTCATAATCCTGCGGCAGTTTGTGCACCGGGTACGGTAGATATTACAGCAGCAGCCATAACTGTGGGCAGTGATAATGGCTTAACCTATACTTATTATACAGACGCTGCAGCTACCAATCCGCTCAGTGACCCTGCTTCAGTGGGAGCTACAGGTACTTACTATATTAAAGGAACAAGTGGTGCCGGTTGTCCTTCATTGCCACAGCCGGTAAATGTGGTGATCAATCCTCAGCCTGCTATATCACTGTCTGCCGACAAAACGCTGGTATGTAAATGGGATGCTGTTGCCTTAAGCGCTGCTGCTCCCGGAAGTACAGTAGTATGGCAGCAGGCAGTACCAGGAAATAATGTGACGGTATATCCATCGCAAAATACCACTTACACAGCTACAGCAACGGATGCGCTGGGATGTACCAATACGGATCACATCAATATTTCTGTGAGAGACTTTAAGGCAGCACTAACGGCAACGCCTAACCCGGTAATGTCTGGCACAGTGGCTACACTTACCTCATCAGCAAACAACAGCTTTAATGCTATTGCGTGGTCGCCATCCGAATTCTTCCAGAATCAGCAGGCAGCAACACAGTCTATATTAATAACAGATAGTTCAAAAACATTCTCTGTTGTATTGCAATCTGCAGATGGATGCCGCGACACGGCAAGTGTGTTTGTAACCGTAAATGATAACACAAAAGAATTGTTTATACCCAATGCGTTTACGCCAAACAATGATGGTAAGAACGATATCTTCAAAGTATACGGCACTTCGGTTAAGAGCGTGGAGATCAGCGTGTATAACCAATGGGGTAATCTGATGATTCAAACAAGAGATAACAACAGAGGATGGGATGGTACATACAAAGGCAAACAACAGCCGGTAGGAATATACCTGTACGCGATAAAAATTCAATTGTATAATAATGGTACCATTATACGCAACGGAACAATCAGTCTTGTACGATAAATAAATATGCAGTGATGAAAAAGATTGGATACATTTTTTTAATGGTAATGTGGTGTGCTGGCGCATCTGTGCAAGCGCAGACTGACCCGCATTTTTCACAGTATTATATTCAGCCCTCAACACTTAATCCGGCGCTTACCGGCGCTATGCAGGGTGATTACCGCGTATCTGCTATCTGGAAAAATCAGTATGCCAATACATTGTCGTCAAGAGGGGTGTCTGCAGAAATGGCTACCAACAGGAACCTTAATGCAGGTGTTAATATATTCAACCAGGCATCTTCAGACCGTGCTTATAATTATACTACTGCTAATATCAGCCTTGCATATACAGGCGTTCGGTTTAACGATCACTATATAGCCATGGCATTGCAGGCGGGTGTTATTAACCGTTACTTTAATGTAAATAAACTCCAGTTTGGTGATCAGTGGTCAGCAGGTATTGGTTATAGTGAAACCAACGCAGGCCAGGAAGTGTTCAATAAGCCATCGGTAACTGTATTAGATGCGGGGGCGGGGATATTATATTACGATGCGACACCGGAACATAAAGTAAATATGTTTGCCGGTTTTTCGGCCTATCATTTATCACGCCCTTCAGATCCCTTTATCTCTGGTGGTGAAAAAGAAAAAATGCCCATACGGTATAGTGTACATGGAGGCGCAAAAATATTTGTGAACGATTTGTTCAGTATTGTTCCTAACGTGCTGTATATGCGCCAGGGGCAGGCAGAAGAAAAAGTGGCGGGAGCCTACCTGCAATTGAATGCCAGTGAAAAATTAGACTTGTTGGTTGGCGCTAATATCAGGTTTGGCAATGCATTTATTCCTTTTGCCGGGTTTTTCTATAAAGGGCTTACCGTAGGATTGAGTTACGATACAAATATATCCAGCAAAACCACTGCTTCGCTTAACCGCAACAGTGCGGAAGTATCATTGTCGTACACCTGGTGGCGCAAAAGATCAACCCAAACAAGAAATGCACCCTGCCCAAGATTTTGATATGAAAAAAAGGATACAACATACAATTATAATGCGATTGAATAAACCAGGAGCCATCGTTGCACTTTTTCTGGTGATGCTGACCGTGAGTAACAACCAGCTATTTGCACAAGGTGGCAAACAGGGATATTTTCTGAAAGCGGAACAATTGCTTAACCAGCAAAAATATTATGAAGCCGCGCAGTATTATGAAAAGTATCTCGCATCAGAAACACATATCGCCGCAAAGGCTGATCCATTTGCAGTTGGAAAAAAGGTGAAAGGACAAACCGGTATAGATGTGCACAAAGAAGCGGTATACCACCTGGCAGAAAGCTACAGGTTGAGCAGTGATTATACCAAAGCGGAAAAATATTACAAAGAGGCCGCTGGGTTTCCTGAAAAAACATATCCAGGAAGTTTGTACTGGTATGGCGTTGTGCTTAGAGCTAATCAAAAGTACAGCGAAGCCATCGAAGCTATCAGCAGTTTCAGGGAAAAACATACACAGATAGATAAATGGTCAATAGCGGCTGATAAGGAAATGGAAAATCTGTTGTTTATTAAGCAGCAATTTGAAAAGACCAAACCAGGTTTTTTTGTATCACCTGTATTGTCACCTACTAACAGTTCTGCTTATGCGCCGGTAATTCAATCGGGAGATACCATGGTGTTTACCGCTATTGAAACAGAAGATAAAATAGATTCGTCAAAAAGAAAAGCAGTAACCACTACAACTTATTTTGCAAGATTATATGAAGCAGTGCAGGAAGAGGGTAAGCTGGCTAATATCCATATGCTGGCGTCTGATGCGCAGACCGGCTTTCACGATGGACTTGCCGCCTTTGCAGGTGATAATAAAATGTTTTTTACAAGATGGACAAACGTAAACGGAAAACCTGTTTCGGCTATCTTCAGCTCAGATAAAACCTCAACCGGCTGGTCAACTCCGGTAAGGATGGAAGAACCGGTTAATATAGCCGGCTCTAATAGCACTCAACCTTTTATTACGCATGATGGCAGATACCTGTTGTTTTCTTCAGACAGGGAGGGGAGTATTGGCAAATACGATATCTGGTATGCTGAGCTCGACAGCAATTTGAATGTATTGCGTGTTAATAATGCGGGAAACATAGTGAATACTATTGATGATGAATTCGCCCCTTCTTATCACCAGGGAAGCAGAACATTGTTGTTCTCAACCGATGGTCGCACAGGTATGGGCGGACTGGATATTTTTTATACCCGGGGAAGTTTTATTACATCAGACTGGGATAAGCCCGCGAATGCTGGAAGTCCTATTAATTCAAGTAAAGACGATTTGTATTATGTGAGTACCGATGAAGATAATTTATGGAATACAGGTATGATGAGTTCAGACAGGGATACAACAAGCTGCTGCCTTGCGATGTATACCGTTCGACAAGATAATAAGCAATATGTAAACGGATCAGTTGTTGATTGTGCCACGCAGTTGCCATTAGCCAACGTTTCGCTTAGCGTTACAAATGCAAAAAATGGCAGGCTGCTGCGTTCTGTTCAAACCGATACCAATGGTAATTATGTATTTGAACTGAATAACATATCACGGTATAGTATACATGCTGAGAAGAAAGGATACGATACCGCTTCAAAAAAATACCTTGTACATTTTGAAGGAAGTTCAGATAGTATGCACAATGAAGTGATATGTTTGAACTTTATACCCGGCAGTCATGAAGACAGCCTGCAACAGGTACTGGATGATCTGTCCAAATCTTCTTCAACGCTCGCAAAATTCGCTTACAATAAATCAAATATCAATGGCACATTTGCGCAGCTTGACTCCCTGGCAAAAATTATGAATCAGTTTCCTACCGTGATAGTTGAAGTGGGTGGTTATACTGATACAAAGGGTACAGAAGAATATAACCTTAAACTCGCACAAAAAAGGGTAGATGCGTGTATAAAATACCTGGTGAAGAAAGGAGTAACCAAAGAAAGGCTGGTTGGCAAAGCATATGGAGAGTGCTGCCCTGTTGAACCGGAAACAATAGATGGGCAGGATAATCCCGCGGCGAGAGAAGCAAACAGAAGAGTGGAGTATAAATTATTGAGAAGATAATCAGTAACTGATATATCATTCAGAAGCCGCCCATCGGGCGGCTTCTGATTTTTGTGGGTTAGTACTCATCAGGTGCGGAAGCGCAAGTATGTATATGGTTTCACAAATAAGCGTGTACTATTATGCGGCACAAGTATTATTAAGATTGTTTTGCTCAGTTAATTGAATGGCTTGTAAAATGGCTTCTTCTACCGGTAAAGAAAGTGTAACCGGAGTAGTGATAAATAACGGCTTATCATCAATTTTTATACAACTGAACTGGATAGGTTTTGATAAGTGAATGGTTCCCCAATATAGATGGAGATCTACTTCTCTGTCTATTTTTTCAAAAGACATATAATACCTGCGGTTCTGAATGATGAATGAGGTAAGCTGCATACGGATTAGTTTTTGTTTTTTATGACTGTAAAAGAAAAGGGATGACCTGTTTCTCTTACGGCACGTATAACTTCGTCATTAATTTCCAGCAGATTGTTGCCGCGTTTTGTAAAACTTAAGTCACCAATCGCATTTGTTTTTTGCTGCGTATTGGAATGCTCTTCAATAAACCATTTTTGTTTTAAGGCAACGGTAAGGAGTTGTATATCTTTTTTGTCTGCTTTCTGCAGATAAATTTTTGTTGTAAACGTTGGCATACTATTGCTTTTTAAATATGATTAGGCATTGGCAGGACGTATAAATACTGTTGCTAAAGCGGTTGGCACTTCAACTTCAACGCAAACGCCGTTTTTATAAGTATAATAGTTATCCTTTCCATCTGGTAGATGAAGCGCGTATTTGTGTGGCGCGATTTGCTGTATAGTAACAAACTGCCTGAAATTTTCTGAATATATTTCTTTCACATGCTCAGGTTCAACATACATCAGGCATCCGGTGGTAAAGTAAATTTTCAGTTTTAATTCGTTCGAATCTTCCGTGGTTGTTATCAGGTATTTGTCTTTATTCCACTCTATATGTGTATCCGCCTTTTGTTTGCCGTTTACTTTTCTTTGCATGGTGCCGTTATGTAATACACCATTTATAAAAGAACTCTGTATTTTATTGTATATCGAAATATCAACCAGTAAAGAAATATTCACACTCGATTCTGTGGTATATTCCACCGTCTCATTTTTTTCAAGCTTGCTGCACCACATATGCCCTACAATTTTATTGCTCTTCAATACATAATAATGTGCTTGTTGAAAATGCTCTTCATTATTTGTACTGAGCAAAGAAACAAGTGATATAACGAGCACTATTCCTTTATAAAGCATGAGGTGTAGTATTTGCTTGCTAAATAATATTGTAATGAGAGGTAAAGTCTTTAGCCGCAAAGACTTTACCTTTTAGTGCCGGCGTATTACTTACTGTTACAAAACCAACTGCATAAAAAGCAATATCCGGGCTTAGTATGTTTAGTGTTATAAATTATCTGCCTGTGTTACCAGCTGGGCATTGTTAAGCACTATGTCTTTTCTTTTTACGCCGGCCCATCTCAGGTTTTCTCTCCATTGCTCCAGTTTTGGTAAAGCCAGTTTATGATAAAAGGGCGTGGGGCTGTTGGCATGTTTAGGCTGATACGCACCTGTAACAATTGGAATGTACATTACTCTGCGGCGGCTTTCATCTCCAAAATGCACTGACCGCTGTACTCTGTGCCATAATCTTCCATCATGTATAGTAAGGTCTCCTGCTTCAATGTTAAAGCCTGTTTCTTTTGGATCAGGGTCGTTATCAACAAAATACTTTTTTCTGAACAACAGCTTGAACAAACCCTGGGTATGCGTTCCTGTTAGCACACGCAGTCCTCCTTTTTCAAATGGATAATCGTCCAGGTGTAACCCCACATTCAGCATCGGCATAATCTTAGATCCCAGGAATATATCCCGTGGACTGTCTGTGTGCCATCCTAATTGTTTGTACTCACTATCCGGTGTATTTACATAGTGGTTTAATACCAGCCCGTCTTTTTCATTTTCACCAACCCTGCCTTCATAGGGATACAGTAATTCTGCCAGTAATGCGAGGCGCTTGTCTTTTAAAAAATCACTCAATACTTTGCTGTATTGAGAAGTAAAAGCAATGCGCTGGATAAAGCGCTGCCCATCGGTATTTTTCCCAAACTTGAGGGGTATGCCATTTACTTTTTGCACATTGTCTTGTAACAACTGGTTTTCTACATTTTTGATCTCCTGCAGAAAGTCCGCTACAGTTGCCTTGTTTATGAAATTTTTAAATTGTAAAACACCATGTTGGTTAAAACTGTTTTTTTGTTCTGCTGTAAGTGAATCTCCGAATTGAAACACAAGTTTATTAATGTTGCTCATTTTATTGGGTATTTTAATGCTGAAAAAGTAAAGTGGTATAGTGTAAGAAAATGATGTCAGTATATGAATTACATCATACAATTGTTTGTCGGGCGACAACAACATGATATGTATAACTGAAGTATCATTACGCAAAAATAATACTTTTATTTAGTCTACCAAATTAGTAGACTATTTTTTTTATTTTTTATCCTTAATGTAAAGCATGCTGAAGATAAAGGGGAGGAGTGCGGTGGTTTTGGCAAAAAGATGAAACTATTTAGCGGGTAGGATCCATTTTTTCAGAAAGGGGAGCGATGTGTTTAATAATTTTTTTTCTTACCGGTAGCTCAGGCATAAATCCTTCTATGATAAATCTCAGCGCCGTTACAACCCCCTTTTTAACGGGTTGTTCTACACTTTGCTTTAATTCGTCTTTGCTCCAGCCATAATCTTCTTCTTCGG
Source organism: Agriterribacter sp. (assembly GCA_044223805.1). GTDB lineage: Bacteria > Bacteroidota > Bacteroidia > Chitinophagales > Chitinophagaceae > Agriterribacter. The sequence goes on from JBGALP010000150.1 coordinate 9,344, forward strand.
TTTCCAATGTATGAACTCGTACAAACTTTGCCATTCTATTGTATTAAACGGTTAGATACTGAAATTGATTCCCTGGTCAAAATCGTTATTAGACCGTACTCTTACTTCGCTTTTATGATAAACCAATGAGTAAGGTGAAATAGTTTCGGTTAGCCACACGTTACCGCCAATAATAGAATCGTGACCGATTACTGTTTTGCCGCCGAGTATGGTTGTACCCGAATAGATTACTACATTGTCTTCAATGGTAGGATGACGCTTAACGTTCATTTGCGATTTAGAAACGCTCAATGCGCCTAAGGTAACACCCTGGTAAATTTTTATGTTGTTTCCTAATACGCAGGTTTCTCCAATAACCACGCCTGTGCCATGATCAATAATTAACCCGGTGCCTATTACTGCTCCGGGATTAATATCAATGCCTGTTAAGCTATGTGCATACTCTGAAATGAGTCTTGGTAATACTGGTACTTTCAGCACATATAACTCGTGAGAAAAGCGATATGCGGCAATGGCGTAAAAGCCAGGGTAAGCCGCTATTACTTCTTCAATGGTATTTGCAGCAGGATCAAAACGCAGCATCTCCTGAGCGTCTTTTTGAAGGGCTTCAAAAATTTCTGGTATCCTGCTGAAAAATTTTTCTACCACTTCATCGGCAAATGCAATGGTATTTTCAATTGGCTGTAACAACTGGCGTAATTGAAATTGCAGTTTTCTTATACTTAATTCATCAAACAATTCACCTTCGCTTACCGGAAAAAGGAGTTGTATAAGATCATTAATCCACAGCTGCATATTTTCACGCTGGGGGATGGGCTGCATATCTGGCCGGTACTTTTCATGTATCCTTCTTAGTGCATTACTAAGATCCAGTTGTTTTTCGCTGGTAATGTGCATTTAATGATTTTAATATTTTATTGATCAAAAAGATCACTCGATAAATACCTGTCTCCACGGTCACAAATAATACAAACAATCACGCCTTCCTTTATTTTCTTCGCGAGTTCTATTGCCGCAAATACACTTCCTCCGCTGCTCATTCCGCAAAAAATGCCTTCTTCTTTTGCCAGGCGCCTGGTAGCTATTCTTGCCTGTGTTTCGCTTACTTCAATAACCTCGTCTATCCGGCTTTTGTCAAAAATTTTTGGAATGTATGGTTCCGGCCATTTTCTTATGCCCGGTATTTGTGAACCATCTGATGGCTGGCAACCTGCAATTACGATACTGTTATTCTTTTCTTTCAGAAATTTTGACACACCCATTATAGTGCCGGTAGTACCCATTGATGATACGAAGTGTGTTACCTTTCCGTTTGTATCCCTCCATATTTCAGGTCCTGTGGTTGTATAATGTATACCCGGGTTATCTGGGTTTGCGAATTGATTGAGCATAAGGTAGCCACCTTTTTCCACCAGCGCATTTGCGTAATCTATCGCGCCTTCCATGGCTCTTATTTTTGGAGTCAATACCACTTTTGCGCCAAAGGCCTTCATTGCCAGTACTCTCTCTTTTGTAGCATCTTCCGGCATTACCAATACTATCTCAATATTGAAAAGACTTGCTATCAGTGCCAATGCAATGCCGGTATTACCGCTGGTAGCTTCAACCAGTTTGGTTCCATTGCTTAGTTCTCCTCTTTCCAAAGCCCCTTTTATCATGCCGTATGCAGCCCTGTCTTTAACACTGCCGCCGGGGTTATCACCCTCCAGTTTACAATAGATGGAAACAGCAGGAGCGGTATGCATTTTTTTGAGCTTTACTAAGGGGGTATTGCCTATTCTTTCTAATATTCCATCCATACAAATGCAGGGCTTATGTGTAAGTATGTGTTGATTTTAATAAAATTGGAAAAGGTTCGGGCAAATGTACTTAATTATCTACTAATTTAGTAGACTATTTAAAAATTAGGTATTGCTTGTAACCATGGTAGTTATGAAAGATTAATTCTGTAGTCGGGCAAAACAATCAAACTACAATCTGCCGCCTAATTACAACACTCTTACACTTTCAACCTGTCACACCTATAATATGAGGGAGCTATCTTCGCTCCGATTATTCATCAGGTTAAGTATTTACCAGCGCTTAAACCTATAAGGTCTGCAGCGTGGTTATTCTTTGCGGCAGACCTTATAGGTTTTCAGAAGAAATGCTTTTTATTTCTTCACCAGTTTGTACAACACATCAACCAATGCATCTATATCTGCACAGGTAT
>JBGALP010000151.1:0-11673 GCA_044223805.1 Agriterribacter sp.
CAAGATCGGAAGAAAACCCTTACTGATGACTTTTGGCATACTGGGTACTTTATGTACCGTGCCCTTACTCACAGCTATCGGTAAAACATCCAGCATGACCAATGCTTTTTTCCTGGTTATGGCGGGATTGATTATTGTGAGCGGGTATACTTCTATAAATGCCGTGGTAAAAGCGGAATTGTTCCCGGCTGAAGTACGTGCCCTGGGCGTAGGTTTACCTTATGCGCTTACGACCGCCATTTTTGGAGGCACTGCTGAGTTCATTGCTTTGTGGTTTAAAAAAGCGGGGCATGAAGGTTATTTCTACTGGTATGTTACAGTTTGCATTTTCATTTCGCTTGTGGTATATGCTACAATGAAGGATACAAAGAAACATACAAGGATCGAAGAATTATAGAAAAAAATATATTCCTTATTCCCGCTATAACCATTCGTGCATTGGTGGCATTTCCCTCTTTTTCTCATTGATACACAATAATTTCTAACTTTATGCATTGTTGTAAAAATACCTGGCTTGAAAAACCAACTGCTTTTGTTATGGATGTGTTTAATGGGGGTGCATTGGGGTGTTGCTCAGCAAAATCCTTTACGCTCTAATCTCCGTAAAAAAGTAATACTCACACAAGCAGATTCTACGGCTCTCGATACATTGAGCATCATTCCCGGAACATTTAGAATAACAGGCATTGAACCTGATACTTACATTATTGACTATATTAATGCCCGTCTTAAATGGAAGAAAAAACCTGTGGCAGACAGCGTACTGATTTTTTATCGTGTATTCCCTGGCAAATTTAACACGGTATACCAGCGGCTACGATTTGATAGCGTAAGCAATAATTTCATAGCAGGACCTGGCGTAATCAGTGGCAGTACGCTTTCGCAAAATTCTATTTTTGATTTTGGTAACCTGAATTACAACGGAAGCTTTGGAAGGGGGCTTTCTTTCGGTAACCAGCAGGATGTGGTATTGAATTCCACCCTTAATTTACAAATGAGCGGATACCTGGCAGATAGTATACAGATAGCTGCGGCCATTACCGATAGCAATATTCCTATTCAACCGGATGGCAATACGCAAAACCTGAACGAGTTTGATAAGGTATTTATCCAGTTTAAAAAGAATGGATGGCATTTTGATATAGGCGATATTGATATAAGACAGCAACAAAATTATTTTCTTAACTATTACTCAAGATTGCAGGGAGCTGCTTTTGAACAGGAGAATAAAATCAGCCCTACAATAAAAAATCATTTTTTATTCAGCGGCGCGGTAGCTAAGGGAAAATACACAAGAAATATTTTTCAGGGAACAGAAGGCAACCAGGGACCATACCGTTTGCAAGGACCGAACAATGAACTGTTTTTTATTGTGTTGGCCGGAACAGAAAGAGTGTATATTGATGGCGAACTGATGCAGAGAGGTGAAGACCAGGACTACGTGATTAATTACAACACAGCGGAAGTGACGTTCACGCCCAAACACATGATATCGAAAGACACCCGTATACAGGTGGAGTTTGGTTATGCAGACAGAAACTATCTTAATTCCCAGTTGTATGCATTTGACGAAGCAGCTATCGGAAACAAGCTCAAAGTTCGTGTGGCAGCATATTCGAATGCAGACGCCAAAAATTCTCCCATCAATCAAACACTCGATGCAAATCAAAAACAATTTCTTGCCAACATCGGCGATAGTGTACAGAATGCCTTATATCCTTCACAGGTGCTGGATACTTTTTCGGTAAATAAAATATTGTACAAAAAAATAGATACTGTTTTTAATAACACCCAACATGATTCTGTTTTTATATACAATCCTACAAAAGAAGATGTTTTATACAACCTTGCTTTTACCCAGGTGGGTTTAGGAAGGGGAAATTATGTGGTAGATGAAACCAATGCGGCTAATGGAAAAGTATTTCGCTGGGTTGCGCCGGATGCCAATAACAATCCGCAAGGAAATTTTGAGCCTGTGATATTATTGGTAGCGCCCAAAAAGCAGCAGCTCGTGAGTGTTGGGGCAGACTATATGCTATCTGCCAACACGCAGGTAAGCACTGAAATGGCAATGAGCAGTTACAATATCAACAGCTTTTCATCAAAAGACAAAGGAGATGACAAAGGCTATGCCGCAAGGTTTATTATAAGTGATAACCGTATTTTAAAAAAAGCGGCAAAAGGCACTTCCATTAAATCGCAGTTGGGTTACGAGTGGGTACAGGATCGTTTTAAACCCATAGAAAGATTAAGAACAGTAGAGTTTTATCGTGAATGGGGCTTGCCGGTAACGACACTTTCAGCTACTGAAAATTTACTCAGACTAAGCACGCAGCTCAATAACGCATCAGGTAATACGCTGCAATATAAATTTGAACATTACCAGCGCAATGACGGTTATAATGGAAACCGCAATAGTATTATCCAGAAAGCAGATTACGGCACCTGGCATTTCAACAATCAATTCAATATTACCAGTTTTACTTTGCAGGATCAAAAAGGATATTATCTCAAACCTGTTTTTGATGTATCCCGTGATTTTCCTAAACTCGGTAATCACCGCCTTGTCGCGGGGTATACCCTTGAAAAAAATTTCGTAAAGTATAAACAACTGGATTCATTAAATGCCAGCAGTTTTGCTTTTGATATCTGGCAGGTCTACATAAAATCTCCTTTAAATAAACCTAATAAATGGGGTGTTACCTATTTCACCAGGAGCGACAGTTATCCTTCTGAAGGACGTCTTTTGAGAACAGACCGGAGCCAGAATATTAACGCATACACGGAACTCCTGAAAAATGAAAAACACCAGGTAAGAATAAACTTTACTTACCGCAATCTGAATATTCTCAATAATAAAATCACTACGCTTAAGCCTGAAGAAACCATTTTAAGCAGGGTGGAATATATGGTGAACGAGTTTAAGGGGTTGGTAAGCGGAAACGTTTTATACGAAATAGGTACAGGTCAGGAACAAAAAAGAAATTTCACCTATGTTGAAGTACCGGCCGGACAAGGTGAATATACCTGGATTGATTATAACAACAACGGCGTACCTGAGCTCAACGAATTTGAAGTTGCCCAATTCAGAGACCAGGCAAAATACATCCGCATATTCACGCCAACCAATGAGTTTATAAAAGCCAATTACCTGCAGTTCAATTACAGTCTTATCATCAATCCAAGATCAGCAATTGATATGAGTAAAGCCGGCAGTTTTCAAAAGCTGCTTGCAAGGTTATATTTCCAGAGTTCACTGCAGATATATAAAAAAGAAATGTCTGGCAACTTAAGTTTTAATCCTTTTTCGGCGGCGTTGTCAGATACTTCCTTAATTATACTAAACCAGGTATTCAGCAATTCGTTTTCATTTAACCGCTCAAGCAGTGTGTGGGGCTTTGACATTAATAATATACGGAACGGTAATAAAGCCTTTCTTACTTATGGTTATGAAAGCCGCAAATTAAATGAATGGAATTTCAAAAGCCGCTGGAATATGAATCGTTCGATTCTGCTGGAATTATTAGGCAAACAAGGCGCTAACAGGCTCATCACGCCTAACTTCGATAACAGGAATTACAATGTAGTTGCCTATGGATTTGAGTCAAGAATATCTTATATACGCGGAACCAACTTCAGGGTGCTCCTGGGATATAGGCTAGATGATAAAAAGAACACCGATTCCACACAAAAAGCGCTTATACATGCTGTAACTACAGAAGTTAAATACAATATTTTATCAAACACTTCTATCACTTCAAGATTTACCTACAGCCAGATCAAATACAATGATCCGGGCAATGGAAATGTGCCTAATACATCAGTATCATATATAATGCTGGATGCTTTATTGCCCGGAAAAAACTTTTTATGGACTGTTGATCTTACCAAACGCCTTACCTCCTATCTCGAGCTGAACTTTCAGTATGAAGGAAGAAAAGCAGGCACGTCAAATACGGTGCATATAGGTCGTGCGTCTTTAAGAGCTTTGTTCTAAAATGAAAAAACCGAAGCTATCTGCTCCGGCTTTTTCTCTCTTTTATGTTGACTTGTATTAGCTACTTATATTATCCGAAAATTCCACCTTTCTTTAAAGTAACAGTACCATCACCGATCTTAAAGCCATTTTGATAAACCTCAACTTTATAAGTTCCGGTTTTATATTTATCAGTTTGTTTTAAGTCGAAGCTAACATTTTTGCGTTTGCCTTGTTCGTAGTCAATAGATACTTTATTAGTAAATTCTTTTTCACCATCTTCTCTTGTGGATACAGTTCCAGATCCTAAACCTTCTTCTTTCACAACAGCGCCATCAGGATTTGTTACAACTACATACAGATCTTTAGTTCCTGTTAAAGACAACCTGTTTTCAACATCGAAAGAAACGCGGAATTTATCTGCTCTCTTAGCTCTTGTTGTTTCAGATTCTTTGCCGTTTCTCTTTTCGTTAATAGCTGCTATATGAAAGTTAGATGCATTCAATGTAGAACCAACATCTACCTTACCACTCAGATCCTTGTTTTCTGCAACCTTTGTGTTAAGCGTATCAGTTAACTGTGCTTTTTCAGTAGTAAGCGTTTCTTTCTCTGCGGTTAATTGTTTGTTTTCCCCCTGTAATCTTTCAATTTCTTTAACGTACTCTTCAATTTTTCCGTTTAAAGAATTGATAAGGCTACGCGCCTCTGCCAAATCAGATGCACTTGCATTTTGCTTGCTGATTAAAGTTTTAATCCTTGCTCTCATAGTGGTTACATCCTTATCACGGGTTTTAACCAAACTATCAAGCTTTGAATTTTCAGAAGTCATTTTATCTAACCTGATTTCAGCAGCCTGGTAATCAGTAAGCAATTGATTTCTTACAGAATCCAGTGAAGCATACTGAACATCCTTTTGCTGAATTACTTCCTTGGTTTTACTTTTATCGTAAATAATGTAACCCCATGTACCTAATAAAGCGGCGATTAATACACCGTATATAATGCCACGATTGTCTTTTCTCGGTGGTTGCGAGGAACCTGATGCTGAGGGATAGTTAGATGCACTCATATGTGTTTATTTTTTTGGGTTTTGAACAAAATTTAGTGTTATGATTTACAATGTAAGCTTGTCAAATTTACTAGTAATTGATATTGAAACGGTTCCCGGAACTCCTGATTTTCAACACTTACAGGAGTCATGGAAATCACTCTGGGTGGACAAGGTTTCCAAAACCATGCCAGAAAATTTTTCCGTTGATGAATGGTACTTGCAAAGGGCTGGAATAATGGCTGAATTTGGCAAAATAATTTGTATTTCCACGGGCTTCTTCTTTAACGAAACTGACGGCAAGGTAAGCTTTAAATTGAAATCTTTGTATGGTGATGATGAGGCTGTTTTACTACAGGCGTTTACTGTCTTACTGAATAATTTTAAAGAGAAAAGAGGAAGTATTGCTATAGCAGGACATAATGTGAAAGAATTCGACATTCCTTATATATGCCGCAGAATGATGATTAACCAGCTACCCCTGCCGGAGCACCTGCAGCTAAGTGGCAAAAAGCCGTGGGAAACCAACCTGGTAGATACTATGGAACTGTGGAAGTTTGGTGATTATAAAAATTATACTTCGCTAAAGTTGGTGGCAGCCGTACTGGGTATTGATACCCCTAAAGACGATATTGATGGCAGTATGGTGCGTGAAGTATATTATAACGATCACGATTTGCAACGCATTGTAACCTATTGCCAGAAAGATGTAGTAACAGTTGCCAATATTATTATGCGGTTTAAACAACTTGCCTTATTGGAGAAAGAAAATATTTTTATCGCTAACAACAATTGAGATTGGGATGTGTAGCGTCACACCTTATGTGGTCTGACCTTCGGTCCGACCCTGTTATGCTGGTCTGACGCTACGCGTACCGACCCCCATACCCTATACCTTCTACCTTACCAAAACATTAGTTTTGTTTGATAAAATTGGTTTGTATTATCTTGCCTGTTTACTATGAGTCCTGAAAAAATTATTGCAGACTGGAAGAAAAAAGACTTCAAGCCCGTTTACTGGCTTGAAGGCGAAGAAAGCTTTTACATTGACCAGGTAGTGGAGTACGCTGAACATAACCTGTTACCTGAATCGGAAGCAGGATTTAACCTGTCGGTATTTTATGGAAAAGATGCTGCCTGGGCAGAAGTAATCAACGCCTGCAGGCGTTATCCTATGTTTGCCGAACACCAGGTAGTATTGCTTAAAGAAGCGCAACAGATGCGCGATATTGAAAAGCTGGAAGCATATATAGCCAATCCTTTACCCAGCACTATATTAGTGGTAGCGCACAAGGAAAAAAAGGTTGATGGACGCAGCAAGCTGGCTAAATACCTTAAACAAAACGCGGTGGTGGTTACCACAAAAAAAATGTATGATAGCCAACTGCCGGAATGGACAAACGACCAGGTTCAATCAAAAGGATATACCATTTCAAGAAAGGCGCTCATGCTGTTGGTTGATCACATTGGAAATGATATCAGCAGGATTAACAATGAAATTGATAAGCTACTGCTCAATTTAGGAGACAGAAAGAGTATCAGTGAAGAAGATATAGAAAAATATGTAGGCGTAAGCAAAGAATATAATGTATTTGAATTACAGGAAGCCATGCAGCGAAAAGACCTGGCGAAAGCGATGCGCATAATCCAATACTTTGAATCAAATCCCAAAGCCGCTCCAATACAATTACTGTTACCCTCTCTCTATAATTTTTTCAGTAAGGTATATATGCTTTTTTCGGTACAGGGTTCAGATGACAAAACCGCTGCAGCCGCTATTGGTGTGAATCCATTCTTTTTTAAAGATTACAAAATTGCTGCGCAACATTATGGATATACAGGTACTGAAAGCGCGTTATTACTGCTTCATCAATATAACCTCAGAGGCATAGGCGTAAATGATGCGGGTACCGAAGACGCTTCGCTAATGAAGGAAATGGTGGTAAAAATGATGATGTAAAGAACAACGACGATTAACCATCTAATTTTAAACCCCACAAGACCTTGATTGGATTTTTAATTTCATAGGGATTACCTGTTTGTAGAAAACAAAAATGCTCCGATGTACCAGCCCCGATTGAATGGAATAATATATTGTTTAATTAACAGCTAATTATACATCAACGTCGTTGACTTAAAAGCTGTTTTCATATCCCAGCGGGATATCATGTCGGTAGAATAAAAAATCCCGTAATGAACATTACGGGATTTTTAAATAATACAAAAGAAATTATTTTTCAGGAGGTGGTGGTGGAAGTTCAACTTTATTTGTTGGGTGTTCCTTGCCGTTATGACAGGTTATACAGGTAACAGCTCCTATTTGTCCTTCTTCCGCCTTATTAAAATTGAAATATTTTTTATTGATTTTAGCGGTCATCTTCATCATACTGCGGGTAATGCCTTTTTCCTGCTTCTCATCACTGGAAAAGTCAAGTTTGCCTGCGTCTGTTTTTGATTGTGCATGGCAAAAATTACATTTCACACCCAATGAAACATTGAATTCCTTCATCACCTTTATCAAAGCTTCATGGTCAATATCTTTGGGTAGTACTTTAAGATTGGGCTTCGGTTTGTCTTGTGTAGTAGCCGATATGCCGATTACGAGAATCGCGAACAGCGTTATCACTGCAAAGAATTTTCTTTTGTGCATTTGAAACATAGAAGTGGAATTTGAATGTTAAAATATAAATTTCTTCTTTACAAGCCAATTTTATTTTTTTGCAGGTGCTATTAAATCAACAATATGATAAAGGAAAAGATATTAGTTATAGGCGCTTCAGGTCAGATAGGGGTAGAGTTAACCTTAGCCTTACGCAAAATATATGGTGATGCACAGGTGGTGGCATCAGATCTTAGAGAAGAAAACAGTTTGCTTAAGGGAACCGGGCCTTATGTATCGCTGGATGTAATGAATAAGGAAATGCTTCATGTGCAGGTGATCCGGCAGAATTTTACTCAGATTTATTTGCTGGCTGCCATCCTTTCCGCAACAGGCGAAAAAAATCCGGGGCTGGCATGGCATCTCAATACACAAAGTTTGCTGAACGTCCTGGATATAGCGCGTGAAGAGCAGATCCAAAAAGTATATTGGCCAAGCAGTATAGCCGTATTCGGTCCCACTTCACCCAGGCAAAACTGTCCCCAGCAAACCATTATTGAACCTACAACAGTATACGGCATCAGCAAGTATGCGGGCGAGTTCTGGTGCAAATATTATCACCAGCGTTTTGGCGTAGACGTGAGAAGCATCCGCTACCCTGGTCTAATCAGTTATAAATCGTCACCAGGCGGTGGCACTACCGATTATGCCGTGGAAATTTTTCATGAAGCTATCCAGGAGAAATCATACACCAGCTTTCTGGGAGAAGACACGTACTTACCCATGATGTATATGCCGGATGCTATAAGAGCTACTATAGAATTAATGGAAGCCGATGCCAGCAAAGTTTCTATAAGAACATCCTATAATATAGCAGGTATAAGCTTTTCGCCAAAAGATATTGCAACTGAAATAAAAAAACACATCCCTGATTTTTCTATCCGCTATAAACCGGATTACAGGCAACAGATTGCAGATAGTTGGCCGCAAAGTATTGATGATAGTGTAGCAAGAAATGATTGGGGATGGAAACATGAATACGATTTGTCGCGTATGACAGAGGATATGTTAAACAACTTACAGTCTTAAATATAACAGCTTACATTTGTACAATTCAGTTACAGCTATTGCTTCAGGCTTCGGTACTCAAAGAATATTATGGCAATTAAACTATGGACAGGTATTATTACGCTCGTCTTCTGCAACAGCATTATAGCTCAACAAAAGCCTGAGTTGGCAACAGGTAAATGGCGCGGTGTTTTACAAAGAAGCGACGCAAATGAAATTGTTTTCAACTTTGAAGTAAAAAATTCCGGCGTTAAAAAGATCATTTATCTTTTAAACGCCTCCGAGCGTTTAGCAGCAGACGATATAAGCTATGAAGATGATTCCATATTCATTAAATTACCTTTTTTCGATTCACAGTTCCGCGCGGTTATCAACAATAAAAAGCAATTGCAGGGCAACTGGATAAAACGCCTGGCAGACCGGGATGTGGTTTTGCCTTTTACTGCTACACATAATGAAACATATAGGTTTAATGTAAAAAATAATTTACCGGTTGCAAATATTACAGGACGTTGGCCGGCAGTATTTATTGATACTATCACGCAAAAAAAATCTACTCACATAGGTGTGTTTGAACAGAAAGGGAATATACTCACCGGCTCTTTTTTAACCGCGAGTGGTGATTACCGTTATTTACAGGGTGTAGTAGATGGAGATTCCTTAAAATTGTCCGGCTTCGATGGTGGGTTTGCCCTTTTGTTCACTGCTAAAATCAATGCTGACGGAACCATTACCGGTGGACGCTACTATTCTGGAGCAGGCCCCGCGCCGCAGGTTTGGACGGCGCACAAAGACAATACAGCGCAATTGGATGATGCGGCTACAACAGGTCGTTTAAAAAAAGGGATGTCTCCAAAAGTTAACTTCACCTTTAATGATGCTTATGGCAAGCCTGTTTCTTTTAACGATGAACGTTTTAGAAATAAAGTAGTTGTTCTGCAAATACTTGGCACGTGGTGCCCTAATTGTATGGATGAATGCGAACTGATGGGGGAAATGTATAAAAAATACAAATCAAAAGGCCTGGAAATTATTGGGCTGGCATACGAAAGAACCACCGATGCAGCCCGTTCACAAGCTGCCATTAAAAATTTTATTAAGCGGTTAAATGTAATCTATCCCGTATTGATTACCCCTGTGGCAGTGGGAGATCCTTTGCGTGCAGAAAAAACATTACCCCAACTGGAAAGCATACCCGCTTTTCCTACTACCATTTTTGTTGACCGCAAGGGAGAAATACAAAAAATACACAGCGGCTTTAGCGGACCGGGAACAGGTGAAGACTACATCAAACAGAAACAGGAATACGAACATATTATAAATGAGCTGTTAAATAGTAATTAGCGGCTTACAACATAAATAAGAACACTCATTACTACAGTTATCAGCAACACCAGCAGCGGATAATACCGCTCCCACTGATTCCTTTTTCTTGACTGTTGAATAAACGTATCAATCTTTGACAGTATGTCGGCGTTATTACCTGCTAGCGGTTTTAATAACAATGCAATAGCATTAGATTGATTGTAATGCAATCTTGAAGCTACCCGCAGCACCTCCGATATTATTTTATAGTTTGTATCATGCTCTTTTTCCTGCTGAAGCAAAGCGAGGTTGTGTTCTGAAAGAATATTATTGACCAGGTGATATACCTGCTCCTTATTCATCCTGAAGGCATCCATTTGCAGCACTTTTTGATGCAGTTTTGTACATTCAGATAATATTAAAGCTGGTGTTGTAGTATATGCGGTATTCAGATCTATTCCTGGATTCCGTAATCTCCATTCCTGCTGATATAGTATTCTCTTATCAGGATCAGATAACGTTTCATATGCCTCCTGGATCTCCCTGAAATGCATTTCCGCGAAACTATCTCCATGGTTGGTATCAGGGTGATATTGAAGCGCGAGTTTTCTGAATCTTTTTTTAATATCTGTCAAAGATGCATTGGGAGAAAGTCCTAATGTTTTATAATAATTCTTAAACGCCATTATGTTTGCCCGGAATATAAAATGCAAATATCAGTTAAACATCCATCAAGTAGGGTACATTTAAAATTTAGCAGGCGGCTTCAGACCGCCTATAGCGGCCGCTGTGAAGCCCTGCATCGCATACTTATTATACAACATAGAATTTACATTAAAAAAGTTGTTTACAATTACTAAACAATTAATTTTATCGCATGAAAGATTCATTTCACCGCACAGAAGGAGATATTAATTTATCGGATGCACGCAAAGAATGGTATGCAGTAATAAATAATGCCGAAACACAAAAATACCTGGATGAAGATGCAAAGTATTTTCTGCATCAATCCATGTCAACTCCCTGTCTTGATGTATTACAATCCTGCAATGATATTTATATTACCGACATCAGTGGTAAAAGTTATATGGATTTTCATGGAAACAATGTGCACCAGGTAGGTTACCGCAATCCCTATGTGATGGAAAAGGTAAAAGCACAAATGGATGTTTTACCGTTTAGCCCCCGCCGTTATACCAATATTCCTGCTATAGAACTTGCAGTGCAATTAGCATCTCTTTTCCCTGGCGACCTCAACAGGGTTTTATTTGCACCAGGTGGCACCTCTTCTATTGGTATGGCCTTAAAATTAGCGAGGATAGTAACAGGCAGGCATAAGGTAGTTTCTTTATGGGATTCTTTTCACGGCGCTTCAATAGACGCTATTTCAGCCGGTGGTGAACAGGTTTTTCGTAAAGGAATGGGACCGCTTATGCCCGGAGTAGAACGCATCCCGCCTCCCACCACATACCGTGGTATTTTAGGTGATGATGGCAACGATGTTAAATATGCGGAATACCTGGAGTATGTAATTGAAAAAGAAGGTGAGATTGGGGCCTTTATTGCCGAAACCGTTCGGAATACGGATGTGCAGATCCCATCGAAAGCATACTGGAAAAAAGTAAGAGAAATATGTACCAGGCATGGTGTGCTGCTCATATTGGATGAAATTCCCAT
>JBGALP010000152.1:0-11483 GCA_044223805.1 Agriterribacter sp.
GCACAGTAAAGATTTAAAAAAAGCACCATTGCCCGAAGAGGATGGGAAACTGCAATATGGTTTTGTAACAAAAGAAAAAATGAAATTGATTTTCGACGACAGTAATAAACGCATTACTATAATCGCGACTACAGCCTCAGGTGAAAAATCAATTATTATGAATGATGATTCAGGTGCTTTAATAATGTCCGACGAAAATCAAAATACCATTAAGATGGAAGCATCAGGGATTACTATTCAGTCGGCAAAAAATGTAACTATAAAAGGAGCTAAAGTAATGATCAATTAAAGCAGCTATATCAAAGGCTATCAACCAATTCTTAATAGATAAAAAAAATAAATGCCTTTTGCAGCACGTGTAACAGATAACCATACCTGCCCGATGGCAAATCCAAATGGTAGTCCTCACACCGGCGGTACTATACTACCTCCTGGTTTACCAACTGTAATTATTGGTGGACAGCCTGCAGCAACAGTCGGAAATATGTGTACATGCGCCGGTCCGCCGGATAGTATTCTTAAAGGGTCATCCACCGTGTTTATCGGAAACAAACCCGCCGCAAGACAAGGCGATTCAACTGCACACGGTGGAAGTATTACAGCAGGTTGCGCAACAGTAATTATTGGCGGTTAAACTAAGTATATATGAATACAGAAATAATTGACAGATCATTTTTAGGTACGGGCTGGAGCTTTCCTCCAACATTCCGCAGGGAATGGTATGGCGTTGAAATGGTTTCCGACGAAGAAAATGTAAGAAAATGTATGGAGATCATTTTGCTCACAATTACAGGTGAGCGTATCATGTTGCCCACCTTTGGTTGCAATCTTCAGCCATATGTGTTTGAACCCATGAATGTGCCCAATATCGCGATGATTGAAAAAATAGTGAAGGATGCACTTGTTTATCACGAGCCCAGAATTATTGTTGACAATATTACTTCAACTCCAAACCAGGCGGAAGGGCTGCTCGAAATAAACGTTGACTATACCATTATTACAACAAATACAAGATACAATTACGTGTTTCCTTTTTACATGAAAGAGGCAACCAATATAGAAACAGCGTAACAGAGCAATAGATCAATTTATTGAACTGATAACATTAAAAATATTAAAATGGGAGATTGTTGTTCCTGCAATAGCGAAATAACCAGGGATGGCTCAGGGCAGCTAAGCAGGTATTTAAGAGCGCTTGATCCTTCTTATGCTCCGGTAGATAACAGGAGTATGGAAGACCTGCTGGTGTTTACGAAACGATATGCAAACCAGGTAAGATTCTACGATATACCCGAAAGCAATGTGGGCAACGAAAGTGATCCGTCAAAAATAAGCTGGCGGGAATTTTTTCGCCGTGATATGGCTGTTATCGCGGCTTCTATTTCACTTACAGATACGGCGGAAATTAAAAAAGGATATGATGAAGTGCGTGCAAAACTGGAAGCAAACCCATCACATAGCACATTTGATGATTTATTTGATCCTATACTTGGGATGATAGTAAAAATTGCCGGATGGTATGCTATTGCCATCCCTGAAAATCCTTTGTATGCAGACCTTCAGCTTGCTATTCAATCAAACCTGAAATGGCAGGCGCAAAAAATAGTCGCATACGAAAAAGGATTTAATTATGTTGATGCACAACATCAGCTCAATCTTGATTATTCTAAAATAACAGACAAAACGCTATGGGGACTTGATCAAACCATCAGTGCGGATATTTCCATTTATCAAGGTGTTGATATTGAAGATAAGATAAGGAATGGTGCATTATACATTGATGATATTTTTAACAGCTTTTATGGCTTTATAACACAATTGATTGACAATTCGGAGAGCTACATGCAGTTCGCATTGCACCATTATCCTGCGCATCAGCCACATATGGCGCTTTTTATAGCTTTTCTTCAACTCTTTCGTTTAGCCCAGGATCAGATGAATGGCATTACCCAACGCATGCTTGACTTTTATTATCGTGATGTACTTCATCTCACCGCAAAACCATCTATACCCGATAAAGTGCATATTGTTTTTGAACTACCCAAAGATGTAACTGAATATGATGTAGCGCCAGGAACAACACTAAAAGCAGGAAAAGACGCAGGCGGAATAGAGCAGATTTACTCAACCGAAAACGATCTTGTAGTAAACCAGGCGAAAGTAAAAGAGATAAAAAATATTTTTATTGAAAAAGCTTCAGCCAGTATTATTCAGGCAGATGGCACCAGGGCGACACAGCAAACAATTAAAAACATTTTTGCAAGACCAATTGCAAAATCAAAAGATGGTTTTGGAGAAGCCTTTGACGCATCCAATTCCAAATGGCCAACTTTTGGGAAAGGCAGCGCTGTTATTAATTCAAAAAACTTGTGTGATAGCGTTGCCATACTGGATGAAGAAACCCGTAAGGATCAAGCGCAGGTTGGATTTGCTATTGCCTCGCCCCAATTGGTTTTACAGGGTGGAAATAGGTTATTGCTTATAAGGTTTCGGTCAAGAAATAATAAACTGTTTGAAGTTGCTAAAAACTTCGAAACACAAAACCCTGGTAAAAGTTTTTTTAATGTGTCTTTATCAGGCGAAAAAAACTGGCTGAATGCAGAAAATAAATTAAGTCAGTCTGATTGGGATAATCTTTTAGTTAGCTATATACCCAAAGGACAAACTACTAAGGAAACTACAGGTATATTTAATCCTGACAATAAGATAGAGAAGATCTCCTATTTTTTAAATGACAGTATCAATTCGATCGCGGTATTTCTTCCCGTTTCAGAACAGGCTGTCATAAATTTCGATAATAAAATACATACTGGGTATAATTATCAAACAACCCAACCGGTAGCAAAAGTATTAATTAATAGTGCCGCTAATATCAATGAAGATGATTTTAAATCTTTCGGCATATCTGTAATAAGCCTGGTGGTAAAAGTAGGCTCTATCAATCCTTCGGCAGAGGTACAAGAAGAGATAAGGGATTCAGGACAATTTCCTTCAACCCGAAATTTATTCAGTTATCATTTTGATGGTCTTGAATCGCTTATTCTGCAAAATGAAACAGGTACCCTGGAAGCAGGTAAACCATTCGATCCTTTCACAGCCTATCCTGCTAAGGGAAAATCATTTTACATAGGTAGTGAAGAAGTTTTTAATAAACCCCTGGGAAGGCTTGCAGTTAATATACTTAAAACACAACAAAGTGGTTTTGATCTCTCTCAGTTTGGTTCCGGTGTTTTTAATGTAAGTGTGCTGCATAACAAATTATGGGATCCGCTTAGCAATGAACAAGGAAATAATTTTGACCAGGAGCACCTTACTATCAATATTTTAAACCACGCTGAATTTGCGGATATTGAAGGCGCTCCTACTATTACACCTGTTGTACTTCCCAGGAAACCTATTGAACATTTCACAGAATGGAAATTAAGAGCAGACAAGGGTTTTCTGCAATTGGAATATGCGGAACAAACTGAATCAGATTTACAAAAACGTCAAAACCTGGCAATCGGCCTGGAAATAAAAGAAGTATCTGTAAGTTATGAATCTGGCTTACTTAATCTGGAAGCTGGCATTGATCAGCTTTTTCATATCTACCCTTTCGGCACTGTTGAAACTTATTTATCACCAGTTACTTCGCTTAAACCTGGTAATACAACCGCACAACCAGATTTTGCAACATTAAATGCATTAAAGGATCACCTGCTTGTTGATACGGGCAACCTGCTGCTACCGCAGTTTAATTTTTTAAGTCCTTATTCAAAATATTATGTTCCTCAAAGGTCTGTTGCCATCACTACCTCTCCTGCTCCGGCTCTACATAGTAATCTATCAGACGCGGTGCTCAACAAAATTGATCTTGCTAAATCACGAAGCTCAAAAGCTGTTAGTTTATTATTGAATGCAAAAGATGATGCCGGCAATTATAATAATCAGTATACAGGAGATATGCAGGAAGGGCTCTTGCTTATTGGTATTGAAAATCTTAAGCCGCTGCAAAGCATCTCTATGTTGTTTCAATTTGCAGAGGGGAGCGCTGAAGATGAAGATAATGATCCACCAGTAATCAATTGGTGTTATTTAAGCAATAATCAGTGGCGGCCTTTAAAGGCAACAAATATTGTTTCTGATGGAACCTACGGTTTTCAAACTACCGGTATAATTAAAATAGATACGCCTGCAGATGCAACTGCAAACAATACTATTGTTACAACCGGCTTAATATGGTTTTCTGCAAGTGTAAAAGAAAATGCCAACCGTATACCACAACTGATAGACATTTTTACACAGGCGGTAGAAGCTCAATTCACGGATAATAATAATGATCCTGCGCATTTTGATAATGCCTTACCTGCTGCCAGTATTAGTAAATTAGTTACTGCGGTTGCACAGATCGGTAAAATACAACAACCCTTTGCATCGTTCGATGGTAAACATGCAGAAGCAGGTAAAGAATTTTATACAAGGGTAAGTGAAAGATTACGCCACAAAGGAAGAGCTATTAATGCATGGGATTATGAACATCTCGTGCTGGATAGATTTCCTTCTATTTATAAAGTAAAATGTATTACCCATACAGATCCTAATTGTTTATGCACCAATAAAAGTTTATCTATAGTAACTAATGTTCTGCCCAAAACTTTGCTATTTAATGGCGACAATGTTACAATAGCCGCATCTCTAAATGCATTAGCTGAACTATTAAAACAGAATCCGCTGCTTACTATTACCTTAATTGGCTATGGAGCTAATGCAGGCGATAATATTAAGACAGTAGTAAGCGCTTATACGAATGGTATATTGCTAAATATTCCTATAACAAAAGTTGATTTAAAAAGAATACGTACAACCGTAGGCACAAATAGCGATAAAGAAAATACAATTGATATTGTAGAAACCGAAAGCTGCTGTGGCCCGCAAATAGCCCCTGGTCATGTATTATTAATACCAATCGCAAATCTTAAAAACAGGAATGCAGCTAATCCTCTTCAACCCAAAACTGGTCGCAGAACTTTAATAGCTATACAGGAGTATATAAAAAAACGTACCTCGCCTTTTGTGCACGTGTATGCAAAAAATCCGGTGTACGAACAAATTATCGTTCAGTTTAAAGTACAATTTTATTCGGGTATAGATAAAGGTTATTATATTAAGAAGCTGAATGATGAAATTGTACATTTTCTTACCCCATGGGCTTTTGATGCAGATGCAGAAGTAACATTCAACCAGCAAATCTATGCTTCATCCATCATCAATTTTATTGAAGAAAGAAGTTATGTTGATTTTATAACTGATTTTACCATGGGGGTTTGCTGTAATGATTGTTGTGAAGCTGATGAACCTGCAGGCATTGGTGTTATTACGGGAACAGTGTTTGATAGTATGGAAAAACCTTTAGGCGGAATTACATTAAAAATAAAAGGGCTCAATAAAACTACTATTTCTTCCAAAGAAGATGTTGTTAAAGGAACATATACTATCACTAATATTCCTCCGGGCACATATACATTGTCCGCTTATTTTTCCATGTTTAACATAGCAAAACAGGTTTTTACAGTAGATGAAAATGGTGTGTCTACGCCTGGCATGATTGATTTTAATAAGGGTAACGGCAACAGACTGGATGATATAGAAACCTTCTTTTCAGATTTCTGCGGCTGTACTTCCGTAGAAAAATTTTTAAAGGATGATCCAAATTTTGAAGGCGATATAGTTGCAAAGCCCTGCACGTCCAGATCTATTCTTGTGTCTGTTCCGCAACATATTATTATTCCTTATGAAGAAGGTGAGGAACCAACTCCTTGTGAAAAACGCAGGACAGTATTGGGAAACAATGCAACAAATAGCGAAGGAGCCGTAATAAACCCGGATTCAGTTGCTAAAAGAAATGAAGAAAAAACAAGCGACAGCAAAAAAAGTGGCGGCATTAAGCCCGCAGTGAGGGCTGCTGCAAAAAAAATAAAACCAACAGCTTCAAAGCCGGCAGCTAAAACACCCAAATCAAAATAAAGAGAATTTTCCAGTGATCGAAAAAATGTAAACTATGCCAGAGTCAATTTCATTAATAAAAGCAAATCCCCTTCTTCCGGCTGAAGATTATGTTGAACTAAGGAAAAAGGGCTTTAAATATGTTGAAGAAACGGGGAGTGATATATGGACAGATTATAACAATTCAGATCCTGGCATTACTATACTGGAATCTGTTTGTTATGCCATTACAGACCTGGCCTATCGTACCGGGTTTGAAATAAAAGATTTGCTGGCTCCTGAAAAGTTAACAAACGACACCTGGAAACAGATATTCTATACTGCAAAACAAATACTGCATAATAGTGCGCTCACTATTAATGATTATCGAAAACTTATTATTGATGTAAAAGGTGTTCGAAATGCATGGATTGAAATGAGTAAAGATTATGAAGTGCCGGTTTGGGTTGACTATAATTATCCTGATAAAAGAAAAGAAGCCGATTGTTCTTGCGAGGATGCGGGAGAAAAAATTTGTTATGGCAAACTAAGTTTGAATGCAATTGAAAAAGATAAATATAAAAGTGGATTCCAGGCTGCTCTTGCTAAAGCTATAGATGCATTAACTAACCTGCCGAAAAATGCAACAGATGACCAGAAAAAAGTGATTCAGGATGAGATTGATAAATTAACCTGGCAAATTGATCAAATAACTGATGAGCAGGCGAATTTAATAGCTTCCAAAATTATTGAATTTGAGGGCTTATACCAGGTAATGGTTGAGTATGAAGAAAGTATTATTGATAACAACGAAAAAGAAAAAGTCAGACAATCGGTTATTGAAAAGCTTGCGGCAAACAGAAATCTTTGCGAAGATTTCATTTCGGTAGAAGCAGTTGAGTATGAAAATTTTGGTATCGGGTTGTTTGGTGTGCTGGAAGAGTATGCTGATCCTGATGTGGTATTAGCGGAGATTTTTTTTACTATTTACAAATATTTCACACCATCCATTCCATTTTATACCATCCAGCAAATGATGGATAAAGGATACCAAGTGGACGAAATTTTTGAAGGACCGGCTTTAAAGCATGGGTTCATAGATGACGTTGAATTAGAAAAAACGGATCTGTTCCGTGATATAAGGTTATCTGATATCATAAATGAAATTGCGGACATTAAAGGCTTAAAAGCCATTACCTATCTGCATTTGCCTTTCAATGGAGTAAATAATACTGAATCATTAAAAGATTATTTTAATGCGTGGATTAACCATTTAAAACAGGAACGCAAGGTTGCAAGAATTCAACCCTCCATGTCGCAGGTTATATTTTGTAAGGAACGCGAAACAATTACTTATTATACCGGTAGAAAAGAAGACCGGCGACCCGAACGCATGCTGAAGCTTTTTAAGGATGCAAAAACGCTCGAAAGTAAATACAAGCTTATAGGTCAACAGGATGATTTTCCTGTGCCTGCCGGGGAGTATATGAACCTGGAAGATTATTTCCCTGTCACCTATTCTTTGCCTGGTTGTTATGGGGTAGGTGAAAAAGATAATTTACCAGCCAACGCTGATGAAAAAAGAAAAATACAGTCTTTGCAGCTGAAAGGATACATGCTGTTTTTTGAACAGATTCTTTCTGATTATTTAGTTCGTTTAAATCATTTGAGAGACTTATTTTCTTTTGATGATAATATTCAACATACGGCATTTATACGATCATTATATACCGCTGCGGATTATAATGAAACACAAATGAGCGAGATTCGCGATTTAAAAGCGCTGTTAATAGATCATGGTAACCGCGGTGCTGATCATTGGGATGAAATTTTACAAGATTTTTCCGCGGTACTTCAAAATATTATTGAACCACCCAAAGCATTCAATATCCGGAGGAATATTTTTCTTAACCACATGCTGGCTCGTTTTAGTGAAAACATGAGTGAGTATGAAGCAATCAGTAAATGGCTTACACCTTACAAATTAGAAGAACGTTTAATAAGAGATAAAATAAATATACTTAAAAACGGGGAGTATTATAAAATAAGCACCCAGCGCGGAAAAGCATATGATTATACAAAGTATAATACCTGGAATTCATCTAATGTTTCTGGTGCGGAAAGAAGAGTAAGTCGTTTGTTGGGGTTTGCTGATATAACATGCAGAAAGCTGGCAACTGATTATATCGTTGTTGAGCCTGTGACAGATGCCGCAAAAAAATCAAACAAAAATATTATCAAGTTACTTGATCCTGACAATAAGGAAACGATTTTACTTACCAGTGTGGAAGTAAGCGATGGATGTTGTACTGAATTATTAATTAACCAGATCCTGGAATATGCTGACGAACGGATTTATTTTAAATTCTTAAATGGTACAAGACAAAGACGAAGGAACTATGAAGACTCAATGGAACCGTTTTGGTTTGAATTATACGACAGCACAGATGAGGATGTAGCGGTGTTACTGGCAACAAGCGCTGAGTTTACTTCTCAGAAAGACAGAGAAGTCGCCTTTGATAAACTGCAAAAACTGCTTGACATCATTAATGGAAATGAAGGCATGCATTTGGTGGAGCATATATTATTACGCCCCAAATTAGATGAGGTTTTAGATGAGGAAAATATACCTGATCCGGTAAGTTTTTTAAATATTTGTCTCAACAAATGCGACCTGGGAATTGGTTTAAATGAAGGAACTGATGTGCCAATCTATAAGAAAAAAATCAGTAGAATTCCTGCTGCGAAATGTTATGATAAAATGCCGTGGATACTTGAATATTGCAAGCTTCCTTCTCCATCAGGTTCTGATTGTAATTCTACTCTTTTTCAACAGGCATTCGCAGATGGTTCCGATCCGGTTAAACTGAAATTCAGAAAATACGAATTGCTTACGCAAAGAGTGCGCGATCTGCAGGAATATGGTTCCGAAAGAATAAACTATGAAATTGTATCCAACCTGGAAGAACAGGAAGATCCTGCAAATACAAAATACAGCTTTATCATACATGGAGACAGAAATGTAATTCTTGCACAAAGTGATTTTGTTTACAGCAAACAAACTAAAAAGCAAATAGAAAATGGAGATGCTCCTGCAGCTGATGATATTGATATTGCAATAAATGATCTGACGCGTTATTTTGGTTTTGAGCTGGATTTATATTGCGAAGAGAACCCCTGTGATAATAATGAAGATCCTTATTCATTCAGGGTTACGGTGGTGCTGCCTTGTTGGCCAAAACGGTTAAGAAATACAACATTCAGAAATCTCGTTGAAAAAACAATTCAAACAGAATTTCCCGCGCATATACATGTACGTATAGCATGGATCGGTTTGCAGGAAATGAAGCGTTTTGAAAAAGTATACAGCAACTGGTTGGAAGAGATGGCACAAAACGAAATGCCCCGGTACGAAATGGTAAATCCATTTATAGACAAACTCAACACACTACAGCCTTGTACCTGCGATGATGATTGCAGCAGCTGATCTCATTATATAAAATTTTCTGCTCCATGATACATTTAATTAATAGTCTGCAATTTGAACTAAGCTCCACTAATGAGCAACAGGCATTTAGTTTTCGTGAAAATTTTGGAGTGGCATTCCAGCAGCAGATAGTAGATATTACAGATGAGTTGTGTTCTAAATACGTTGGCGATGAGGAATGGCTCAGAATAGATAAGCTTGAAATTGATCTTGGAAGCTTCTCCCCTGCGGCATTCGACAGGGATTTTAGCTTCATCTTTAAGAGCAAATTTGAGAAAGAACTTATTGAAAGGTTATCAGGCATTTCGTCCATTCAAAGAAAAGCATCTGCAGGTGTTTCCAGGATGCAGATGCTAACCTGGTTTTTGCAGCATGGAAACTTACCCTGGTGGGTTGGAGAACTGCATACAGATATAAACGAAATAATAATTGAGTTGATCGCGAATCAGCCAAAAACAATACTTGCTTTTTTAGGTCAACACCAGGCAAATAATAATTTATGGATAAGGATTGCCTTTCAATTAAACCAAGAAGCTAAAACAAAATTGATTTCGATAATAGATGATTTAAAAAAAGCAAAAGCATTATTTTCTGAGTGGGCTGCGCATATAAATATCATCTTAAGAAAAGAATACACCACAGAATACTATGTTTCAGAACCTTCCATCGAAAATATAATTTTAAAAAATGCTTCTGTTATTTTCAAAAATACACGTGATATAACTGCTTACTTAGACATGTTTAAAACCTTTATTGGTTCAATAACTGCTGATTCAAGCGTAATTATTAATGAAATCCTGTTTTTAAATAATTCCATTTTTAAACAGGCATTTGATTCATTAATCAATAACGAGAGCAACGAAACAATTTTCTCCGAGCCTGCTATTTCATCAATGATGAATAATGCTGATGAAGAAGTTGTATCAGCCAAATATGCGATAAAACATGCCGGGATTATTTTATTGTATCCATTTATAAAATCTTTTTTTACCAATCTGCAGCTATTGGATGGAAAAGAGTGGAAAAATAAAGAATCGCAATACAAAGCTGTTCATCTATTAAAATTTTTGAGTACCGGGGAACAAAAGATGCCGGAATATAATCTTCAACTGGAAAAGATAATGTGCGGTTTTCCTATTGAAGAACCTATACCTGTTGATATTTTATTGAATGAAAATGAAATCAATGAGGTTCAACAATTACTTGAATCCGTAATTGAACATTGGAAAGCGCTTAAAAATACCTCAGTAAATGGATTACGTGAATCATTCTTACAAAGAGATGGCATATTAACAGCAAAAGAAAACAATTGGCTTTTACAGGTAGAACGCAAGACTATTGATATTCTGGTTGAAAGTATTCCCTGGGGGTATTCAACAATTACTTTTTCATGGAACGGCAACCTGATTTTTGTTGAATGGTAAACTATTATTTTATTTATGGAGTACACAAAAACATTAACGGAAGAACCTGCAGATAAATCGAACCTGCTTTATGAAAATGCCAAAAGCATTTCTCAGGAAATAAACTGGTTTGCCCAATACGTAAATGGTTGTTTGAAAAAGTATTTTCCTACTCAACCAATAGAAAAAAATGAAACCTTAACGGAAGAAAAATCACAGGGCTGGTGGAATAAATTCACCCATTCAAAGCAGACTGAACCTTTATTGCTCACTGAGAAAACACAGGTAGCGGAAATAATTGACACTACTCCCCCTGATTTAACCAACGACAAATCTATTTACGCGGAATTTGTAAAATATTACAAACTTTCGCCAGACGAACGGCTTGTATTGATTCTGGCGCTTATCCCACACATTCAGCCTCAGTTGCTTGATACTTTTTTGTCTGTCAATAAAAATATTGGTCGTGGCTATACTGAGTTTGGAGGATTAAAAGCCAATCGTCACAGCGGCTTTCTTCCTACTGTAGAAACCGCCTTATTGTTGTTAGCCGGAAATGAGCTGGACCGCCGGTTTCGCCTATACGCGCTGTTTGAACCCGATCATATCTTTTTAGCGCATAATATTCTGCA
>JBGALP010000153.1:0-11469 GCA_044223805.1 Agriterribacter sp.
CATTCAACTTAATCCGCATTTTGGACTGGATAGTATACGCTCGATTGATTCTATATTGATCAAATGGCCCGGTGGTAAAAAACAAACTTTAAAAAATGTAGCCGCTGATCAAACCATTACTGCCAATATAAGAGATGCAAAGGAAACAGTTGACTTGCCAATGCCTGCTATAGCTGCCAATACTATTTTTAAAGAAATTACAGATAGTATTGGACTTCAATTTGCATATAAACAAAGAGATTACATAGACTTTAATATACAACGTTTATTACCGCACAAATTTTCGGAGTACGGACCATCACTCGCCGCAGGAGATATTAATGGAGATGGTTTAGATGACGTGATTGTTGGAGGAAATTCTTTATACCCCACAATAGCTTTGTTACAACAGCGCAATGGATCTTTTGTACAAAAGCCTTTAACACAACCTGTAGAAATACTAAATATAGATTACCAGGATATGGGCAGTTTGTTATTTGATGCGGATGGCGATGGAGATCTTGACTTGTATATTCCCAGAGGTGGTTACGAAAGTAAACCCAATACCATTGCTTATAATGATGCGTTTTTCATTAATGACGGAAAAGGGAATTTCAAAGCGGATTCTTTAGTTATACCACAAAACCTCACCAGCAAATCCTGTGCGAGAGCAATAGACTACGACAAGGATGGAGACCTTGATCTGTTTATTGCTGGCAGGGTAAGTCCATGGACATATCCCAAACCAGTATCAAGTTTTATTTATAGAAATGATTCAAAGAACGGACAATTAAAATTTACCGATGTAACTACCCAGGTAGCTGCT
This sequence comes from Agriterribacter sp., assembly GCA_044223805.1. Classification (GTDB taxonomy): domain Bacteria; phylum Bacteroidota; class Bacteroidia; order Chitinophagales; family Chitinophagaceae; genus Agriterribacter. Next base: position 806 of record JBGALP010000153.1, read on the forward strand.
TCATTAAATAACATCGGCCTGGTATGCGATGGGGTATTTACTGATTTTGATAATGATGGTTGGCCCGATCTTATACTGGCGGGCGAATGGATGCCAATCACTTTTTTAAAAAATGAAAAAGGTGTTTTTAAAGATATAACAGCGCAATCTGGTATAGCACAACAAGTAGGTTGGTGGAATAGTATAACCGCCGGTGATTTTGATAATGACGGAGACATAGACTATATTATAGGCAACACTGGCGCTAATACTTTTTTTAAGGCGAGCGATCAATATCCTGCATCTGTCTATGCAAAAGATTTTGACAACAACAGCAGTTACGATGCATTTCTTTCTGTATACCTTCCTACCAGCCAGGAAGACACTATAAAAAAAGATTATCCTGCACAATCGCGGGATGACGTAGTTAAGCAAATGGTAGGCATCAAATCAAAATTCAATGATTACAAATCGTTTGCGAAAGCTACTATTACGCAATTATTTTCTGATGAACAATTAAAGAATGCTCTGATATTAAAAGCGAATAATTTTAATTCGGGCTATTGCAGAAATGATGGCGGTGGAAAATTCACTTTAACTCCCCTACCCTTCAAAGCGCAATGGTCTGCACTCAATGGTATGCTGGTAGATGATTTTGATGGCGATGGAAATCTTGATGTGGCGATAAATACCAATGATTTCGGAACCGATGTATCCGTAGGCAGGTATGATGCATTGAATGGATTACTATTAAAAGGCGATGGCAAAGGAGGGTTTACGCCCTTATCTATTTTAGAAAGCGGCATTTTCATTCCGGGCAACGGAAAAGCATTGATAAAGCTCAAGGGCGCCGATGGAAAGTATTTAATGGCGGCAGCGCAGAACAGGGCTCCGCTAAAAGTATACCGGTTAAAAAAAGCATCCTCATCTATATTATTACAACCCAATGATGTGATGGTTGAACTCACTTATAAAAATGGAAAGAAACAAAAAAGAGAATGCTATTATGGTTCATCTTTTCTTTCACAATCATCAAGGTTTTTAAGTATAGATGAGAATGTAAATGCTGTTAGTATTACCAATAGCAAAGGAGAAACGAGACAAATAAAATAAGTACAGATAATTTTTACGTGCAGGCATAAAACACAACCCTAGTTACAATATTTTTCAAACATTAAAATAGTACTGTACAATACGCCGGCTTCCCCTCTAAAGGTGGCAGATCCGTGGGGCTTGTTGTCTACACTATACCATTCGTAAAAACCATTGTTGTCTTTTACTCTTTTCAACATAGGCTGGAGCTGTATATAAGCATCTTCTAAAAAACCATGCTTAATGAGTTGCATAATCATTCTCGCACCAAACCATGTCCAGTCACCGCCGTTTTGATAACTATATTCCGGGTTCATTATTTTATTGGCAAAATAACCTTTAGGATATGGAGGATATAACGTGAGCCCTATGGAAGCTGCACCAGCCTGCTTTACGCGTTTCACCATTTCATTAAGCGACGCTTTGATTTGTTTTTGATTCAACAATCCGGCTTCTATAGCTACTGCCGTTCCACCAAAATAGTAAATGTTGTTTTCATTAAAACCGGGCGAAAAAGGTGAGCCTTTGAGATAAATGTGAGGAATAAATTTTTGATTTTTGGAATCCCACAAATACTGCATGCAATTAGTTGCCACCCGTTTTCTTATGGGTTGCCATTTGCTTTTTACCGCAGGCAAAATGGTGAATAAATTATCCAACGCTACCAAAAACATGGCATTGTCGTAAATATCAATAGCAAGATGTGTGTTTGAGTCAAGATCAACACCCCAACCATGCTCCGGCTGCACATCACCCCAATCTGCGGTAGTAGCGCCGTATAATAAACCGTAATGGCTATTAAACCGATGCTGCATCAAAAAATCCATACTCCACTCTAACCTTGCGGCTACTGTTTTATCACCAATTTTTTCCTGCAAAATGCTACTGTCTCCTGTAAGAGTAATATATTTATAAACTGCCTGTACAAGTGAAGATTCCTGGTCTGTTTCAACCGTGTTTTTATGTCCCGCGTACCTGGGTTCAAGTTTGGAATAATAAAAATCGTATTCCACTTTTCCCACCTCTTTAATTGGGGTAAACCCGTCTATTATATTGCCATCTTCGCCCTGTAATCTAAAAAATACCAGCAGGTTTTCTTTGAGTTCTTCTTTTGGAAATACAGCGGCGGACAGTTCTATGAATGTATTATAGTCCCTGATCCATACCTCGCGGTAGCCATCACCTGCATTAAAGCCGGTTTTAATTACACTTATGGCTTTTTCTTTTGCATAAGAAACGTAGCTGTTAGCCGCAAGATTTTTACATAAAGCGGATTTCTGATTATTACTGGTTTGAGCTGTAGCTGGTAAAACAAAAAGGGTGAAACTGAAAATAATGATCAGGAGACGCATAGTGAAATATTTGGCTGTTGTAAATATGTACAAACATATATACAATTTTACAAACAAGGAAACGCACCGGGACGGCCAGGTATAAAAAAACTATCGTCTGCTTTCAACTGTATACACAAAGCTGTCTGCCCTGTAGTAACCAAGATTATATTCGATGGGACGCTCGCCCTGGTCGTATACATACCGTTTACGAAAAAGAATGGGGGTACCTACTTTTATAGCAAGTTTCGCAGCAATGAATTTGTCGGCAGCAATAGCCGTAATTTCCTCCTTCGACAGGTTGGCTATCACCTTGTGGTCTTTCTCAAATATTTCATAAAGCGGTCTCCCGAAGTCTTCTTTACCCGTTAATCCAATACGGGGGTGAAAGTAAGATACAAAGTAAACGAAAGGCCCTTCAGGACGTCCGCGTAACCTTTCCATTTTAAGTACTTTTTTATTTGATCTTATTTCAAAAAAGTTAGCAACCGCTTCTTCAGGACCGACCCAGCTTAATTTGAGTTCAAAGTTTTTGATGGGTATTTTGCGGGCTGCCATCTCTTGCGAAAAACTCAGCCAATTAACAGATTTGGAGCTCACAACACTGTTGCTCACTTTGGTTCCTACCCCTTTTTTACGAATCAGCAAGCCTTCATATACCAGTTTATTAATAGCCAGCCTTAGTGTAGTTCGTGAAATAGCCAACTGTTTGGCTAATTCAACTTCATTGGGCAGTAGTTTTCCCTTAGCGTATTGCGGGCTTTGAATAATCTTACGAAGCAGTTCTTCAGCCTGTATATGCAGTGGTACATGATTTTTATGATCAATCGAAAAGTTCATTCTTCAAATATTGGCACAATATTACATTTTTTTATATAATCAATGTTTGTACACTATAGCTAACCAGGTAGTAATAACCAACCATTAAAGGTTTCCCCGCAGCAAAGCAATTGATTACGCTGTATGTAAAACAAAAGAGACCGGTTTTTCAAACCAGTCTCTTTTTAATAAACAAAACAATATTGTTTTATTTGACTTATTTAATAACGCCACAACCAATTCTTGAACCTGCATTACCTGTTGGCTGTGTGGTAAAATCATCTACCCCACCATGCACTATAATAGCTCTGCCCAGGATGTTTTTATTAGGCTCGCCGCCTAATGTCCATAAATCTGTTTCGAGTGTTAACGTTCCTTTTCCTTTCTTATCTAATTTCACATTACCAATATCACCTGAGTGAAAACTGGCACTGCCCCATTTGCCATGTTGTGCATTGGTTGGGTTCCAGTGACCATGGGTAGCTTTGCCATTATCACCGCAATCGCCATGCTCGTGAATATGTACAGCTACACTTTTACCAGCTTTGGCAGGAACTTCTATTTCCAGTTTCATTTTTACTTTGCCATTATCTTCAGCGTCAAATTTTACGGTGCCTGTAACAGTGGTGTCGGCATAGGTTCCTGCTAACATTACCTCTGCATGTTTTACCAATGGTACATTAGCTGGTACGGTATCGTGCTTAGCCATAGCGGTATCATGTCCTGGCATTGCATGAGTAGTATCGGCGGCCATAGCGGTTGCTGAAGTATCAGTTGCTGAGCTGCCTGATCCTCCGCCACAGGAAAACATAAAAACGGCTGCCGGTAGTATGAATAAACTTCGGAATAATGATTTGTTGGAAACAATAAAATTCATGATGATAATTTTTAGGTAATGAATTCGAATATAGCGGTAAAGCTACAAAAACCTTACCCACAATATAAAAAGATGTTTATTGTTGGTTAATACCTTTGCACTAACTGTGCGTTGTGGAATATTAATACCATCTCGTGGAAAACAGCATAAATGAGGTGCTGATGCAACCCAAATGGTTATATCAAGAATTTTTCTATTCCCTCATTCTACGCTATTTTCGCCGAAATCTTTTACACATGAATCTGCACGAATACCAGGCTAAAGAACTATTGAAGAAATTTAATGTTCCCGTTCAGGACGGCATACCCGTTGATACAGCAGAAAAAGCGGAAGAAGCATACAAACAAATGAAAGTTCAGTACGGAAATAATTTTGCCGTAGTTAAAGCGCAGATTCACGCGGGTGGGCGCGGTAAGGGCAAAATTGTAGGCTCTGAACAAAGAGGCGTAGCAGTAGGTAAGAGTGCTGAAGATATTAAAACTATTGCCGGCAATATTATCGGTCATACCCTGGTAACTATACAAACGGGGCCTGTGGGGAAACTGGTAAGCAAAGTATTGGTAGCACAGGATGTGTATTACCCTGGTCCTAACCCGGTAAAAGAATTCTACTTATCTATTCTTCTTGACCGTTCAAAAGGTCAGAATGTGATTATGTACAGCACTGAGGGAGGAATGGATATTGAACAGGTAGCGCATGATACACCCGAGAAAATATTTAAAGAATGGGTGCACCCTTCCGGGGGATTGTTAGGTTTCCAGGCAAGAAAAATTGCTTTCAATCTTGGGTTAAGTGGTGAAGCATTTAAGAACTGCGTAAAGTTTGTTACCAACCTGTATAAAGCCTATGTTGATCTGGATTGCAGCATGCTTGAAATAAACCCACTGTTTAAAACCAGTGACGAAAAAATAATTGCAGTTGATTGTAAAATGAATCTCGATGATAACGCACTGATGCGTCATACAGACCTTGAAGCATTGCGTGATATTAGTGAAGAAGATGCCACTGAAGTAGAGGCACACAAATACAACCTCAACTTTATTAAGCTGGATGGCAATGTAGGTTGTATGGTAAATGGTGCGGGATTAGCCATGGCAAGCATGGACATGATTAAACTCAGCGGTGGCGAACCTGCTAACTTTTTGGACGTAGGGGGTACAGCTAATGCGCAAACTGTAGAAGCAGGCTTTCGCATTATTTTAAAAGATCCAAAAGTAAAAGCCATTCTCATCAATATATTTGGTGGTATAGTACGTTGCGACCGTGTAGCACAGGGTGTTATTGATGCCTACAATTCTATAGGTGATATAAAAGTGCCTATCATTGTTCGCCTGCAGGGAACCAATGCAGAAGAAGCGAAGAAACTGATAGAAGAAAGCGGCTTAACTGTTCAATCTGCTATACTACTAAGCGAAGCGGCAACCTTGGTAAACAAAGCGGTAATGGCTTAATTAAAAACTTTTTCGTGATAAAGAAAGGGTGAAAGAGATTATTTTCTTTCGCCTTTTTTTATACCTTGTTTTAAACTTGAAACATGACATCCCGTTTTTTATATGCTGTTTTTTTCTCGCTGATACTTGCAGGAAATTTTACATCGTGCAAACGCACCAAACAGCAGGAGGATGCATTGTATTCAAGACATCTGCAGCGCCAGGTAAAACTCACCGTAATACATACGCCTGTTCCAGGCGATAAATCTGAGATCAATCTCATTGTTTTTAATGACGGACAGGAATTGGAAAAATTAAATGCAAAAAACATCATTGACAGTTTATACAAGGCAGAAAAAATAGAGCCGGTAGTGGTGGTAGGAATATATGCCGGTAACAGGTTGCAGGAGTTTGGTGTGTCAGAGAAAAAAGCTGCTGATGGTGCAGGAGAAAAGGCGGGCCATTACGACAGCTTTATAAATAATGAATTATATCCCTTTGCCAAGAAGAGCGCGGGTGTGCGAAAATTCAAATCGGTAACTATAGTTGGTTTGGGCGCTGGAGGGCTTTCAGCTTTGGATATCGCATGGGAACACTCAGATAAAATCAGTAAGGCAGGAATATTTTCAGGCGCGTTTTCGCGCAAAGAAAAAAATGCAACAGCCGATACAAGTGCAGCAGGAATAATGTGCAACAAACTGCAATCATCCCGCAAAAGGCCAAAAACACAATTCTGGTTTTATGCAGGAGAAAAAGGCAATGCAGGGATAACAGGAGATGATGCTGCGGATATTGCAGCCAGTACAAACGCTATTACAACTTTATTAGAAAATAAAAACTTTACCGCTGCTGGTGATGTGGTATATGTGAAAGGAGCAAGCAATGATATGACAGCATGGAAAACGGTGTTGCCTGATTTTTTTCAATGGGCGGTAGGAAAGTAAAGGTTTGGGGTTTATGGTTTGAAGTTCAAAAAACAGCAAAAAAAAGAGGCAGCAAACAATGCCACCTCTTCATTAATGTTATGTTGAATATTACACGCCGAGGCTCCAGCCATCTCTGTATGTTCTTTTCACAAACTGGTTCGCTTCATCAAAATTCGTAATCTTCATATTTTTATAATCCCACAACAGCTTCTTTCTGCCGAGATATTTGTCATCCCAGTCTTTACCAGCAGGATTTTTTAAACTGTAGCTGCGAAGAGCAAGATTACCAATAAGTAAACTTTCAACAAATGGACCTGCATATGCAAAGTTAGAACTGGTTTCAGCATTACCATAACCAGCCAGGCAAGCGTTTACCCATTGCAGGTAGTGTCCTTCAGGAACACGTTTGATGGTTTCTTTAATCGCCTTAGCTTCTTCGGCTCTGCTCAACGGCAACAATCTCGGATTTTCACCATAACAATCCGCAACCATTTTACCTTTTGTGCCAATAAACAATACACCACCATCCCAGTTACCAAATGCTTCTCCTGGTTCTAGTTCTTCAGGGCGCTCGGGCATAATTCCACCATCATACCAGCTTACTTTTATAGTTCCCTTCCCATCTTTGCGGGGGTAACTTAAATGAATAGCCGAAGCTGCCGGCGCACTTTCCGGATTGTCTGTTTCCTGGAAAAATCCGCTCCAGCTATTGGCTACGCTACATTCTACTGAAGTAGGATAATCAATAGGAAGAATTCTGTAAATAGGATCCATGATATGACAAGCCATATCACCTAATGCGCCTGTACCAAAACGCCACCATCCACGCCAGTTAAAAGGAAGATAGCCTGGGTTAAAATCCATCATAGGTGCGGTACCAAGCCACAGATTCCAATCCAGTTCTTTGGGAATAGGGAACTTACCGGTTGGAGACGCAATACCTTGTGGCCAAACAGGACGGTTAGTCCATGATTCAACCGTATGTACTTCACCAATTAAACCTGCATCATATAATCCATCATTGGGGCAGTACCCAACCAAAGATTCCAGTCTAATTCTTTAGGAATAGGAAACTTACCGGTTGGAGACGCAATACCTTGTGGCCAAACAGGACGGTTAGTCCATGATTCAACCGTATGTACTTCACCAATTAAACCTGCATCATATAATTCTTTCATTCTTCTAACACCATCTCCAGAGGCACCCTGGTTGCCCATTTGGGTTACTACTTTATATTTAGCCGCTGCTTCAGTGAGCATTCTCGCTTCATAAATATCATGTGTGAGTGGCTTTTGTGTATACACGTGTTTGCCTAACTGCATAGCTGCCATTGTAGCAACTGCATGGGTATGATCGGGCGTTGAAATAGAGCACGCGTCAATATTATTCTTCTCCTTGGCAAGCATCTCCCTGAAATCTTTATAATACCTGGCTTTAGGAAAACGCTGGCGCGATTTAACCGACTGGCGATCGTCAACATCAGCCATTGCCACAATATTTACCTTAGGGCTTTTTGAAAACTCATGAAGATCACTTTCTCCTTTTCCTCCTGCGCCTATACCGGCAATATTTAATTTATCACTGGGGGCAATATAACCTTTGCCCAATACATGACGTGGTACAATAAAATATCCTGCAGCGGCAAGTGATGCATTTTGCAGAAACTTCCTGCGGGAGCTGTTGGAATTTGATTTTGATTTTTGGCTCATCGTACAATAAAATTTTGCATTAAGGTAAGTATATCTGTTTAAATGAAGTGTAAATAGATCGTAAAACCTGCTTTTTAGCAGAGCGCATATTCAAGTGCATATACTCATTTGATCTTTATCAATTCATTACTTTAAAATCTCTGCATCGGCGCTGGTGGAAAAAGAATATGGATAGGCTGTTTCAGCTACTCCACGTTTTGTATTGGGTTGAATGCCCATTATTACATCAAAATTTCCACCTTTTAAAATATCAAAATGGCTGATCCAGTTTTTATCGTGACTGATGTTATTCAATTTAGCCGATTGTACATATTTTGCCTGATCGCTGTTGGCAGGCGCGTTAATGGTAAATTGTTTACCGTTTTCAAGCTTTATCACTGCTTTTTTAAATAGTGGCGCTCCCAAAACGTATTGGTCAGTGGCAGGGCAAACAGGGTAAAAACCTAAAGCGGAAAATACATACCATGCAGAAGTTTGGCCATTGTCCTCATCGCCACAATAACCATCCGGCGTAGGTTTATACATCCGGTTCATAATTTCACGTGCCCAATACTGGGTTTTCCAGGGCTGTCCTGCATAATTGTACAAATATGCCATATGTTGGATAGGTTGATTGCCATGCGCATACTGCCCCATATTAGCAATCTGCATTTCTCTTATTTCATGTATAGTAAATCCATAATAACTATCGTCAAAAAGAGGAGGCATTACAAAAACGGAATCCAGCATTTTGGCAAACATTTCTTTTCCACCCATCAGGTCAGATAAACCCTTGATATCGTGAAACACACTCCACGAATAATGCCAGCTATTGCCTTCGGTAAAAGCATCACCCCATTTTAACGGGTTAAATGGTTTTTCAAAACTGCCGTCTTTATTTTTTCCTCTCATCAATTTTGTCTCCGCATCAAACAGCTTTTTATAATTCTGCGACCGTTGAGCATACAATTTCAGTTCATCCTTCGGGCGGTTAAGTGCTTTACCCAATTGGTAAATGGAAAAGTCATCATAAGCGTACTCCAGTGTTCTGGCAGCATTCTCATTAATTTTCACATCATATGGCACGTAGCCGAGCGTGTTATAGTATTCAACACCTTTACGTCCTGTAGCATTCGGACCTTCCGTATTTGCGCCATGCAACAAGGCATCATATAAGGTATTGATATCATAATCGCGCATGCCTTTCATATAAGCGTCTGAAACGATAGAAGCGGAATTGTTACCCACCATCACATCCCTGTAACCCGGACTGCTCCATTCAGGCAGAAAACCACCTTCTTTATAATCATTAATCAGTCCCAATTGCATTTCCTTATTGATAGAAGGATATACCAGGTTAAGGAAAGGATATAATGCTCTGAAGGTATCCCAGAACCCTGTGCCGGCAAACATGTAACCCGGTGCTACTTTGCCGGTATAGGGACTATAATGTACAATATTTCCTGATGCATTTTTTTCGTATAGCTTATTCGGAAAGAAGACCATGCGGTATAAAGTAGAATAAAAAGTACGCACCTGGTCAATGCTTCCGCCTTCTACTAAAATACGGCCAAGCGTTTCATTCCATATATCTCTGCCTTTTTTCTGGATTACTTCAAAACTGCTATTGCCTATTTCATTAAGATTAAGCTCAGCCTGTTCAGCACTGATAAAAGAAGAAGCTATACGGGCATTTACTTTATCTCCTTTGCGAAATATTTTGAATCCAATTACAGCGCCTGCATGTTCGCTCTGGGTTTCCAGTTTAGTAAGATCAAGATTATCTCCGTTAAAAATTCCAGCATTGGCAAATGGTTTATCAAAAACAATAATAAAGTAGTTTTTAAAATTGTCAGGCACTCCCCCACTGTTGCGGGTGCTGTAACCAATAATTTTATTTTCTGCAGGAATAACTTTTATATAAGAGCCTTTATCAAAAGCATCAATTACTATATAAGCGCTATCTGTTTGCGGAAAAGTAAAACGAAAGGCCGCGGCTCTTTCTGTTGGGGTAATTTCAGTTGTTATGTCATGATCAGCCAGATATACACTGTAATAATAGGGCTTTACTACTTCGGCTTTATGACTGAACCAACTTGCTCTGTCATCTTCCTTAAAAGCAAGTTTACCTGCAACCGGCATAATGCTGAACTGCCCGTAATCATTCATCCACGGCGAAGGCTGATGCGTTTGCTTGAATCCCCTTATTTTTTCAGCGGTATATTGATATTGCCATCCATCTCCCATTTTACCGGTTTGAGGTGTCCACACATTCATACCCCACGGAAGCGCTATAGAAGGGTAGGTATTACCGTTAGAAAGGCTTCCTTTTGAATCAGTACCCATTAAAGGATTAACCCAATCAACCGGATCGGTAACTTTGGTAACCAGTTGTGCATGAGCAGCGGTAATAAAAAAAAGCGAAGAGGTCAATAACAGCTTTATATATATGTTGATCATGGCATTTTTTTGAATTGCGAATATATCACAAACCCTCAATATGCCTTAAACTGGATTGCATT
>JBGALP010000154.1:0-11403 GCA_044223805.1 Agriterribacter sp.
ATTAGTGGGTTATATTTTTGGCGTGAAAGTGTAAAAATTAAATTCATATAATTTTAACGGAGCACAACACCGCCAACTGACTTTATGAATATCCATACGCACAAAAACAGTTTATGCTCCGGAATTTACTAAGTGTCTACTTATTTTAATTGCCTCAATTACTTTTAAGGTTACCTGAAAATTTGTCAACAGCGGAACTTAACATGGTAACATCAACGATTTTCACATTACATCGCAGCTTCAGTTCTGTAAGACGAATAATATCCACTTTTGTTTATAATTTCAACAACAGAAATGTTTTAAGTATTATGATGAGTGCATCATATAACTACCTGTCGCATTCGTCCCTAAGATTGTCGCATTTACACTGCAACAGAGCCATCATTAATAGCGAGTTTTGTTTTTTTATATTAGTAAACACAAACTATAACAGGAGGTAAAATGATATGAGAAAAATAATAGTATTATCAATGATTACATTAGATGGAGTAATGCAGGCACCTGGCGGACCGAAGGAAGATAAATCAGGTGGCTTCAAATATGGTGGCTGGGTAGCGCCCTATGGTGATAAGGTTTCCGGTAAACTCATGCAAAAAATGATGAAACCCGCGGATCTTCTTTTAGGCAGAAAAACCTTTGAGATATGGGAGAATTACTGGCCTGAACATGGAGATATTTGGCCGGGCGTAAATGATGTAACAAAATATGTTGTGTCGGGCACAAGAAAAAAATCAACCTGGCAAAACTCGGTTTTTGTAAAAAACCTGGCTGCCATTAAAAAGCTAAAAAATTCAAGAGGTGGCGATATTAAAGTTTGGGGCAGCAGCGAACTGGTTCAACTACTGCTTAAGAACGGCCTGGTAGACGAACTCTGGCTTATTATTCACCCGCTTGTGCTTGGTAAGGGAAAAAAATTGTTTGACAACAACGCGGTTCCGGCGGCTTTTACAATAACAGAAAGTAAGGTTACCACAACAGGCGTTTTTATTGCCAATTACAAAAAAAGAGCTGGAAAAGTAAAGACGGGCGCTATCGGAGAATAAAGAAAAAACCTCCAGTTGCATCTTTTAGAGCAGCCATGTTTCCCAGGCAAAATCTCAATCATTACTCCCAAACTATCTCACTCGCCAAAACAACTTCTCTCTCAGCAAGCAATGGAACAATTTTCCCAATCACTAATGCTTGAAAATGTTCCGAACTCCTGTGAGCTGCTACGGCAGCATCATCCTCATATCCTTCAAATAATACAATCACATCCGGATCTGTATTACTTTGATGAACTTTGTAAAACAGGTTACCGCTTTCCGCTTTGCTTTTTATGGCTACCTCAGAAAGAAGGTTCAATACTACATTCAGCTCACCTTCTTTAACCCGCCATTTGGCAAATATGTAAACAGGTTTTTGATTCATAATTTTTATGTTTTTGTAATCTTCTTCTGTCATAACCGCGTGTAAGTTTCACCCGGCACAAATGCTACATCTTGCACTGGTCGGCAGAAAGTTTTTCACTACTATGTGGTTTAACGCAGAGCACTTCGCCTTCTTCCATACAAAACAACTTACTGCAATAAGTATTGATGGTTTTTTACTTTACGTAGCGTAAAATTGTTTTATTGTACTCAATTCTTCATCTCTACCTGGCGTGATCTTTTCAATATGTTTTCGCAATTTATCCATGAAGAATGATTGATTTTAACACCTATTTCAAATAAATCTTCACCACCCCTTTCCCATCTTTCCTGTTCTCCATTTCAATACCATGATCAAGGTATGAGGCGGTTAACAGTAATACCGACGACGTTTTACTTAAGTTTTTGTTAAGTTGTACCGCGCCATCTGTTCCTGTATATATATCAAAATTTTTATCGCTGCCGTATTGAACAACCAGCCGTGCTAATGAAATGGCTTCTTCTTTTTTTAAGTTAGGATGAGCAGGCATTTGCGGGCTGTCGCCCCACACACCATGTGAACCTTTGATGATTTTTTCAGATAATTTTTCATAAGTAGCGGGAGTAGCGCCATACTTAGTGGCTATATCGTGAAATGAAGGACCGGCTAATTTATGTTGCAGCGAATGGCAATTCAAACATCCATTCTGTTTCATTAAAATAAACGCCTTCTCTAACTGTTTTTCTTTTTGCAGGTAGGTTGAAACATCTTTTTCTGAAGCCAGGTATTTTACCTTCAAAAAAACTTCACCGGGTGTAATTTCTTCATACTTCGACGTGCCGTCTTCTTTATCTGTTACATTTATTTTATAAGAAAGAATGCTACCGTGAGTAAGCGTGCTGCCATTTACAGGTGCAGTTATTTCAACAACAGGGATATGATTATCCTTTTGTTGAAAAGAAAAACTGCTTAATACTGTAATAGTTATTATGCATAGCAAGGCCCAATGTTTAGTCATACAACTTTGCTGATACAGGATTATGCTTTATCAATTTGGTCTGCAGCGCGATAAGCAGAGCGCGTAGAGGCTTCCATGCCCCAGTTCAGATTATCTGTAGAAGCGCCTGCAAAATAAATCCGTCCGTGCGGTTTCATAATCTCCGGCCAAAATTTATGCAGTTGTCCCATAGGGAAGTTTACGCGCTCACATGTTGGTGCAAAACCATCTTTTGTCCAGTCTTTACTTACTACCTGCTCCACTGTAGGTTTAGTTGCGCCGGGGTAATTCTCTTTAAAAACAGCTAATGCCCGTTGTGGTGTAATGCCGCCGGCGCCGGTACCCAATACAACCACCCTGTGCGTATCTACTTCGTCGGCGCTCTGCCAAACAGACCATAGATCAGGACTATCAAAGTCTATATTGATGCTGATTTTATCTTTCTCCCAGAATTTTGAACTGCATTGAAATACGAACCGCTGATAAGAATCATACTGCACATTATCAAGCACAAATTGTTTTTCGGGCGGGAAACCAGGTGTAACAATAATTTTTCTGAATGCTGGTGGCGGAATAGCATTTACCAGGTAATCAGCCGATAGCTCCTGCGCTTCACCCATCCATTTAAATTTTACACGCACGCCGGCTTTATCATGTTCAATGCTTTGTATAGGGCAATTCAGTCTTACTCGGTCACCCAGTTTTTTTGCAAAAGCAGTTGGCAAACTCTGGTTACCTCCTTTAAGCCTGTACACATCTACCGGAAATTGAGAAACACCCCTGAGTTTTAAAATAGCGGAACGCCACAATTCAAATAAAGCAGAAGTATTGGCCCCTCCCCACACCTCCAAAGCTTTAGCTGAAGCACCTGCTTTTATATATATATCAGCGATTGGTGTATTATCCCAGGTATCGTACCCTACACCAAAGGGTTGATATTCGTCTGTAAATTTATCGAGGTATGGACTGTTGTATAAAGAAACCAGGTCCCAATAAGGATGCTTACTTAAATAATCAACTTCCTTTGCATTAAAACCCATTGTAGTAAGCACCGATCTGTCACTCAGCATTTCTTCTGTATAAAACTTACCGTCTATCTGCCGCAATAAATTTTTACGCCTTGGATAAGGCAAAGCTTCTACACCTAATTCATTCAGGTATTGCCAGTATCGCTCATAACCAGGTTTGGTAATATGCTCGGCGCCATAATCGCCATACAAACCATCTGACAAGCCATCACGGGCAGTAAACACATGACCGCCGTGCCTTCCAGAGGCTTCCAATACTGTTACGTCATGGCCACGTTTCATCAATTCATAAGCGGTACATAAACCCGCAATGCCGCCACCTGCAACAATTACTTTTTTAGGTGCACGGCTTGAAGGAGTTGAAGATGCGAAAACCTGTGTACCAATCAGAGAAGTGCCTACGCCTGCTACAGCAGTGTTCTTTATAAAATTTCTACGACTGTTATTCGTCATAATAATTGGGGTCTAAACAAAATGAATAATGAAATATCTATTTAAAAAATTTCTATTGATCTCTAATGTAAGCATTGATTGGGAATTTTGGCGGGTTGATGCAGGAATTATTTAAAAAGGAGTATTCTCTAATTCGCCTAAAGCGTATTGCATTAAACACCTGATCAGCTTTGTTTATATATTTAAAGTAATTCAACAGCATTGCCAGATGCCAAAGCATGTAAATCGAGTAAAATATTCAGAAGATTTTTAAGCGTTAAGCAATCAACAGAAATAAAAAGCACTCTAACTATTGAACCCAAAAATCAGAAATAATTACTTTCAAAGAGAATATTTTTTCTTGGACAACTGAATAAGAAGAAGTTGTTATCAATTTAAATGAAGTAAAGTAATTGATGGCTATACAAGAGATAATCGTCCTTTTGTTGATGATTGGTTTATACTTGACATTTTATACAGTCACCTCGATGAATACATTTAAACTTGGTAATGGTGTACTGAATCTTGCAAATGCAAAGCATTGCACATCGTGGATAATTTTTCCCCTATTTTTTTTGACCAATCTCTTTCCGATTTAAAACCATTTCGAGAAAAAAACAAATGGAATACATTAACTAATAAAATGAAATAAGTTACTGGAATAAGGGAATTATTACAACCCTGTTGGTTTTGAACTTAGCAATAGAATAAAAGCCTATCTGCAAATACAATAACACAATCAAACAATTTCCAGGATTTTTTATTTCGGCACCTGGATCGTATCGCACTACAAACACGCTGCTCCAACTACAGCAATTCCATCATAGTAGTATTTTAATCAACACTTAAAATAATATCCGATTGTAATTTTCAGATTGCCACTCTCGCTCCAGAAGGAGCGTTGTGTTTATAGAAAATTCGTAATGGCAATATCGGCTCCCCTGGAGCCGCGTGTGAAGTACAGAATGCTGAAAAAGATTTTATTAACCTGCAGCGCTTCAAAAACTGATTTAAACCTACCTGTACGGTTAACCTTTTAATCATCTAATAATGTCAACAAAAAAGCGCAGCTTATGCCACGCTTTTGTTTATAGTAAAATCGTAATTGTGTATACTTTATACTAGCTGAATAATTCTCCGTTGCTTTCAGTTGCAGGAGGAGTTTCTTCAACCGGTGGCGGGGTAACTTCTGGTTCAACTACAGGCATCACCTCTTCTGGCTTAGGTTTTGGAGCTGATTTTTTCTTTGGAGCGGCTTTTTTGGGAGCTGCTTTAGGTGCTGCTTTTTTAGGAGCCGCTTTCTTGGGGGCTGCCTTCTTCGGTGCTGCCTTTTTAGGAGCGGCTTTTTTTGGTGCCGCCTTTTTAGGGGCTGCTTTTTTTACAGCTTTCTTAGTAGCACTCTTTTTCTTAGGAGCTGCCTTCTTTTTGGGCGCCGCTTTTTTAGGGGCTGCTTTTTTTGCTGCTTTTTTAGGAGCGGCTTTTTTTACAGCCTTTTTAGCAGGAGCTTTCTTTTTAGGCGCTGCTTTTTTAGGAGCACTTTTTTTCTTTGCTTTAGCCATGATTGTTGGAATTTATTGTGTTTGTAGAAGAGATAAATTGATTGTAGAAAATTAGGAATAATATTTATAATAATAACAAAGGTTCTGATTTTTTTTCAATAAAAAGCAAACCCCTTCCGGCTTTTTAGCCAAAAGGGGTTTGCTTTTTTTATTTTCCTCCGAACTTCTTACGCTGTATCTTCTACAAATTAGGCTGTGGAGTGTAGCGCAGGTAAGGCTTTACCACTTTTACACCTTTAGGAAATTTCTTTATAGCATCTTCTGTTGACACAGCAGGTACTACAATTACATCTTCTGTTGGCTTCCAGTCTGCCGGTGTGGCTACACTGTAATTAGCGGTTAATTGTAATGAATCTATCACCCTTAATACTTCAAAAAAGTTCCTTCCTGTAGAGGCAGGATAAGTAATAGTGAGCTTTACTTTTTTGTCGGGCCCTATTATAAACAGGGAACGAACCGTAAAATTTTCTGAAGCATTAGGATGAATCATGCCGTAAGCAGTTGCTACCTTTCTTTCAGGATCAGCAATGATAGGGAACTTTACTTCTGTATGCTGTGTTTCATTAATGTCTTTAATCCAGCCGGTATGCCTGTCTAAACTGTCAACACTAACCGCTAATACCTTCACATTGCGCTTAGCGAACTCATCTCCCAATAAAGCTGTTTTTCCCAGTTCTGTTGTACACACGGGCGTATAATCGGCAGGGTGAGAAAAGAGCACTCCCCAGCTATCGCCAAGATATTCGTAAAAATCAATTTTGCCAAGACTTGTTTCTGCAGTAAAATTTGGCGCGATATCGCCTAAACGCAAACTCATATTGCTTCTATTTAAAGGTTAAAAATTGGATTGCAAATATATTCTTTTCCTACTAACTTAGTAGACTATAAGGTTAAAAAAAATTAAATTGTCCTTCCCTTCGTTATAGCGCCTCGTCCAAAGCGGTTTTTAACAGAATCAATGGCTTTATATAATCCCGCCTTTTTTTCTGTATTTTCAAAAAGATTGGTTTGAAAAGCCTCATTGGTAAGTTCGCTCAAACGTACGCCCAGCAGGCGTACCGGCTCTCCTTTACGATATAATTTATGAAACAGGTCCTTAGCCACGGGTATCAGCTCGTCATCGTAAAAAGTATAGGAAATGGAGGTTTGGCGGGAAGTGGTTTCAAAATCGGGATATCTTATTTTTACGGCTATGCAGCCGGCCATTTTATCGTCTTCTCTCAATTCATGTGCTACTTTTTCTGTCATCCTCACCAGTTCCGATAATATAAAATCCATATCTGTTTTGCTGGATTCAAATGTATTTTCGGTAGAAACAGATTTAGCCTCGTGATAGGGCACAACTTCACTATGGTGTATGCCGTTTGCCCTGTTCCACAAATCCAATCCATAATTGCCTAACAATAACTCCATTTCTTCAGGAGTTCTTGAGCTGATATCTCCAATGGTTTTAATACCCATAGTTAAAAGCTGCTGGTTGGTTTGTTTACCTATACCAGGTATAGCGCTGGCTGGTAACGGAGCCAGGTATTCTTTTTCCATTCCGGCAGCAACCTGCATATACCCATTAGGCTTGGCCTCATTGGTGGCTATTTTGGCGATCAGCTTATTGGAGGCTAACGCAAAGGAAATAGGCAATGAAGTTTTATCAATAATCTCCTGCCGCAGATCAATAGTCCATTGCCACGGATTAAAATATTTATCCATGCCTGTTAGATCGAGGTAAAACTCATCAATAGAAGCTTTTTCAAACAATGGCGCTTTTGCAGCTATAATTTCGGTTACCCAGCGGGAATATTTACTGTATTCGCCGCGTGTACCTTTCACTACCGTAGCATGCGGACATAACTTCATGGCCTTACCCATAGGCATAGCCGAATGAATTCCATATTTCCGCGCCTCATAGCTGCAAGCGGCTACCACCCCACGTTCCCTGCTTCCACCTACTATAAGTGGTTTGCCTTTAAGTGTAGGATCGTTTACGCATTCTACCGATACAAAAAAGGCGTCGAGATCAAAATGTGCTATAATACGCTGTTGCGCTGCCATTACAGCAGCAATTTACTTAATCCTGAGCAAAGCCGCAGCTACCATAGCCGCTGTTTCGGTTCTTAACCTGGTTTCGCCAAGGCTTACCGGGGTAAATGCATGGCTGAGCGCCAATTGTATTTCGGCTGGGGTAAAATCTCCTTCGGGACCTATACCAATAGTTATGTCGCCGCCGGCATCTGCCATTGCTTTAAAACTTTTTTTTTCATTCTCAACACAATGGGCAATACATTTTTTGCCCGATAGCTCACCGGATATCCAGTCACCAAAACGAACCGGTTCGCGCAAAACGGGTAGCCAGCTTTGCTGGCTTTGCAACATGGCGCTGATCATTATACTCTGCATTCTGTCTGTACGAATGTGGCTCTTTTCTGTTCGTTCACACATGAGCGGAACAATATTGGTGATGCCTATTTCAACCGCTTTTTCTAAGAACCACTCAAACCTGCCGGTATTTTTTATTAAGGATACGGCTATAGTACTACGATTTGCCGCAGGAGCTGTTATTTGATGGCTGATCCGTTTTACTACGCATTGTTTTTTTTGATGCTCATGAATTACCGCGACAAATATGTTTCCCATACCGTCGGTAATATGCATTTGTTCGCCGGTTTTCATTCTTAATACCTGTTGAACATGCTTTGATGTATTTTCATCTAACCCTAACAGTGATGCTGCCGGGTCAATATTTTTCATAAAGAAAAAAGGAAGCGACATTAGTACATATTTGCTGCAAATAAAGTAAATACATTGAAAAACCGATCAGGATGTGTGATTTAGAGATCCGGTTGCTTCAGCAACAAGGGGAAATGAAACATAAAAAGTGGTTCCGCTGCCCACCTCGCTTTCAAACCAAAGTGAGCCATTGTGGTTTTCAACAATCTGTTTGCATATGGTTAAGCCTAATCCAAAAGACGCTTCTCCGGCAGTGCCTTTACGCTTAATATCTGTATCAGCGGTAAATATTTTCTCTTTCATTGTTTCCGGAATTCCGATACCATGGTCCTTTACAGATATAACAGCAAATGCATTTTTCGAGCTGATGTTAACTTCTATTTGCCGACCCTTTTCACTGAATTTTATGGCATTGCCAATAAGATTACTGAATACACGCCATACTTTTTCCCTATCGGCCAATATGGTTAAAGGCATAGTATGTGTGATAATCTTTTGAGATTTTTCTTCAGCTTTCAATTGAAGCAGGTCAACACAATAAAGTAAAAGCGCTGTTACATCAACAGGTTCTTTGCTTATTTCTCCTATCCTGCTGTTAAACTGCGCCATGTCCTGTATCAGTTCAATAGAATGATAACTTGACTGCCGGATCATTTCCAGCATTTTCCGTTGTGTACTGTTGTAATTGTCTTCTTTCAACAAAAAGTCGCTCATTCCAGCTATTCCGCTTACAGGGTTACGTAAATCGTGCGCAACAATTTTCACAATGCGGTTATTTTCCTCGTGGCTTGTCTGTAATGCTGTCAATGCTTTTTCCAGGTGCGTTTGTTTATAAATTAGTTTCTCATTTAATGCAGCCAATGTATTAATGTGCTTTTGGGATACCCTGTAACTATTCCATATCAGTAACATAATTATCGTAACCAGTATCAGCCCTATTGAAAACAAAACAAGATACAGGCTCTTTCTTTCGTCATCCCGCTGAAAGGTATATAGATCCTGTTGTGTTTTTAAATATCCAAAAGTTTCATCCAGATCCGGCGCGAGTTTATCATATTCAGAAGCAGTTACGGAATCTTTTCGGGCCATGTACTTTTTGAGATATTCATTAGAGGTAAAGAAATCTTTTCTGGCAGCAAAATAATCAGATTGAAGCCCCAACCATCTTCTTTCCATTTCTTCATTTGCAAGCGTATCCAACCCTTTTCTTAAAGCATTAAGCGCTTCATTTGCTTCATTAAGGCGTAATTGTTTTATATAGAGACCAGCTAACTTACCCTGCGAATATGGCACATCTTCCTTAGCCCTGATTGGTTGGCTGTTTATATATATACTGCTTTTCAAAAGTCTTTCTGCGGCAGAATCATTACCTGTAGCAGCTAAATCTGTTGCCATATTTCCATAAATAACTCCCCTGGCGCTTTCAATAAAATTAGTGTCGGCAATTTTTTGATTTTGTTCATTATAGCGAAAAGCATTCTGATAATTATGATCAATATACCGTAATGCGCTATCAAAATAATACAACGAAGAATCCAGCATATTAAGCCTGCTGTAACAAATACCTATATTATCCAATGTACTTTGCAGTACCGCAAAAAGTACGTGCCCGCTATTGGCGTTATCTGTACCGCAATGTATTTTTTGCTGAATGGCCTGCTTAAAATATTCCGCCGCGGCTTTGTATTGGTTATGTTGAAAAGATACTAAACCTAATTTATTGCTATAGTCGGCAAACAGGCAGGTGTCGCCTGATTTATAGATAGCTTCTCTTGCCAGGTAATAAAAAGTAAAAGATTCTGTATATCTTTTCAAAGCATGAAGATCGTCTGCTTTAAGGGCCAATGCCTGAGGATACCAAAAGGAATAGCCTTCCTGGTTAGTACTATGCTCCCCTAACAGTTGCAGAATACTGTCTGAATAATTTAACGCTTTAATATAATCCCGCTTAACTGTAAAGAAGTACCCACGCTTGCAATTATACATTTCATACGTGCGGCGGAAGTTAGGTAAATCGGCATAAATAGAATCCATAGCCTTGAAGTAATGCGCACTATCATCTATATAAGCCTGTATTTTCCTAAACCTGAAGTCAGAAAAATCGCTTTTATTCTCAATCTTTGCTTTACTGTTACATGCAAGAAAAAAAAGAATAATAACTAAACTGTATAGCGGATTTGACCAATAACACCTGGTTAAGTTCATACCGCAAGTTTTTCAAATGACATCAGTTTCAAAATTAACATCTTATAAATAACACCTATAAACGCATTTTACCCCCAAATACTTTAAAATTCATAAAAAAAGCTTTCCACAATTGGAAAGCTTAATGCCAGATTCATGGCAACCTCAAATTTGAACTATTTAAAATGGGGCTTCATCGTCAAATTGCCCGTCATTCATTTTACTTCCTTTTTGAATAAACAGCCTCGCATTACTATCGCCACTATCGCCGGCAACAGGTTTCCAGTTTCCTTGCGGAGCGCCCATGCCACCAAAATCGTCAGATTCCATTTCCGTAAATTTCTGAATATGTAACAAAGCCCTGAGCTTTATAGTTTCGAGCGAACCATTACGATGCTTGGCTATTCTTACGTGCGTTTCTCCCTTGTTATTCTCCCCAAATTCGTTGGCAGTAATATTATAGTATTCCGGGCGATAGAGAAACATTACCATATCAGCATCCTGCTCAATAGCCCCCGATTCACGCAAATCGCTCAACTGGGGCATCTTATCTCCCTCTTTACGTTTTTCTACCTCACGGCTTAACTGGCTTAAGGCAATAATGGGAATGCCTAATTCTTTAGCCAATCCTTTCAGGTTTCGGGAAATGGTGCTGATTTCCTGCTCGCGGTTTGAGCTTCGCTTATCTCCGGTGCCACTCATCAACTGCAGGTAATCAATAATTACCAGGCTAACATTGTGTTTATTTTTAAGTCTGCGGCATTTGGCACGCAGTTCAAAAATGTTCAGCGCAGGAGTATCATCAATAAAAATTGGGGCATTCTGCAACCGCTGAATTCCATTACGGTATAATTGCTGCATTTCGTGCTCCTCCATTTTACCGCGTGCTATTTTTTCAAGCCAGATCTCACTCTCTGCGCTTAAAATACGCTGCACCAACTGGGCTGCACTCATTTCAAGACTAAAAAAAGCGATGGGCGTAGGTTTTGTTGCACTCAGCGCCGCATTACGGGCAAGATTAAGCGCAAATGCCGTTTTACCCACAGAAGGGCGGGCAGCGAGAATAACCAGGTCGGTAGGTTGCCATCCA
>JBGALP010000155.1:0-11651 GCA_044223805.1 Agriterribacter sp.
GGAGATTTTACCAACTTTAAAATGTTACCATATAACCGGGAACTGTAATTATTATATACCATCTCAAACGCCTTCACGTCTCCTTCACGCACTTGTGAAAGCAATACAATTTCGTTTTCGTTGTGGTTAAAATAATTGATCACAGCGTTATATAAAAGCTTTGGTTATTGGTAAAAACAAGGAGTGATCTTTACAGGTTACTCACTAAAATTATGACAATATGAAATGATTGTTAAAAAATTATTTTCCACAACAACAAAGCAAACGATTGCGGATGAAGTAAAAAAAGAGCTGTAACATATGACTATGCTACATCCTGGCAATAAAGGATTATTTATTAAACACCAATAATCGAATTATAATGTATGGCATCAAAACGCTAAGTGATAATATTTTGGTTGATATAGAAACAACCAGTTTATTCTATAAAATCAAATAAATATTTTTCTTCGTACGAAACAGCAAATTTCTCCAGAAAAGTATGATACTCTTCTTTGAATGTTTTTCTCCTGTGATGCGTTTCCTGGTTCATAACATATTTACAAACTACATCAATTTGTGAATGACCATAAGAGAATACACCGTATCCTTCTTGCCAATTAAACGTATCATTTGTCCATTTTTTGCTGTTGATAAATTCATTGCTTTCTACTTTTATTTGTTTTACAAAATCGGATATCAGTACAGATGGCTTAAACCCCACAAACAAATGTGTATGATCGGGCATACAATGCACAGCCAGCATTTTTGCTTTACGGGCCTGCACCAGGGAGGTAAGGTATTTGTGAAGTTCTTCTTTATGTTGTTTGGATATAAGGCTTTGTCTGCCTTTAACTGCAAATACGAATTGCAGGTAAATTTGAGAGAAGGTGTTTGGCATAGCGGATTTTTTTCGAATGTATTGCAAATTTCATTACCGATTAATCTTTACACGCAACTCCTTAGGAGTTGCAAGATTTTATTGTTATTTTCTATAAACACGTAGCCCCTATGGGGCAAGAATAGCAGGAGGATTTCCCGTCTTTAACGGAAAATAAAAATGAGAGATAAATTAAGAGAAAGGTATTAGGAATAGCATATTTTTTCCGGAAGTATTTACATTTCATCACCTCTTAATCTTCACACAGAACTCCTACGGAGATGTAATAACCTTGTCTATGATTATGAATCTTTTTAACTCTTTTGGGAAATACAATCTAAAAAGATCGACATCTTGCTTTTAGCTCCAGAGGAGCTTCGTGTTTATAGAAAAATCAGAAAATATAATATCGGCTCCGTATGGAGCCGCGTAGAACAGGCTTACCAACACAAAAGGAAATCTTTACAGATTAAACTAAATGTATTGCTAATTGAATTATTTATAAGAAAAAACAGGTGTAACAATATCTTCTACAGCTGTACTATCACCCGCGGCAGGACCATACCACACACCACCACCAAAAGTGATAATAAATATTTTAGAGGGATCGCGTGGATCAAGATCAATTCTTTTTCCCCATTTAAAATTATACCCTTTAATGCGTTGCCAGGTATTGCCGTTATCAACAGAACGATAGGCGGACCCATTAAAGCCACAAGCATAATAAGTATTATTGCGGCCATCATACGTTATGTCGCATATATGCTGATCGTGCTGCAATGCAGGTTTCCAGCTTTTACCGGCATCGTACGTAACATATACCCCGCCATTCGTATCAGGAGAAAATTTATCTTTTATTATCCTGCCCCAGGCGCATAAAATCAAATGATCAGGATGAGCAGGATCAACAGCCAGACCCGTAGGCGCATTGGTTCCTTCAGGAAGCGGGAGCTTCTCCCATTTGTCCGCACCATTGTCTGAATAATATACAGCGCCATCCATATCATTGCCTATACTTCCATCTTCGCTCCTTCTGCTTACAATTAGATACAATCTGTTTGTTTTGCCCGCTTTAACCAACCGCCAGGCAAATGGCTCTTTGCCTTCTATTCCATTATTTTTAAGCTGCCATGTTTTGCCTTGGTCAACAGATTTATACACCCCTTTGCCAAAAGCGGTTGCATATATAGCAGCGCTATCCAATAATAGGTGTGTAAATGCAGCTTCACCAATTCCGTTGCTCATTATTTTCCAGCTTTTGCCTGCATCCTCCGTCATTAGAATTCCACCTTTATAATCCGCTACACCATGTGTACGCCACATTTTCGGCCGGGGAAGATCGTGCGTGTTACTCATCACCGCCCAGGCTTTTCCTTTCACCTGCGGATCAAACGTTAACCAGTAAGTGCTGTTTATCCATTCTTTCGGAATTCCATTATTGTTGGTAGCGCTTGTCCAGCTTTTCCCTCCATCAAAGCTTTCCATTAATCCTACATCTGTATTTGTAATAAACAGGTGTGTTGTATCAAAAGGATCGAATACAATACTGTAACTGGTAGTTACTTCTAACCCACGCGATACCGAACCTCCGTTTTCTTTCTTTTTGCTATATGCTTCCTGCCATAATTTT
This sequence comes from Agriterribacter sp., assembly GCA_044223805.1. GTDB lineage: Bacteria > Bacteroidota > Bacteroidia > Chitinophagales > Chitinophagaceae > Agriterribacter. The sequence continues at coordinate 2,490 of JBGALP010000155.1, forward strand.
CCGCCATCTGTTGTTTTAACAGTCCGTCCAAAATCAGTAGCATAACAAACGTTGGCATCAGTAGGTGAAACCCCTATCGAAAAAGGGTTTTCTCCCCATGTTGGACCAAACCTTCCGTTGAGCCATCCATCTTTAAAATTCGGAGAAACGATACTGGTATTTTTTGCCAGCCGGTCTTGCCAGCACAAGGTCCAGGTTTTGCCATAGTCTTCACTTTTGGCTACGCCGATACTAACAGTATCAATACCCGTGGTCATGTTATTATAAGAAACGTAAACCGTTTGCGGATGTAACGCACTGGTAGCAATGGTGCGCCATTCGGGCATATTCATTCCCTTATTAAACTGCAATAATCCCACTTGCCTGTTCTCCCACGTAATGCCACCATCTTTGGAATAAAATATTCCTGAAGCTTTGCCGGCTGCATCAAAATACGATTTACCTGCAATAGCATACATAATAAATGCATTCGTTGATTTATCAAATCCGCCTGTGTAAGTAGTGAGCATATTTATACCAGCGGGTACACTATTTTTGTTCCATGTTCCATTTTGCCTCGTATCAATAAAATGTTTGCCGGCAAGATAAATTGTTCTGTTATTAACTGGTGAACCGGGATGAATAAAAATCTGTTCTGCTTCTCCATCCAGCTTTTTTTCGGTTTTCCAGTTATCACCCCCATCAATAGACGAAATAAATGAAACAGTGGTATCAATAACAACAATGGCGTATAACTTTTTATTGTCGCCGGGATCAACGGCAAGACTTAACACCTTTCTTTTAGTACTATCATCAGTAACTATAACTTCAGATGCATGATCGCCTTTTGCTACAACAGCTTTAATGTGCGTGGGAGAAGGATAGACAGCATTCCATGTATTACCGTGATCTGTACTTTTAAAAAGCGCTATACCGTTGGCATATATGATGTTCGAATCCAGTGGATCAAAAACAAAAAAATCTACCGGCGCTCTAAGATTAAACATACGCCATGATGTGCCACCATTATATGTAATAAAAGAACCTGTCATGTCGCAGGCTACTAATGCTACGTCAGTATCAAAGGGACTAACCGTTGCGTGAAACATGGCGCCACCTCCACCATATCCAACAAATCCCCAGTTATCATTTCTGCCGTTGGGATTTGATGCATGTGCTTTTGTAGAACCATTATCTTTTTTTACTGCGGAGCACCCTGTTATAGTAGTTATAACAATGGAACAAAAAAGAAAAAAACATTTGCTGTTCATCAATTGATGGATTTTAAACTATTAATTATTGTTCACGCATTATCTGCAACATTGATCTTGGCGGAGACAAACTGCTCCTATCGTCGGAGTGACAGTCCGCGGCTGTATCGGGCTTTTACATATTCATCCTCTTGTATTGTCATCCTTGAGGTACGACGGATCTATCTTCGCTCTGATCATGATTTCACACATAGCTTATCACTTCGCTAACCACTCTTTTATTTTTTGATTCATAGGCAACTCATACATATACATCCAGTCTGTGTTATTAGTTCCATTAGCAAGATGCTCGTGAAAATTATTATCCAGTTGATATCCCATAGGATTACCCATTATACGTGTTTCTGAAAATACTTTTTCCAGTCGCGATCTTATAACGGGAAAGCTATTTACATAATCCATTATCTTTCCAGCGTAAGTTTTTTTATTGCCGGAAGTAGTTGTATCATATTGTTCCAATAGCAATAAAAGTTTTGCGGAATATACCTGTAACTCATTCACCTGGTTATATACGTCTAATGCATATTCATTTCTATGGCTAAGTTTTATTGCGTTAGCAATCCTGCTTTTTATCCATTCATATTGAGCTATATTATTTTTAGCCAACATGAGTTTCATTTTATTATTTGCACTCCAAACACCAGGATGACCTTCATCAGGCAATAGCAGCAGCTTAAAATGCTTGTGATAATTTTCCCTGTCGCCCTCGCTCAATAAAGCGGTTTCCCAAAAAGACAGGGCGGTTTCAAGCGAATCCTGAAATTCATTTGCTGTAGCCGCGAGTACCGGAGCAAAAAACCGATGACGGAAAATGCCATGCGCCTTACTGGCAGCAATGTCTTCGTAATTCCAACTGAACAATGCAAAATCATACATGCCCCGCCAGGTGGTTTCAAGGTGTACAGAGCAGTCGTCCCAAACCGTACACAAAATGCCATCCAATTTCTTTTGAGCAGTAAGCTGGCAAAAATCTTTTATCGGTTGAAAATTTGACTGGTGACGGGAAAGCATAGCCGACATACACTGCGTAGCAGTAGCAGCCATGGCGTGCAGGTTGTTTTTTTTATACCAATCCAACGCACGCTGATTTCCGGGTAATGTACATACATCGTAGTTCCAACGCATATACACACAATTAGCGGGAAATAAACTGATCTTTTCATCAAGAAATGATTGATTCCTGGCCCATAATACTTCTGATTGTTGCATAGTTACCGCAGTATCATACGTTGTTTCATATAAGCCGGCTTGCTTAAGCACCATATCATCCCAGAATATGGGAACACGATGATGCGCTTCCGCGAAGTCTGTTACTTTTTTTAACCAATACAACTGAAGTTCAATAGCGCTCTTACCTGATTTTTTGCATAGCGCTGATTTACCTAGCTTTCCAACCTCATCACCACCTACATGCAGATACTTACCGTAAGGCGTAGCCGCTATAGCATCTTCATACAAGGAAAACTGCAGCTTATATGTATCCAGGTTGAGCGGATCAAATACCCAGTCTGATGTGGTATCGTCTCTTAAGTATTTATATGCTTCATGCTTTAAAATAAACGAAGCATGCCCTAACCCCTGCACTAAAGGACTTATTTCAATAAACCGCTCTTTGGCATATTTACTCAAGGTTGAAAATTCTTCCACAGAAATGGAATTGCCTGCACCCACATTTGAAGCCTGCCTGTATCTCAGCTTATCTTCAAACTCTACTATTACCGCATTTATTTTTACAGCCGCCAGCCTGTCCATCATGTCGTAATAATATTTCATAGCATCAATATGATGCTTAAGATCGAGATGCACTGCGCGGTAGTCTATTTCCGGGTAATCTGTGATGATACAGGAAGGAATTTCTATTTGTTGATCTCTCGCATCTTCCATTAATTGATTCAGGGTTTGCAAACCATAGAATAATCCCTGCTGATGTGTTGCTTTTACTACAACTTTTCCTTCTTTTATTTCAAGAACATATCCTTCAGGAGAGGGTAGCGATAAAGAAGCATCGGTAATAAGCGAAACTGTACCTGCTGTTATTGCTTCACCTATAGGCAATGAGGAGAGCATAAAAGGGATTACCGGTTTTTCAACGGTGTTTATTAACACAATAGTGCGTAATGCGGTATAAGCTATTCCTTTCTCTTTTAAAAGATTTACTTTTTGCGGCAATGGCAGCAACCTGAAATGCGAATTAAAATAAGTGGTATCAATGGCTTTACAAGGTTGATATAATAATGAGAATAATAATGAGAGTTGTACAATCAATTTCATCACGCCTGAATATGCTTTGCTTTGTTAGAGTCGCCTACCAGGGAAACCTCATCATAAAACGGCATAAAAAAACCCTGCTTCGTTTATCACGAAACAGGGCTGATATAGTGTAATTAATATTTACAACTTATCACTTACTACATACCACTATTAAGCGGTTACTTTTCCCTTCACCTTTGCTATCACTTCTTCAGCAATATTGTTTGGTGCAGGATTGTAGTGACTGAACTCCATGGTAGATGTTGCACGACCTGAAGTTAAAGAACGCAATTGCGTTATTGTTCAAACATTTCGCTCAATGGTACTTTAGCTTTAATAACCTGCAGGTTATTACGGCTGTCCATACCCTCTAATATACCACGGCGACGGTTGATATCACCGGTAACATCACCCATGTACTGATCAGGCGTTAATACTTCAAGCTTCATGATTGGCTCAAGTAAAACGGGTTTTGCTTTACGGCCTGCTTCGCGGAAACCGCTCTTGGCGCAAAGCTCAAACGACATGGAATCAGAATCCACATCGTGGTAGCTACCGTCAAACACACGGATCTTCATATCAACCAATGGATAGTTAGCCAACACACCATTTGTCATAGAGGTTTCAAAACCTTTCTGAATAGCAGGTACAAATTCACGTGGAATAGATCCTCCGAAAATATCATTCACAAACTGGAATGATTTATCAGGATTCTCTTTCTTCCATTCTTCGTCAGCGGGCCCGATTTCAAACACGATATCGGCGAATTTACCACGACCACCCGTTTGTTTCTTCAACACTTCGCGGTGTTCAACAGCTTTAGAAAACGCTTCTTTATAAGCCACCTGTGGTGCTCCCTGGTTCACTTCCACTTTAAACTCACGACGCATACGGTCAATGATAATCTCGAGGTGAAGCTCACCCATACCACGAAGAATGGTCTGACCTGTTTCTTCGTCTGTGTTTACACGTAAGGTAGGATCTTCTTCAACCAGCTTACCTATAGCCATACCCATCTTATCAACGTCGGCCTGTGTTTTAGGCTCCACCGCGATAGCGATAACGGGCTCAGGAATAAACATATTTTCCAAAGTGATCGGATGATCTTCATCACACAATGTATCACCTGTTTTTATTTCTTTAAATCCTACAGCCGCGCCAATATCTCCGGCTTCAATAAAATCAATCGGGTTTTGCTTGTTAGCAAACATCTTCATGATACGGCTGATACGTTCTTTCTTTCCGCTTCTTACGTTCAGCACATAAGAACCAGCATCAAGGTGACCGGAATAAGCCCTGAAGAATGCCAAACGACCAACAAAAGGATCAGTCATAATTTTGAAGGCTAATGCAGCGAATGGTTCTTTCGCATCTGGCTTACGTGTTTCAACAGCGCCGGTATCAGGATTAACACCCTCTACAGCATCAATATCAACAGGTGAAGGCAGGTAGCGGCAAACAGCATCCAGCGCGGTTTGTACGCCTTTATTCTTAAATGAAGAACCGCACATCATGGGTACAATGCTCAGGTCTACAGTAGCCTTACGGATCGCTTCATGCATTTCTTCTTCGGTGATCGTGTTAGGATCTTCAAAGAATTTTTCCATGAGCTTATCATCATATTCAGCAACAGCTTCTACCAGGCTTGCTCTCCACTCTTCAGCTTCAGCCAGCATATCGGCAGGCACATCTATTTCTTTAAAGGTCATGCCTTCTGTTTCCATATCCCAGATGATCCCTTTCATCTTGATAAGGTCAACCACGCCTTTAAAATCATCTTCAGCGCCTATAGGTAACTGCAAGGGAACGGCTTTCGCACCGAGCATCTCCTTTACCTGTCTTACCACCATTAAAAAGTCAGCACCCGCACGGTCCATTTTATTTACGAAACCAATACGTGGAACCTTGTAACGGTTAGCCTGGCGCCATACGGTTTCAGACTGTGGTTCAACACCATCAACCGCGCTGAATAACGCTATCAAACCATCCAGTACACGCATGGAACGCTCTACCTCAACGGTAAAATCCACGTGACCGGGAGTATCAATAATATTGAAATAGTAGCTTTTTGTATTTGCGTCAGCAACACCTTTATTGGTTGGGAATTTCCACTGGCAGCTTACAGCGGCAGATGTAATGGTGATACCTCTTTCCTTTTCCTGCTCCATCCAGTCTGTAGTAGCAGCGCCATCATGCACCTCACCAATTTTATGAATCATACCCGTGTAGCGCAAAATACGCTCCGTGGTAGTGGTCTTACCGGCATCAATATGCGCCGCAATACCGAAGTTTCTTTGAAATTTTAAATCTGCCATAAATTATGATTTGGAATAAATTTTAATAGGAAAACAAATATTTAAAAACTTACCGGTTAACCCGGAAGTATACACGTATTATATGGTGGGAAATACTCTCATATTATGCCAAATAGAGAACAGCCCATCATCAAAACATTATATGCTATCCCTTTTGGCGGCGCAAAAATAAGAAGAAAAACTTAACCGCCAAAGGGTTTGAGGGAGGTTTGTTGTTTGATGTTTATGGTTTGGTGTTTAAAGTTTATTGTTTCATCAGGTCTCCGGCCTCAAACCCTAAACCTTAAACCTGCCTTTCACGCCTTAGTCCATTATCTGCGGAAGTTTCTCTACCCCATCAGCCTGGTGCAACTGAAACAATAATGAAAACTGGATAAAGTTTTTACCCGTAGAAACTAAAGGGGTGTAATCGTATTGGTGCAGGTATCCAACCAACAAGGTGATGTCCTTATTGGGCATATAGCCTGCACCTCCGAAAGCCCTGTTCCGCTCAAAATGGGGGGCTTTGTTGGTAAGAAAAACCTCATCGTATGCATTCAGGAAAAAGGTTTTGGCGGCTATCTTATTGTTATTAAGTGGCAGGAATACGTTAAACCTGTAGCGATACCTGTTTCTGTATCCGCCATTGGTTAACCAGCGCTGCTCAATACGGTAACGATGTTCAAACTTTACCTGGTGAACATAGCTGCTGATAACAAATTGCTGCCATAGCCTGAACTCTTCATTGGCAAAAGGTTTTTTAAAATTGCCATTATTGGAATAGGTAGCGTAACGACCAGAGCCTACTAAAAAGGAAAAGTTTTTACCAACATTCAAACCGGCTCCACCCTTGGTTTCATAGTAAAAGAAATTATTAAAAAATCCCTGCGACCTTGTTTGGAGTTCGCCCCATACAAACCAGTTCTTATTAACGTTATACTGCCCGTTTACTACATGCCAGGTTCCCAGGCTTTGTTGTTGGGCGGTAGCCCTAACCGAAAGGAATAAAAAAAAGATATAAAAATAATATTTCATTGTGCTAAAAAAAAACCCTGTTACAAAAGCAACAGGGCAAAAAAACTAAAAAAAAATATTTATACTCTAAAATGCGCGAATGCTTTATTTGCATCAGCCATACGATGTGTGTCTTCTTTCTTCTTAAATGCAGCACCTTCACCTTTGCTTGCTGCGATTATTTCATTGGCTAATTTATCAGCCATTGTCTTACCATTTCTTTCGCGGCTGTAGCGTACAAGCCATTTAATGCTTAAAGAGATCTTCCTGTCAGGACGAACCTCAGCAGGTATCTGGAAAGTAGCGCCACCAATTCTGCGGCTGCGTACTTCAACAGAAGGCGTAACATTATTCAATGCTCTTTTCCAGATTTCATAACCATTTTCGTTGGTAATGCTGGAAACGCGATCAATAGCGTTATAAAATATTTCATACGCTGTGCTCTTCTTACCACCCCACATCAGGTTGTTTACAAAACGGGTAACCTGTTTGTCGTTAAACTTTGGATCTGGAGCTAATGGTAATTTTTTGGCTTGTGCTTTACGCATACTGTTTATATTAACTTACTTAACTTAATGTTGATAGGGAAATTATTTTTTAGCTTTTTCCCTTTTGGTTCCGTATTTAGAACGGCTTTGCTTACGGTCTTTAACGCCCGCAGTATCAAGGCTACCCCTTACAATATGATAACGTACACCTGGTAAATCCTTCACACGACCACCGCGGATCAACACGATGGAGTGTTCCTGCAGGTTGTGACCTTCACCGGGGATATAAGCAATCACCTCTACCTTGTTGGTTAAACGTACTTTGGCTACTTTACGAAGCGCAGAGTTCGGTTTTTTAGGAGTGGTAGTATACACACGTGTACATACACCGCGACGCTGAGGACAACTGTCCAAAGCTCTTGATTTACTCTTAGCCCTGATGATATCTCTACCTTTTCTAACTAATTGTTGTATTGTAGGCATTTAAAACCTTTTATTTTTGGGACGGCAAAGGTAAGTGCCTTGTTGGAAAATGCAAAATTAAATCCTTTTTTTCTGAAAAATATGTCCTATCAATGTAGCGATAAGGCATGCCTTATCGCTACATCAATTTATCTCGCCCTTTGCCTGCACATTTGCCCCGTTCATCACCTTTATATAATACCCAAAATTACCCACAAGATCGGTATATTTTATAGGCAGATTAGACCCGCTGCTGATAACGGGGGTAGTAATTAAGGTGCCGGAATTTCCGTTTACCACGCCAAGATCGGCAAAAACCAGTTCATTTCCGGCTGTATCTTCCTTATTAATAACAGCCTCAAAGCTTGCATTTGCCTGGCGGAATGGCTCACTAATGGCAATGGTAATCTTTGTATTTCCATCTTTCAACTGGTCTATTCTAAAATTCCAGCCGCTACATTGGAGCCGCTGGAGGCATTATATAGTGTATAAGTCTTGAAATTAATACTTGGATTAGGATCTTCCCGGCTTTTATTACAAGCCCCAAAAAACGTTACTAACCATAATGCTGATCCTGTAAATAAAGCGCCCCGCATAAAATGTTTGCTCATAACTGTGTATTTATACCGTAATACACAGAAATATCGTACCAGCCTCGCCTCAATATCCTCAATGCAGCTACCAGTCTTGCTTTACAAATAAATAAAGCCATTCGTGGTGAATGGCTTTACGCTGTAACGAGGTATTTTTTTCCCGGTTAAACGTTTACTAACCAATGATGTGTATCAGGTACTTTCCTGTCGCGTATAGCGTCAATTGTTTTCTTTACAGATGAACTTAAACTCCAGTTGCTTTCATCAAAACTCATTACATAATCCCTGTATTTTACTTTTTGAATCATAGCGATGGTAGCGGCAGTACCAGTACCAAAAATTTCCTGTAGTTTACCTTCTTTATGGGCTTTTATAACTTCATCAATATTTATCCTGCGCTCTTCCACTTTTACGCCCATATCCTGTAATATAGTTACCACGCTGTTGCGGGTAACGCCATTAAGAATGGTTTCTTCTTCCAGCGAAGGCGTAATGGCAACGTTATCAATTACAAAAAACACATTCATCATACCCACTTCCTGCAGCCATTTGTGCTCAAAAGCGTCTGTCCATAACACCTGGTCATACCCTTCTTTTTGAGCTAAGGTAGCAGCCAGCATGCCTCCGCCATAGTTGCCTGCATTCTTTGCAAAACCAACACCACCGGGTGAAGCACGGGTATATCTTTCTTCTACAGCTATTTTCATGGGGCGGCCGTAATACGGACCAGTAGGGCTGAGAATGATCAGGAATTTATATGTATTGGAAGGACGCACACCCAATATTTCATCTGTAGCAAACATAAAGGGTC
>JBGALP010000156.1:0-12185 GCA_044223805.1 Agriterribacter sp.
TAATAAAACCGGAAATCGCGCCTTCGTGGAATTTCATAAGTGAATATCAGATAGGTAGTTTTGGCTGGTTGATGCAACTAGCTTTTCTATCGCTGGGATTAAGTTGTATTTTTTTAGCGTTTGCATTATGGAAATCATTAAACATTGTTGGCAGGATTGGGTTAATCATGCTGCTGATTTCGGCAACCGGAATGATCATAGCCGCCATATGTAAAACTGATGCGCTGAATACTTCTCCTGATTTAATAACCCAGTCCGGTAAGTTACATCAGCTCGGTGCCATGCTTGATCAAATTCCTTTTGCAGCCATACTTATAACTATTGCTATTTTCAGAAAGAAGGATTGGAGAATAAATAAACTAATACTTATAATAACATTATTACTTGTTTGGTTTGGGTTTATTTATTTCGTGGGAAGTGTGAAAGCGCAATTTCCGGCAGACGGAAAATTCGGACCTAATGTTGCAGTGGGTTGGCAAAACCGGTTGATGATAATAACACAAGCCATTTGGTTAGCTGTTGTTGCTAAACTTGTATACAAGCAATATCGATGATTCAATTGAATATTTATTCATTCGCAAAAGGAAATAAAGTTGATGGCGTGTGCGCCTTATCCATTATAGCTGCCAGCTCTTTTGCAATAGCAGGATATGCAGCCGAGAGGTCTTTTGTTTCTGCCCGGTCGGTAGTAAGATCATACAATTCAACAGCACCATTAGCATCTTTAACATGATAACGAACCGCTTTCCACTTTCCTTTTCTTACAGCTTGTCTTCCTCCCTCTTCATGAAATTCCCAATACAACCACTCATGCTTTTGCTGATTTTTTGCAGATATAAATATTGGCAGCATTGATAGTCCATCCGTATGGGCAGGAGCAGGTAATCCGCCTATTTGGGTTAGTGTTGGAAAGATATCCCACAAAGCGCCAATATAATCGCTGCGGCTACCCGCTTTTATTTTGCCGGGCCATCGCGCTACAAAAGGCACCCGGATTCCGCCCTCATACAAGTCTCTTTTTACGCCACGCAATCCTCCTGCACTATTAAAGAAGGTTGGATCAGCGCCACCTTCTATATGCGGACCGTTATCACTGGTAAATATCACCAGGGTATTTTCGTCTATCCCTGACTGTTTTAACTGCGTCATTACCTCACCCACATATTTATCTAAGCGGGTAACCATCGCCGCGAAAGTAGCATGCGGAAAGGGCTGCGATGTATAGCCCGCTACCAGTGCGTTCCGTCCATAATCATTTCCTGTGCTGGGTGTTTCTTCAAATTTTCCTTTATACTGCTGATAAATGCTATCATCCGGTACTAATAATTCAGCATGAGGTAATGTATAGGTGAGAAATAATAAAAAAGGTTGACGCGCATTTTCTCTTATAAAATTCAATGCCTGCTGCTGTATAAGATCAGGTGCGTAGGTTTTGGTAAACCGCAATGCGCCGTTTGCTTCCAACGCTACTTTTTTTTCATTATCCCATAAATGATCGGGATAATACCGATGCGATTGTCGTTGACAATTGTATCCATAAAAACGATCAATACCATGCTTCAAAGGATCACCACTGCTTTCCATTGCACCTAATCCCCATTTACCAAAAAGCCCTGTAGCATATCCTGCTTTTTTGAAGGCCTCGGCAATCGTAAAGGCGGTATCAGGAATGGGGTATTGACCTTCTGGTTGTATTTCTTTATTGCCACGTATGAAAGTGTGCCCCGTATGTTTTCCCGTCATCAAAGCACAACGAGAGGGCGCACAAACAGAAGCTCCTGAATAAAATTGTGTGAATACCATTCCTTGTTTTGCAATGGCAGTAATAAATGGTGTTTTGATCAGCTTTTGTCCATAAGGTTCTGTATCACCATAACCCAAATCATCGGCAATAATAAAAACAATATTGGGCTGCTTTTTCTTTTTTATTGATGAATTAGGCGTTTGTGCTGTTGCAATGCCAAATAGTAATTGTATAAAGAGAAAGCCATACAGCTTTACCATGGGAAAATATTTGTTGGTGAAGATTTTCACTTCAAAAATACTGAAAGGATCGAAATGAAGCAGTGGCTATGAAAATCTATTAACTTCGAATCAACGAATATCTAAGAATTGAAAATTAAAACTAAGCAATGTGGCAGCTGTAAAGTTAAAAAGATGTATCCTCAGCGATTTGTTAATAGGCTTTCATACGCATGCAGAGTTAGCAAATGAGAGTGACCCGGGGCAAATTGTATATCTTGAAAAAGATGTAGTTGATTTACTTTTAAAATTAAAAGAAAATAAAGAGATGCTAAATGATTTCGAAATCGATAATGAAAAACTATCGAGCTGAGACAAAAAATAAGTCCCGACACCTTATGTTTTTGTAGGTACCGGGACTTGTGATTTTAGTTTGTTTCTTACTAAACGCACCTGTTTTGTGAACATTGTTTTAGCAGGTATAAAAGTGAGATATGTTAATGGTGAATAGTGAATTGTGAATTGTCAATAGTGAACCGATAAACAAAAAAAAACTACAAATCCTTCTTCAATCTCGGTCTCAACCTGGCTTTTGCCTTATTAAAAATATGTTGACCTTTATCAATTCCTTTCCGCAACAATTTTTGCTCTTCTATGGGAAGTTCATATACGTCTTTACATTCCTTACTGCAACAGCCTTTATATGTTTCAGCACAAGCTTCACATTGTATAAATAACAAATGACAACCTTCATTTTTGCAATTGGTATGTGTATCACATGCTTTGCCGCATTGGTGACAATGAGCAATAACGTCATCGGTTATACGCTCACCCAGGCGATCGTCGAACACAAAATTTTTACCAATAAACTTACTATCCAATCCTTTTTCTTTTACCTGCTTTGCATAATTGATGATGCCGCCTTCCAGGTGATACACGTTTTTAAAGCCATTATGCAACATATACGCACTTGCCTTTTCACATCTTATGCCGCCGGTACAATACATAATGATGTTCTTCTCCTTATTCTCTTTCATCATGTCAACAGCCATGGGTAATTGCTCCCTGAAGGTGTCGCTGGGTATCTCAATGGCATTATCAAAATGTCCCACCTCATATTCATAATGGTTACGCATATCAATAATCACGGTGTCCGGATCGCCAGTTAACGCATTCAAGCCTTCCGCATCCACATACTTTCCTTTGGTACTCATATCAAAAGAAGGATCGGTTATTCCATCAGCTACTATCTTATCTCTGATCTTTATCTTCAATACCCAAAAAGATTTCCCATCATCGTCAACAGCTATGTTCAAACGCAGCTTATCTAACTGCGGGATGCTTTGCAGGTAATGCTTCAACTGTTCAAACTGAGATGCGGGCACGCTTATTTGTGCATTAATGCCTTCGGATGCGATATAGATCCGTCCAAACACTTTTAATGCATGCAACTGTTTATACATTTCATCTCTGAACAATTGCGGGTTCTCAATAAAAAAATAACGGTAAAAAGAAATAGTAGTCCGGGGTTCTTCTTCCTGCAGCATGCGCTGCTTCAGTTCCTTTTGGGAAATACGATTGTGTAATACTGCCATAATATTGAAATTTTATGTCTGTTCAGACGGGTCGTTTGCAGGACGAACAAAATTTCTAAACGGGGACAAAAGTAATTCAAAATTTGAAATCTGAGATTTGAAATGCAGGGAACCACAAAGATGCAAAGATACAAAGGGGCACAAAGACGTTTTTTGTTTGAAGTTTATTGTCTTTTAAGATTTGGCACTGGTAAACAATGACTTGAAAAGCTGGCATTTTGCTCAGGTCTCCTCCCCTTCGGGAGGCGGGAGGGGCTAATTTCCGGTAATGCCTCTAAAGCCCAGCCGTATGCCATGTGCATTAAAGCCACCATTACCATAACCCCGCACATAGTCAACACGTAATATTTTCAATACATTTTCTATGCCCGCAAATACTTCATAATAATAATTGCTGCTGTTTACCAAAAAAGAATTGGCTCCCATAATAAGATGAACATTCAATGTTTTTACGAAAGGAATTTTATTGGTAAGAAATCCGTTAAAATGATGTTCTATATGTAGTGTGCCGTACAATTTTGCGGTAGTACTGCGGGCATAATACGAAGCCAATTGGTAGCTGTTTAAATATTCAGTGGCTATTAATGTTTGGTTTCCGTTGAAATGCTGATAGTCGGGCAATTCAAGACTTTTATTGTTTAAAAAGCCACCTGCCGAAATATTATAATTAAACATCCCACCCAGCTTAAAATTCAATTCATCTTTAATAGAAAATTTCCAACGGTCGTAATCTACATCGCTTCCTGCAAATCCTTTTATTCCTTTAGCATAGCTCACCGTAAACAAAGGATATCTGGAGCCAAGATTGATTTTTCGCTCAGGCAGTTCCACATACTTCGTTCCGGGGCGGTAGCTAACTGTAAAAGAGGTTACGAATGCCTGGTGCCTGGTGAAATTTTGCGACACTAGTTCTATAGGATAATTAGGCGTTCGGCGATTGAGATTTTTGCTCTTGCCCCAAAAAGTATTATCTCTATTTTCAAGAGGAATTCTGTCCTGGTAATCCACATCAGCCTTTATAGTTATTCCTTCACCTACCCCTTTTGTATACGCCAGTTTGCCAAACCATGCTTCATATATCTTTAAAAAATTATCGCCCCAGAAAAGTGTATTATAGGTATTTACTATGGGCAATATAGGATTGTCATTATTGATCTGGAATATTTTTTTTCCTCCCGCCACAGATAGGCTGCTATTTCCGAAGCGACCAAAGCCATAACTTCCATTTACATCGGCGTTAAAATGCCTGTTGGTGAATCCATACCGTACAGTAGGCGTTACCGATATAGACTTTGTTTCTGAAAATTTTCGGGTATATGTTGGGCTAAGATTCAGATTAAAACCTTCTACCGTATTAAAATTGGCCACCTCAATTAAAGGGCGATAGCTGAAAGAAGATTTTTTACTTTGCCGGCTGAAAGTTTGTCCAAATAACAATATACCTCCAACCGTGAGTTTGTTTTTTTGCCGGTCAACCGAATCAAGATACTTAGGATCTCTGCGTACGATTTCCATACTGTCCTTTTTTATATAATCCATCACTTCGTCATTCAATAAAGGCACAGGGCGTATCACATCCCAATAGTCTCTTGGCTTTTTATTAGAGCCTGAATCGTATTTCAGAATCACATCGTTAAACATCTTTTTGTCTATAACAGGATTAAGCTTATAGTGACTGTATACGGAAACGAAACTGCCTGTAGCGTCAAACCCTAATATTTTTACCGAGGGATACAATATCTGACTTTGAATAGTCCACACGTCATTATTTACGGGAACGTATAACTGCTGAATTTTTAATGAATCAGCGAGTTCCATTTGCGAAGTTTTTGTGAGTAGCAGGTTTACACTATGAATACGCCATTCATCTTCTACTATATTAATATCACCACTGAATAATGGCTCGTATGCGCGTTTAGGAATAACCAGTATACGATTGACTGTTTTCCCATTTTCAACAAAACTGCCCAGGAATTTATATTTATAAAAATTTAGTGCATTATCAGCAATGGGTGATATAAATCCACGAGGGTTTAAAGCATTACTGATTTCAATATTATTATCGTAAAAAGTAATTACCCTCGGATTACTAAAGCCAAAACTTTCTGCCTGTCCACTTACTCTTGTAGAGGTAACAATTACTTTTTCTTTATCAGGCTTTTGATAATAATAATCCGCAATGGTTTCGGAGAGATATACCATTTTATTTTTTCCTGTATCACCATCATCAAAATTTATTTTTTGTCCAAAAAGCACTTTGGGGTAATCTTTCAGGCGCAATTGCCCCTTAATATAAACCTGGCACTGAAATGCATCTACCTGGTTCTTATAAAAAGGTCTTTTCTTTATTGCCTGCCGTATAATTTCATATGCAGGATCTTCAGCATTGCCGCCAATAATCACTTCTCTCAATGTAAGCTCCTGCAATGGTAAAACAAAGTCCACTTTTGCTCCTTCACTGGTTACTGTAATTTCTTTATCTACACTGTGATACCCCACATGCATACACTGGAGGGTATATTTCCCGGCCGGAAGATTTAATACATAACGTCCCTCAATATTAGCTGTGGTACCAACCGATATGCCTTTAACAACAATAGAAGCGTATGATAATACTTCACCTGTATTACTTTTTACAGTACCCGTTACAGGTACTGCCATTAGGTAAAAACCGGTAAGCAAAAAAAATAGTGACAGCAGCAGATATCTTTTCATGAACAGCGTATTCCCCAACGAAAATAGGCGTTTACAGGTAAACGAAAAAAGTGATGCTCAAATGAAGCGGTTAAATAAAAGAAATAAACAATAAGTAAACTTCTGGTGATTATCTTTTCTCCAGCAAGCTGCGTAGCAGAGAACCGCTTAATGCAGCAAATCCCGCGGTAATGGCGCCTATTAATGCAGTCAAGGCTATAAGCATCATGGGCGCATCTTTGTTTATTACCACCAAACTCATTTTGTGCGCCAGCAGGTGATTGTTTGATGAACTGATGTACAGCGTAAGTCCTCCCCATAGTAACAGTAATGCAATAAAGCCTGCCATAAAAGCCAGGTAAGGCTTCAGCCAAATAACTACGCTAATAAAAAATGCGACGATGGCAATAGTCCACCAGGGTAGATACAAACACAGCACCAAACTCAACAACGCCATTAATATTATGGTAACAAAAAATTTTATCACTTTTTATATTTAAGATTATCCTTTTGTAAAATGCATCGTCCAAACCAGCCTTTCCGTATCCTTCTCCCCTCTTTTAATAAACCAGGCTTTGTAATATTCACCCGCTGCCCACTTATCAATAAATCCATCATAATACTTACTGCCGGGGTTACCCGACTGCCCTCCAGGGTATACTACATAAGCTTCTGTATTCTGAGTAAGCTGCACAATCATTCTCCAGCTTGGACCATGATCGTGCTGCATAGCATTGATTACATGTTTGCCGCCGCCAACGGGCAATCCTGTTCTTGCAAAAGGCAATAGTTTTGACTTAAGCAGGTGATAAATAGAGGTATTTTTATATGCACCCCATTCCAGTTTGTGAATAGCATTTAAAGAGTCAGCCATTACAACAGTTCGGTTATACGCAGCCGTGACTACACTGGCAATAGTTTCTGTATCCTGCGTGTTGATATTATCCACATATTTAAAAAGACTATCACGCAATAAAGCTTCTACAAGCGTTTGTTCAGATGGATGCAGATCATTTACACCTGCTTTATCAAATTCATCATCCCAAACCTGTTTTTCAAGATTATCAATCCACAATTTAAATATGGTAGCCGCAGACTCATTAATATTATTGTATAAAGACCATTTACTGAAGGCATCGAGGTATTTCTGGGCGCTGCTGTTTAAATTACGCTGATCAACATATTTTAGCAAAAGCGGCCGCGCGGTTTCTGCAAAAAGATTATAATTATCCGTCTGCAGTTTCATCATATCTTCCGGCGTAATATTTTGCATGGAAGATAATCTGCGATTTATTTCAATGCCGCGATATAAATCATATTCGCCGGGAATAAAGTAATGATATGCACTATCTACCGGGCGTTGATTGGCGCTACTTATAAATCCTCTTTCGGGATTAAATATATGCGGGTTTTCGTTTTGAGGAATAAATCCCTGCCACATATAACTGCTGTCTTCGCCCGGCATAACATATATACCTTGCCTGTTCCATCTTGAAGGAAACTCACCCTGCTGCCAAATGGCTATATCGCCGGATTTGGAAGCGAAAGCCACATTGTGCGCGGGACAACTGAAATATTGCAACGCATTCAGGTAATCGTTATAGTTATTCGCTCTGTCGAGATAATGCCACATCAACAATTCGTTTGATGCATCATGCGCTTTCCATCTCACAGCCAAAGCTGTATTAGGCATATCACTCACAGGAAAACTGTTGTCGTATGCAACAGGACCAAATACAGTATACGCCACCGTATCATGCACGGCAGGTTTTCCTTTTACCTTTATTTCTTCAATTCTCAGATTAGCATTTTTCCATTCGCCATTAAACCGGTATTGCGCTTTTGATTCATCTTTAAATACTACTTTGTAATAATCCTTCACATCGCGTTCTGAACTGGTAAAGCCAAAAGCGATACTATCGTTAAAGCCGATAATAACACCCGGAGCTCCCGGAAAGCCTACTCCATATGCATTCATTGTTGGCGTGGTTACCTGCATTTCGTACCAGATGGAAGGAAGTGATAATGTAAGATGTGGATCGTTACACAATATAGGCGCACCACTTTGTGTTTTAGCTCCACTCACCGCCCAATTGTTGCTGCCGTTGTGTGCACTTGGCTTTTCTATTTCTTTAAGCTTCCCTGCAAGCGTGTCTCTTTCTATATACAAAGAATCTAATGAAGGAGGAGTTACAGGCGTTATGCTTGCAGCGGGAAAAACAGTGCCTTTCGGAATAATGGGATCAAGCGAATCGGGAATTTGCGGAAACAACACTTGTAAAGCCGCATCTCCAAAAAAAGTTTTTGCCTTGGTCATAGGCAAATCATCAGAACCACCTGCGAGTGTTTCCGTCATCTGTTTTACAAAAAGCGCTGTTTTAAGATTACTCCATTTTTCAGGAGTATAGCCCAGTAATTTATATTCTATAGGCAGTTTGCTTTCGGGCACCGAAGTAATATAAGCGTTTACTCCCGCCGTATAGTGATCAACCTCACTTTTGGTAATGGGATTGCTTTCCATTTCTTTCAATAATTTCTCAGCGGCATACACCATTCCCATTCTTCGTTTTCCTCTATCATATTCAACAGCTACATCACCTACTATCTCACTAATTCTTCCGGCAGCGGCATAGGTTTGAAATTCCATTTGCCAAAGCCGAAATTTGGCATGCAGGTATCCTTGTATAAAACAGGCATCCTCATCATTATCGGCTATAATATGCGGCACTAAACGATCATCAAAATAAACAGTAGCATTTCCTTTTAAATCTTTGAAGTGAAGCGCATCATCAAAACCTTGCTGTGCAGGCTCTGCGTTTTGCCAGATACCATGCTGCGGACTCAGGAATTCACCTAACGGCAATGGCAACCACGTTTTTGAGCCCAGGCAAACAATCAGCAACACTGTTATAGTAAACGAAATCAAAAAGAATACTATTCTCATAGATTAAAATTACAGGGTTGGCGGCAAAAACTGTTAAAATATTTGTGGTTTAGGGTTTGCTGTTTACTGTTGAGAAGGCTGATCATTTTCCAAGGAGGGGAAATCTTTGTTATTTTTGTGGAAGATAATTATACCTAAAAAGCCACAGTCAACAATAATGAACGAAGCTGATGTAAAAAACATATTAGGGCTGCAACTACCTACAGATCCGCGCTGGGTTGACCTGGCGCATATAAGCCTGGAGGCAATTCTTACCGATCATGCATACTGCGAACAAAAAGCCGCGACTACCTGTATCAGTTTGATTCAACGTTATTCAGATAAGGAAGAAATGGTAATGGCACTGGCACCTATTGTAACAGAAGAATGGGGACATTTTAGGTTAGTACTCGCGGAATTGCAAAAACGCGGATTAGTATTAGGCAAACAACGAAAAGACGTATATGTAAATAAGCTGATTGAATTTCAGAAAAAGGGAGGTAGTGTGGAAGATAGATTTTTAGATCAAATGCTTACCATGGCATTGGTTGAAGCAAGAAGTTGTGAACGTTTTAAAAGATTGAGCGAAGGGTTGAATGATGCTTATCTGCGCAAATTTTATCGCCGGTTTATGGAAAGCGAAGCAGGGCATTATACTTTGTTTATTGAGCTTTCGGAAACTTATATTGACAAAGAAAAAGTGCGCAAACGCTGGGCGCAATGGTTGAGTTATGAAGCTGGTGTAATGCAGGAAATGGAAGTGAGGGGAGATAGGATACATTGAGTTTGACTGTTGGGTGGAGATAGTATTTTTCTATCGTCTATGCACCCCATATTCTTTCAATCGTTTATAATAATAATTTAAATGCACAATATCTAGTGCATCTTTTAAGCTTTGCGTTCCGCTAACACAGCCTTCGCAGTAAGAAATTGTAGTCTTTGACTGCTGATTGATCTCACAAGGTGAAGCAATTCTTTTGATAATTTATTACCCCTCTGTGCGAGAAAATAACCCTGCGGTTCCGTATGCTCTTTCTTGTGCTGAAAAAGATGAAGTTGTTTTTAAGGCACTTGAATCATTTGTTTTTACAAGTTTGACTAAGGCATATGCTTCGGGAGTAATAAAAGACACCATACCTCCACACTCAAAACCAAAAGCGTCGTAGGAGAAAGACTCCTTTAACAAAGTGACGCAATCCATGAAGAATGATACTTATCATTATACTTGTTTACAAATTTCAAAGCTTTGTTGTATCAAATGCAGAAAAATACCGGAATGTTTCCATTTTCACCCGGCTTTGAACGCTGAACATATTTTTACTTGGAAACTTTTTTGAAAAAAAATTGAATCATTAACGGTGTAAACAGCAATTTGGTAGTCGGTGTTTTCTTTAGATGATGTTATTTTACCAGCCTCACCTCCATTATTAAAAATATACCTGTACACCACTATATCGAAATCCAATGAATCCGGTTCATACCTACTTCGTAAATATATTTCTTTGCTGAAGTAGCGTATCAGATAATAATCCCGAAATAATTGTCTTTGGAAAGTACTGTTATCATTCGGTCCAAAGAGTGTTGTCCATAACAATGGCTCGCTGCAAAATCAATAATAGAAAGAAATTTAAACATAACAGAACAAAAAAACGCCTAACAACTCCGCATTACCAACGAAAATCTAAAAATCACAAACCCTTATCTACTCCATTTTACTGTTGGGTGTCTTCACCCAACAGTAAAGAAAAAAATTGAGCCTGCTGAGTGAGTTCACCAACAAAAGAGAAACACTTATCAGCTCTTCATCTTTAACAAAAATTCTATATAATAAACAATAAATTGCATTCGTTTTACCTGTTGAAAATCACTTATCTAAATATAGATTATGAAAAAAGGCTTTTTGTTTTTATTGCTTCTTACTTCTTTGCACGTACTTGCGCAAAATAAAAACAGGAAACCTGCGGAAACGCCTCAGCAAACTATTCCCAAAGTAGCTGTTACTATAGCAGGGTTAAAAGGTGGTGATATTACCCCGGAAACTTTAGCACAGATTGTTGATTCTTCATTAACAGCTAAAGATACAAAGGGCGAAACCTATTCTATTGTCCGCTTCAGGGTGTTGTATAAATTCAAAAGCACATTTAAGGATGAAGATTCCGGTCAAACAAAAACAACAGATGACCTACGTACCAATGATTTTGCAAATACGGGTTTGATGTCTGAATTATGGCGTCAGAGTATAAAAGACAATATTCAAAAAGGAGATGAAATGACGCTTGATAATATCATTGTTCGCTTAAAAAATGGCAGCAAGATTATGTCTCCGGCTATTACGTTTAAGGTTATATAGAGCCCATCCTAACCTTCCCGAAGGGAAGGAACTCAACACACAGCCCTAAAGCCTCTCCCGACCTCCCCGAAGGAGAGGACATCTACTCACAGCCCTCGCTTTTCAAATCAGTATTTATTGTTACAAAACTTATCAAGTATAATTATTAATATATTCTTTGTGCCCCTCTGTGCCGTTGTGGCTTTGTGGTTCAAAAAACCGCACTAATCTCCAAGCTTCCACGGCGCTCTGTAATCTCTTTTTACAAATTTATTAGCGGGTTCAAAATTGGTAATGCGCATATTTTCTCCATCCCACAGCAATTGCTTTCTTCCGTTGAATTTTTTATTGCCTTTGCTATCTGTTTCAAAATAATTGTAGCTGTGTACAGCCAGATTACCCATTAGTACAGTTTCTGTCAATGGTCCTGATTTATCAAAAGAAGAACTGGTATAAGTGCCATATCCTTTTTTACAGGCTTTTACCCATTGTTGCTGGTGCCCTTCGCTGCCTCTTTCTACCAAATCAAATTTTGATGACGGTAGTGTTGTTTCCTTCATTAATCGTGTAGGCAATAACGTTGGTTTGCGGCCAAACAATCCTGCCATAATTTTCCCTTTAGTGCCTTCAAAAATTATTCCCCCATCCAACTCTCCCATTTCTTCATCGGGCAATAATTCCA
>JBGALP010000157.1:0-12727 GCA_044223805.1 Agriterribacter sp.
CCTTTTATTAAATGTCATACTATTCCCGCTTTAAATCTTGCGTTGGCTGGAAATTTTAACCTGATCAATACCGAAGAATTATTTTCTCTTGTAAATATTGAACCCGGCGTATTTCAAAAGCAGAGTGACCTTGCAGCGATGATGGAAGTGGTGCATCATTTTTTGGTAAAAGAAGATGAACTGCATCCCGAAAAACTTGATATCGTAAATGTACTTAAAAAATCAGCCCGGCTTTTTGACGGCGGCTATCACGTAGGTGGTTTGATTGGTAATGGAGATGGTTTTGTAATGCGCGACGCACACGGTATCCGCCCTTCTTATTATTATATAAATGATGATATAATTGTAGCTGCTTCTGAAAGAGCCGCCATACGCACCACTTTTAATGTAGATGAAAAAGAAGTACAGGAATTAATGCCCGGGCATGCGCTGATTGTGCGCGCGGATGGATCATACCAGATTGAAAGAATACTGGAACCGCAGGAAAGAAAGGCCTGCAGTTTTGAAAGAATATATTTTTCGAGAGGTAACGATGAAAAAATATACAAAGAAAGAACAGCCTTAGGCAATCACCTCAGCGATCCTGTTCTGAAAGCTATTGACAATGATCTTAAGAATACGGTATTTTCTTTTATACCCAATACGGCTGAAGTTGCATTTTACGGATTGCTGAAGGGCATGGAGAATTACCTGAATAAAATAAAAGTACAGCGCATTACGGCATGGGGTAAGGATTTTGATGAAGAGAAACTATCGGAAATGATCAACCGCAGAATAAGGGTTGAAAAGATAGCGAATAAAGATGTAAAAATGCGCACCTTTATTACGGAAGACGTAAGCCGTAATGAACTGGTGCAACACGTTTACGATATAACTTATGGCTCCATTGTAAAAAATCAGGATACGGTTGTAGTGATAGATGATTCCATTGTACGGGGCACCACACTCAGAGAAAGTATAGTGCGCATGATATCACGCCTGCAACCCAAACGTATCATCATCGTTTCTTCAGCGCCACAGATCCGTTACCCGGATTGTTATGGAATAGATATGAGTAAAATGCGCGACTTCATTGCTTTTCAGGCAGCCATCGAATTAATAAAGGAAAATAACCAGGAATTCATATTGCAGGATCTGTACAATAAGTGCAGAGAAATGGAGCGCAACAATCAATTGCATACCGAAAACGTAGTAAGGCAGGTTTACAAACCTTTTACTGCGGAGCAGATCTCAAAGAAAATCGCACAGCTTATTACTCCGCCCGATGTTACTATTCCTATTGATGTGATATACCAAAAAATTGAAGATCTCCACGCTGCATGCCCCACCAATACCGGCGACTGGTATTTTACCGGCAACTACCCTACGCCCGGAGGAAATAAAGTGGTAAACAAAGCCTTCATCAATTATATGGAAGGCAAGAATATAAGAGGGTATTAGCAGGCAGAAGGCAGTAGTAAGAAGGCAGGTCGGTACCGAAGTTCAGCCCTTTAATCGTGAGAAGTGAAACGTGAAACGGCAGAACAGGAAACCGGGAATGGAAAAGTTTTGTTCCCTAAACCTCATACCCCAATACCTTACTCCTTTGTAACAGGTTTCTGCCTTTTTATAATCCCGGTCATCATCAGCCCACAACGGTACTATTGGTTATACCTACCCGTTAGGCAATATGTTTACAGGGCATGGGAATTTGATGTTAACTGAACAGATACTCCACGTCTTCTTCCGTAAGTGATTTTACAAAACTCTCATCAGCAGAAATAAGATCTTCTGATAATTTTTTCTTTTTCTGTTGAAGATGTATAATCTTTTCTTCAATGGTATTTTTACAGATCATTTTATAAGCAAATACATTTTTTGTTTGGCCGATGCGGTGTGTTCTGTCAATAGCCTGATCTTCAACCGCGGTATTCCACCAGGGATCAAACAGGAAAACATAATCAGCCGCGGTTAACGTTAAACCGGTATTACCGGCCTTAAGACTGATCAAAAAAAGATTCACTTTGTTATCAGGTTGCTGAAAAGCTTTTACCATTTCCGCTCTTTCAGCGGGAGGTGTTTGTCCGTCAAAATGATAAAAAGTCAACCCCCTTTTTGTACAGGCTTCTGCCAACAAATGAAGCATGGAACTGAACTGGGAAAAAACCAAAGCCTTGTGTGCAGACAGTATATTATTCAGTTCATCCATCAATACATTCATCTTTACAGATTCACTGCAAGGTGTATGCTGGTCATCTTCTGGTAATAATAAAGGTGAGCTGCATACCTGCCTCAATTTTGTCATGCCCTGCAAAATGGAAAACTTGCTTTTTGAAAAACCGTTTTTCTTTACATCCAGGAAAATACTGTTTCTAGTTTGCTGAAGTATGTCTTCATACACGTTTCGCTGCAGTCCGTTCATTTCGCACCACAAAACAGATTCCGTTTTATCGGGTAAGTCTTTCGCTACCTGTTCCTTTGTACGGCGTAATATAAATGGCGCGGTTAATTTTTTTAATGCGGCTACTTTTTCTTCATCCTGCCGGTTATCTATCGGGTCAGCATATTCTCTTTTAAAAAATTCCCTGCTTCCAAACAAACCGGGAACAACAAAGTTGAGCTGGGAGTACAGATCGAATGTATTATTCACGACAGGAGTACCGCTAAGGGCTAAACGAAAATCGGCGTTGAGCTTCATAACCGCCTGTGTAATTTGAGTAGAAGGATTTTTAATATTATGGCTTTCATCAATAACGGCCATTCCGTATGGTTGTGTACATATTATATCCGCATCATTGCGCATGGTACTGTAGGTGGTTATGATTACCTGCACATCGTTTGAAAAAATGTCATCACTTTTTCTGGATGTGCCGTGATATACCATTACTTTAATATGCGGAGCAAACCGCTCAAACTCCTGTTGCCAGTTATATATTAAAGACGACGGACAGATAATAATATTTTTTACTCCTGGCTTTTTGTTTGTATAGTATACAATAGTAGCAATAGATTGTAATGTTTTACCCAATCCCATATCATCTGCAAGACAAGCGCCAGCACCAATTTCATTGAGCAACAAAAGCCATTCAAATCCTTTTTGCTGGTAACTTCTCAATTCAGCTTTTAAATCCAATGGTAATTTGTACAGCGTTGTGTCCGGTTCCTGCCATATTTTCCATCTTTGCCACCAATCGGCTTTTACAGTTTGTTTTAATGCGCCGTTATCAGTACTGGTTTCTTCTGTTGATACCGCCATCCACCGGAGCAGTTCGATTTCATTGTTCCTGATTTTTCCGTGCTTTACTATCGCTCCATATTGTTGTAACCACGCATCTCCCAATACACCAAGTGATCCATCTTTTAGTAACAATGCCTTTTGCCCGGCCAGCAACATTTTTTGTAATTCCGGCAATAACACTTTTTCCTTCCCGAAGGAAATATTCATTTCAAATATTAAACGGTTGTCATTTTCAGAAAGGAGTTTCATATCCGTTACTGCTTCGTAAGGAGCATACCTGAAATGCTTCAGCATATCCATTCCCACAATTTCAATATCCATCTGCAGCAACTGGTGATACACTTTTAAAAACCACTGTTTCTTTTGGGCATCCGCGAAAGATAGATAATAATAACCGTTTCTTTGTTTGCTGAAATTAGGATGAAGTGCTGTCAACGTAGCAACGAACTCATCTTCCTTCTGTTTGTCTCTTTTTATTACAAAGGAAAGACCATCTCTCTTTGTTTCCAGCAATTCCATCCATGCACCTTCTACTATATTACCTTCATACACCCATTGTGGGGTGAGCATTAAAAAAGCATTGTTCAGTTCACTTAGCAGGAGCCTGTTTTGTGGTATTACGTTAATTTCGTTTATAGGGAAATGATTGTTCCTGTTAACTGTATAATTTTTATCAAGATCTGTGAGAACATGTTCCACGAAAGCCTGCGGATCCGCGGCATATGGCGCTATATGTGCAGGATTTATTTTTTCAAGCGTTAAATAATCCTGATAAGAAAGTATAAAATATTCATTACGGCTTTCTAATAAAAAATGCGATCGGTTGAATGCTTCCAACGCATAGGACTTGCCATTGAGTGTAACCATGCATAACAGGTTTAGCAGGTTGTTCTTTTTGGTTACTTCAAAACTTAATGTGGGTCTATATGCGCTAAAAGAGCAAGGCGCGGTAAGGAAATTATTTTTTCCCTTCTGTTGTTTTTTGTGATACCATTTAACCAGTTTAAAATAGGGCTTTAATGAATCAATGGTTTTGTGCCAGTATGCGATTATATTTTTTTGGAAAAAAGGTTTCCATTCAACATCTGTTCTTTGTATGCTATGGCGGTGTTTGATGTGTTGCTTTTGCTCAACCAGTGCTTCTTCACAGCAATCCATCAAAATATCCCTGGCAGGTTTTGGGAATTCTTTAAATTCTCTTCTTATCAACGACCATTCAAAATCATCTGTTGAATAATTTACCAGTTTATCCTTTTTAACTATATGCAGCATACTGATAGCCGGCGACGCTTCATTTATCAACCACGGAGATAACAACAAAACAGGC
The DNA here is from genome assembly GCA_044223805.1 of Agriterribacter sp. Taxonomy (GTDB): domain Bacteria; phylum Bacteroidota; class Bacteroidia; order Chitinophagales; family Chitinophagaceae; genus Agriterribacter. The sequence goes on from JBGALP010000157.1 coordinate 4,545, forward strand.
AATTGCTTACTTTCCATCCTATAATATTAACACAGGCAAAACCGCAAAATACAAGGAAAAATAATTGCATGGCATTGCTGTTCAAAAAATTAAGCAATATTATTTTTGCCTGCTGAATAATTTTTTTATATATCATTCAGCAAAGTATTCCAAACTAATTTCTTTTTAAAAAAACCATTTTCTTTTCTAATACGTCGGTAAACTCGCCCAGCTTTGCATTATTAAGCATGGTACGCATTTCATTTCTTATTTTTTTGAATTCATTGTGTATGGGGCAGGGACGAACTTCTGAGCATTGCTTTAAACCTAACCCGCAGCCCGAAAAAATCTTATCTCCATCTATAGCGCGCACTACATCAGCCAGTGAACATTCAAATGCATCGTCATCCAAATAAAATCCTCCATTTGGACCCTTAACAGATTGCACCAACCCTTGCCTGGCAAGTTCCTGCAAAATTTTCGCGATAAAATATTCAGGACAATCTATCGCCTGAACAATTTCTTTTATGCCTGATTTAATTCCCTTTTTTGATTGCTGGGCTATAAAAATCATGGCACGAATGGCATACTCGCAGGTTTTTGAGAACATGTGTCTTTTTTATAATTACTAAGGTAAAAAGAATAAGAAAAATAGAGGACAAATATGTCTTTTATTTTTATCTTCACGCTTTATACGATACAGGTGAAAGCTATGTCATTAAAAATATGCTGTTGTATTATTGCCCTTATTGCATTTTGCAGTTTTTGCATGAATGCCTGCACGTCGTCTACACAAAGTCAATTGCCTCCAAAGAAAAAGCAACCCGATGATTTTGGGAAAATAGATGCACTTCCACTTTCGTATAAATCACCTGAAAACAATCAATCAACACCGGAGAAAATCGAATTAGGCAGATTGCTATTTTATGATCCCATTTTATCGGGTGGAAAAGATGTAGCCTGTGCTACCTGCCATCATCCAGAATTTGGTTATGCGGAAAGTCTTGAAATATCCATAGGTGTGAATGGTAAAGGACTGGGAGAGCGCAGAGCTTTCAACAGCAATAATGATATCCCTTTTACCAGGCGTAATGCACCATCTATATTGAATACAGCTTTTAACGGAATTGATATCAATGGAAATTATGATCCTGAAAAGGCGCCGATGTTCTGGGATCTTCGGACCAGTGGCTTGGAAGAACAGGCTTCTTTCCCCGTTAAAGCTTTTGAAGAAATGCGCGGGCACAAATTTGAAGATATCAAAATCGAGTATGAAATTGTAAAAAGAATAAATAGTATAACAGCTTATCAAAAACTTTTCAGGAAAGTGTTTCCTGGAGATGACAAAGTAACTATCAGTAATATAACGAAAGCAATAGCTTGTTTTGAAAGGTCATTAACTGCAAATAATTCAAGATTTGATAAATATATGCGCGGTGATGAAACCGCTTTATCTACCCGTGAAATAGATGGGATGAAAGCCTTTATGGAAGCTGGTTGTGCCCGTTGTCACAGCGGACCTATGCTGTCTGACTTTAAGCCCCATGTATTAGGCTTAGCAGATAACGACAAATTATCTGCTTCAGATTCCGGCTATCAAAGTACTTATGCATTCCGTACACCTACCCTTCGCAATCTGCGCCGCACAAGGCCATATATGCATAATGGCAAATTACAAACGTTGGATAATGTAATGCTTTTCTACGAAGATCTGCATGGTAAAGAGTTGCCCAATAAAAACGTTCATAAGGAACAACTTGATTCGCTGGCAGTAAAACTGAACGTGGAGTTTAAAAACATAGATGCCATTATTGAGTTTCTGAACACATTAAATGATGACGACTACGATAAAAAAATACCTACTTCTGTTCCCAGCGGATTACAGGTAGGAGGCAGCATCCGATAAATAAAATACCGGTATACATATTTGCGTGTTATTATGTTCAATCCAAAAACAGGCATAGGTATTATCTTTGGTAAAGGATTATTCATTTTGATCAACATTTATGGAAGAAAAAAAGATATCGGAAATACGCATTAATTACTCAAAGAAAAGTTTATTGGAAAACGATGTAGCTGTTAATCCTATAGAACAGTTTGGTATTTGGTGGAAAGAAGCAATGGATTCAGATATACTGGAAGTAAATGCGATGACGCTGGCTACAGCATCTGTTGATGGTATTCCTTCTGCACGTATTGTGCTGTTGAAAGGGTTTTCTCAAAAAGGGTTTGTATTTTTTACTAACTACGAAAGTTTTAAAGCACAACAACTACTGGATAACCCCAAAGCATGCCTTGTTTTTTTCTGGAAAGAACTGGAAAGGCAGGTACGCATTACCGGGCTTGTTGATAAAGTTAGTGCCGCCGAAAGTGATGTGTATTTTCAATCGAGACCAGAGACAAGCCGAATAGGCGCTGTTACTTCACCCCAAAGCAGGGTTATTGACAACCGGCAATGGTTAGACGATCAATACAAACACCAGTTGGAGCAATTGTCAGGAAAAACAATAAACAGACCAGCCTATTGGGGTGGCTTTATTATCAGGCCTGTTATTATTGAATTCTGGCAGGGGAGACCAAGCCGTTTGCACGACAGGCTTCAATATACTTTACAGGAAAACAGCGAGTGGAAACTGGAGCGTTTGGCACCATAAACGAACTGTGAGATGACAAACGTGAAAAAATTTAAGTCTCACGTTTGTCGTTTATCTTCTCACGCATACATTCAGCTTTCTTTTTTAGGAGCGGCTTTTTTGGTTTTTGCCGGGCGGCTTTTACCAAAAGATCCCTGTGCTATTTTACCCTTTTTTGTTTTTTTATCTCCTCTTCCCATAATAAATAATTAATGATGTTTAATAATATTGACGACAAAAATAAAAAAAGCAAGACACAACCTGTGCATCCTGCTTAATTAAGTTTAGTAAGCCGCAATTACATTTTTGCAGACAATTCTTTACCTGCTTTGAAACGTGCAACTTTTTTTGCTTTGATTTTGATAACCGCGCCAGTCTGAGGGTTACGGCCGTTACGTGCAGCACGCTTAGACACAGAAAAAGTACCGAAACCAACTAATGTTACTTTACCACCACCTTTTAAGGTTTTAGTAACTGCTTCAATAAAAGAATCTAAAGAATCGTTAGCCTGTGTTTTAGTGATGCCGGCATCATCAGCAATCTTTGCGATTAATTCAGCTTTGTTCATGATAGAGCGTTTTAGAATTTATTTGGTGAACAAATATAGACGCTTTTTATATCCAACAAAATTTTTTATAACTTTTTAACGAACTCATTAATCCCGCTGAACCCGCACCGGATAAGGATTATAACAAAAATGAAGATTTACTTTAACTGTAGTAATATTACGTGCTTCTTCTGTAGTGCTTACCAGTAAAGGGTTTTAGAGCGTGCAGCCGGGAATGCTTGCCTGCTAAGGGTTTGAAGGAATTTACAATAAAAATCAATTCAGCAACATGTTTTTTATTCTTATCCACAATTAGTTCACAAGCTGCATGGCAGTGTGAAAGCCTATAAAAAGATGACCCCATTTTTGGAATGCTTTTTCTTGCATAGCAGGTGCAAACGTTTCAAGGTACTGCTGGTAGCGCTGAACAGAACTTGTAAAAAATTGAATGGTATAAGTAATGCCTTCCTCGTCATCGTGGTTTAACAGGCGGTATAGTTTATAATCGTCAAATGCGCCTGTAGCCAGTATACCAGGTACATACTCCTGTAGTTGCCACTTTACCCATTCATCAACAATAGAGTGATGTACCTTAATAGTATTATTGAATACAATCATTTACCTGTTTTGAGGAACTTCTTTAATTAGTTTCATGCTCAGGAGCAAAAGTAATATCAATACTATTCCAATTGCTATCCAAATCCAAATGCCGGAAATACCTTTAGCTGTGCTGTTTATTACGGCAGCAGGAATAGCCTGTAGCATGCCTGCCGTAAGCTCTTCATGTGAAGTAATAGCAATTGAATCTTCAAAATACCGAAGGTCATACTGTGGGCTTATTGCATTCTTATCTCCACATTCAATAGAATAATTACTGCCTTGTTTAAACCGGGCAACAATGTATAACTGCAATTGAAATGCATTTACAGATGAAATGGATAAAGGTTCATCATCTTCATTGTTGATGTTGAGCAATAGCCTGCTGGCTTTACAATCCGTTAAAATAACAGCATCATTACCCGGCTCCAGTATGCCGTTTGTTATTACGTTTTTAAAACCACCTGTATCAATATTTAGCTGGAAGTGGCGCTTATACAATGCCGGAGACTTCGTGTTGATCTGGAGTTTGTTAACGGAATAAGCATCGTTGAACTGTATGGTTATATAAGAATGCCTGCCGCTATCTTTTTCAGATAAAACAGGTGAAGGTATGTTGAGATATTTACCATGATTTGTTTTGCTTACCGATATGCCTGCTTTTAGAATATTGAGTGGTAAAAGATGCCTGTCGTGAATGTTGATTTTAAAAAATGTATACTGACTTAAAGGAAAAGATAAGCGTTGTATATGTTCATCGGTTATATCACTGTTTTCTTGCTCCAGCATAATGTTTTCCTTTATTATATACCAGTCTTTACCATTGTTACTCCCACTTAAAGTTGCCATTCTTATAGCCTCTGCATTTTTTACTAACAACAATAAAGATGATACTACACCTGGTGATTTTTTTTCGACTATTATTTCAGAAATACTGTCTTTTATTTTTTTATTGGAGACTATCGGAAACTCAATGAAATCTTCTTTGTTGAAAACGGGCTGATCTGTTTTAATGATATAAGGAATAAACTTTCCGTTTTCATCTACAATCCGTATGTCAGATAAATCTCTGTTGCATTTAGCCACCAGTTCAGGCTGTAACACAATATTGTAAAATCCATCTTTACCTGGCTTACTCAATGGTGCTTTATATGCCTGCTGGCCTAACGTAAACAGGCTTGCATGTAATAAAAGCCATAATATCACACTATGCTTGAGGTTTGCTTTCATCTTGTATAATAATCTTTTTTAACCGTTGATACATAAAAGAAACAATCAGCAACAATACGCCAAGAAAGAAAAGGCTGCTATTTTTCCTGCAACAGGAATATTGAGGATATCAAATATAAACAGCTTAAGCAGTGTAATACTGAACAAAACCAATGAAATAATACGGAGTGTTTTAAATTTCAGGTTCATGCCCAACCACATCAAAGCAAAGGAGCATATTCCCCATAAAATAGGCAATCCTGTTTTGATATATATTCTGTGCAGGTCATCAAATGAGCTTTTGGGGTAGAAGATATTATTTACTATCAATGCTCCTTCTATGCTTACAAACGCAACTATGGCTATACATATAATGGATGTTAGTACCGTATAGTCTTTAATTATGGTTATTTTTCCTGAACGGAATAATTGTATTAACCTGTACATGATGATGGACAAAAGCAATGCGCTGATATAATGTGCCATGAAATGCCGTTGGAGTGCATTTTTTCCCAGCATATAATATTGGATGCTGAATGTTTCGCTGATTGAAATAAAATACCATAGTATTCCCGCAGCATATAATACGGCTACATACAGGCCTTGATTAAACAATTGCATTTTAGTTGTTACTGTGGTAAATACCAACACAAAAGCTAAGGAGTAAAGTAACAGGTATAAGCTGTGCAAATTGCTATCTGGATAACGACTCGCAAACTGGTGGTTGATTTCAAGTGCCCCGCTCGCATATAATAATATGAAGGATGTAAGTAAATATACAAGCCTGCCCGGCATTGACGCATATAAACCTGTTGGAGCAGTAGCGTCTTTTTTCTTTAATAACCATAATACAAAACAGCTTAATGAAGCATATACCGTAGTAATAAATCCTTTATTCGCTAACACTATTCTTATTACAGAAGCATCGCCATAAATGTTCTCCCAATCCAGCAACAAACTTATAAGCATGGCAACCCATACAATTGCAGATGAAACCCAGATTATTTTTATACCCGATTTAAGATAAAGCCAATACAACAACACAGCTTCTGAAGCCCAGAATAAAGTAATGTTATGCCCATTCAGTTGAATAGGTGCTGTAAGCGAAATAAATGTTAGTGTAATACCTATCAGCAGGTAAAGAATATTAGCATCAACCTTTTTATTGCGGAATAAAATATAGGAAAGTACCAAATTAAAAATACCCATACAAGCGCTGAACAATCCCCGGTAAGAACCGGCTTCCATTTGTGTAAGCAGGTATAAACCTACAGAAAAATATAAAGCGGTATTAGCTAGTAATATCCCAAAGTCAGAGGCAATAAACCTCTTGTTTTCTTTTATATTATATGCAATATTGATAGCGAGGAAAAGAATATAAAATATAGTGGCAAACACCAATCCGTTTCTATATACCTGTGCTATTGTATTAGATGGAAGCATAATCAGCCATGATGCAAAGAGCAACGATAGAAAAAATAAATGCAAGAACATTAAGCAAACGCCATGATTTACGATAGGCGATGAATAATAAACCGGTATTCAATATAATAAGATATATAAAGAGTGAAACATAATCTCCGCTTCCATTGCTTGCCATAAAAGGAGTAGCAAAACCCCCTATCAGGGCAATGATGGCAAGCTCCTGCCGGTTATATAGTATAGACAGCATTACCGCAAAAGCGGTTATAACAAGCATAATAACAAAAGTTGCAGTCTGGTTAAAGAGATGATATTCATGATAGGCGAGAGAGATAGTAAAATAAAAAATAGCCAATCCTCCGCCAACCAATACAGAACTAAATGCATGATAATTTTTACGCAGTCTGTGTGCTATACCGATTAAAATACCACCACATAAAATACCTATTGCCACTCTCCCCGTAGCGCCAATCCAATTATTATCTATAGCATATTTTACAAAAAAACCAATTGCCAATACCAGGATGGCAATACCAATTTTACTTACCAGGTTTTCACCAATAAATTTTTCAAGGTCAGGATGTCTTTCAAAAAAGCCCGGCTTAGGCGCAGGTGGTGGAAGTGGTGGAGCGACATTTGACTTCCTTAAAGTTTGTTCAGTTATTGCTACAGGTTCCTTTTCTTTATCTTTTGATAGCAACATCTCAGATTTATCCTCTTCGCCAAGGATTTCCTGAATGTGTGGTACCGTATTAGTTTCAGGCACTACAAACATTGTTTCTTCCAGTGGTCTTTTGTATGATGTATCAGCCGGTTTTGATGTTTCTTTTTTAACCTCTGGTGTTATTGCTGAACGGGAAGTTGAATCCATACGAGAAAGCTGTTCACGCAAACTCCTGATATCTTCCCTCAGATGTTGTGTTTCTTCAACAATGCTTTTCTTTTGGTTTACTATTAAAATAATGATAACTATAAAAAGAGCAAGGGTTAGTATCAGTTCCATATTATAAATTTATTTCCCCGTGGTTGATAATGTAACGATGAAGATATGTGGCAAATGATATTATTCAATTGATATATGTCAATTAAAAGCTTTCCCAATGCGTAAAATTTTATCTACGTTCTAAGCTCTTCTGTCGAAATACGGCTATAACCAAAACCTGGATATAAGGATTCTCCGAAGGTTATTTATGTTATCATACCTCAAGTCAGCACTGCATTTAGAGGGAGTAAACCCTTCAACAGTAAGCAGTTGCAGAAATGCTAAACGAAATACTTTTAGCTTCTGAAGCGTAAATCACTCATTCAATAATAGGTGCAATATCAAATTAGTCTAAGCAATAACACTTATTTAAGTAGCGTTATTTCTACGCATGAATTTTACAAAGCAGAATCGTATGAAAAAAAATTTACTTCTTACAACAACATTAATCATCGCTGCCTTATCGGTACGCAGTCAATGTACTACCTCTGGTAACGAAACCTCTTATGGTACTAATAATGTATGGATTGGTTATGTTTACAACAATGCCAATTTTAACAATTATCGTAGTTATGTAAATGAAGGTACTACCGCCAGCCCCAATTTTGATGAGAGTTTTGGAGGTGATGATGTAACTTATAACACTACAGGTTGCAGCATTCAAACTTCCACCTTTAGTGTAAGGTATAAACTTACTAAAACATTTACCAATGGTAATTATACATTTACTGTTGGTGGCGATGATGGTGTAAGACTTAGCCTTGATGGCGGTGCTACATGGGTGATTAATTATTGGAATGATCAGTCTTACACT
>JBGALP010000158.1:0-13225 GCA_044223805.1 Agriterribacter sp.
TTCTTGGTCCTCTATCTCCTTTATCCTGCTGTGGATTGGGAGAACTGTTTCTTTGATCTTTTTGATCTCTATGTTCTTTTTGATCCCGGTTATCTCTACCCTTGAATTTCTTTTTTCTATCATTTTTCTCCAAACTGCGCAAACTTATCTGCCCTACTACATCCACAAATTCAGGTTCAACTTCTTTTGGCTTATTGCCCGTTACTTCTTCTGTTTCCAGTGTTTCGGGTTTTATGCCGCGGGCATTCATGCTTTTAATATTCTTCACCGTAGCTATAGCAAGCGGATACTGCTTGTTGCTTTCAGGTAAAGTATACCACATCAGGTTACGGAAAATATCTTTTTTTATAAGAAGGGCATTTCCCCTGGCTGTTTCAAGCATATCAGCGTTTTCGGGAAATCCCTGCAATGCATCAAGATAAGTATCCAACTCGTAATTTAAACAGCATTTTAAACGTCCGCATTGCCCGCTTAATTTGGTTTGATTGATACTTAGATTTTGATAACGGGCAGCAATAGTGGTAACACTCTTAAAACTGGTGAGCCAACTACTGCAGCACAATTCTCTGCCGCAGCTACCTATGCCGCCAACTTTAGCAGCTTCCTGCCTGGCACCAATCTGTTTCATTTCCACCTTCACCTTAAATTCAGATGCATAGGCTTTAATCAATTCTCTGAAATCTACGCGACCGTCTGCCGTATAAAAAAAGGTAGCTTTCCTGCCATCGGCCTGAAACTCTACCTCACATAACTTCATTTCTAATTTTAATTGTCTTGCGATAGATCTCGCTCTCATTAAAGCTTGCGGTTCCCGGGCTTTGTTTTGTTTCAACATTTCCAGGTCTCTATCACCGGCTCTTCTTAAAATCTTCTTGATATCGGGATTATTTTCTTCCACTCCTTTTTTCTTGAGTTGCAACCGAACCAGCTCGCCTGTAAGACTAACCTCGCCGGTGTCAAATCCACTAACTCCTTCCACAGATATCATGTCACCTTTCTCAAACAGATGTACGGTGCTGTTGCGGTAAAACTCTTTCCGGCTTCCATTATTAAAGGAAACTTCAACAATCCTGCACATGCTATCTGCATCGGAAATAGGTAAATTGGTTAGCCAATCGTGAACATTCATCCGGTTACATCCTCCTGTGCTACATCCTCCATTGCTTTTGCAACCATTAGGTTTACCGCCGGTATTAGTACCGCAGCTTGTACAACTCATATGTGGGCATACAATTAAATAGTTAAAAAATACAGCCGGAAAGGGAATATGCGTTACAGTATTATTCAGGCACTATTATCCTGTGAAGAAAATCCGATGCAATGCAGCACCGAGACGTGATATCTATAGAGCGGGTTACCTTAAAATATAAGCCGCCGAAACCAGAATAATTATATTGAAATAGAATAACTGCTTTTCAATACACAAATACACTCTTCACTAAAACTGTAACGATATATATTAGAATCCCTTTCAGGACAATTGAATCCAAAAATAATGAAATGTCGGCATATTATGACAAAACTTCCTGCAATACTGATAGTGACTTCATAGTGCCAAAATCCTGTATATGCAGCCCATAAAACTGCATCATAGCTTCCATTACTTTGCGCCGGATAGAATTATTGAGGCTGATTTCCCGTAGCTCGTGGGGTTGCATTACTTTGAGCAGGTTAGATACCGCCATGCTGCATTCGCCATCTATATAAAATGGATGCATGGGAAGCCCGGCTATAAAGGAGCCTTCCTTTAAATCAAGTATATTTTTTTGATCGGAATAATCGTCCTGTATGCGGGAGCCGAAGAATAAGGTAAGGTGAAGGGCGAAAAATACAGGATAATTTAAAGTGACCTTAGCATCGGCCTTGTCTAATTCTATATAGGCATCTTCAATGAAATTATAAAGGTCTTGATTATTTTCAGGTTGACGGATTACTTTTTGCAGTAGTTCCGTCATAAATATAGCTACGGCATTTTTGTTTACAACAAAGAAAACTTCCTGGTAAAGGTAATGCCACCTGGCTTCTTTTATACGCTGTAGGTTTTTGAGTTCGTTATGATATACTTCTAAATCAAGTATAGCTCCCGGCTGGAACAAAGCGCCTTTGATAGCCGTTTTTTTATTTGTTCTTATACCGTTTACCAAATACGATTGCAGCCCGAATGTTTCTGTATATAAGGAGGCAATAACAGATGTTTCGCCATATGCTACCGTACGAAGTACTATACCTTTTGTTGGAAAAACCATAATGGTGCGGCACCTCCAGAACTGCTATGAACTATGCTACTTTCAATAAACTCATCTTGCTGTTGCTGAATTTATGCTGCGCATAATCGAGTGTTAAGTGAAACTCTTTTGTTCCTGCGGTAGGCATTTCAAACATAGCATCAGTAAGAATATTTTCACAAATACTACGCAATCCCCTTGCACCTAATTTGTATTCAAGCGCCTTGGTAACCAGGAAGTCCAATACAGCTTCATCTACCTTTAACTTTATACCTTCCATTTCAAACAGGCGGGTATATTGTTTAAGCAATGCGTTTTTAGGCTCTGTAAGAATAGATCTCAATGTTTCGGCATCTAATGGATTGAGATACGTAACAACAGGTAAACGACCGAGTAATTCAGGAATCAATCCGAATGATTTCAAATCCTGGGGATTGATATATTGCAGCAGGTTTTTCTTCATCAATTCCTGCTGATCTTTATTTACGTTGAAACCTATTGCATTGGTATTTACTCTGCGCGCAATTACTTTATCAATACCATCAAAAGCGCCACCGCAAATGAATAGAATATTTTGTGTATTTACTTTTACCAGTTTTTGTTCAGGATGTTTTCTTCCGCCTTGAGGAGGAACCAGTACTTCAGTACCTTCCAGTAATTTCAATAGCCCTTGCTGTACGCCTTCGCCACTTACATCGCGTGTAATAGATGGATTATCTCCTTTGCGGGCACTTTTATCTATCTCATCAATATATACAATGCCTTTTTCTGCCGCAGCCACATCGTAATTACAAACCTGTAATAAACGGGTGAGAATACTTTCCACATCTTCACCCACATAACCTGATTCAGTAAACACTGTTGCATCTACAATAGCAAAAGGCACATTAAGCATACGTGCAATGGTTTTGGCAAGAAGTGTTTTACCAGTACCTGTTTCACCTACCATTACAATATTGCTCTTATCAATTTCTACTTCATTATCGCCGGATTTATACTGAAGGCGTTTGTAATGATTATATACCGCAACCGCTAATACTTTTTTCGCTTCATCCTGTCCTATTACGTAATCATCCATGAATTTTTTTATCTCAGTTGGTTTCTTAACCGTGAGTTTAAATTGTGGATGTGATGATTCATGTTTTAAAACAAGTTCCTGTTCAATAATATCCCGCGCATGATCTACACAGTTTTCGCATATATGCCCTTCCTGACCCGCAATAAGTATTTTAACTTCATCCCGGCTTCTTCCGCAAAAAGAACAATGTAAAATTGACTTAGCCATTATATAATAAGATTAAGATGCAATGAATAATCTGGTTCGATAGGATACGGAATAGTGGCGTTTCTTAGAGGGATGGAATGCAAAAATCCGAAACTTTTTTGTAAAAATCCAGTTTAATAACAAGACATATGTCAAATTCGCTGCATAAAAAAGCCGCTTGAAGGCAAGCGGCCCTTTTAAAAAGCCTTAATTTAATAATTGTTATAATTTTTCGATCACCTTATCTACAATACCGTAAGCCACTGATTCTTTCGCATCCATCCAGTGATCTCTGTCAAAATCCGCCAGCACCTTTTCTAAAGGCTGTCCACAGTTGTCAGCAAGAATTTTAGCGCTTATATGTTTAACGCGTGATATTTGCTCTGCCATTATTTCCAAATCTGCAGATGTACCCTGCCCGCCACCACTTGGCTGGTGAATCATTACTTCGCCATGTGGAAATATATATCTCTTCCCTTTTTTACCACCACTTAGTAGTATAGAGCCCATTGAGGCGGCCATACCCATACATACTGTAGCTACCGGAGATTTTATCATTTGCATAGTGTCGTACACTACCATACCGCTTGTAACTATACCACCGGGGCTATTAATGTAAAATGTAATTTCTTTTCCTGAGTCAATGGCGTCAAGGTATAAGAGTCTGCTTGTTATGTCTTTCGCACTTTTGTCATCTACTCCCCCCCACAAAAAAATCTTGCGCTGTTCTATGAATTTCTTGTCAAACTGCCAGCCACTCATCATCTTTTCCATTGAAGGAATTTCTGGGGTTTCCGGGTTTTCTTCGTCATCGGAAATAAAGGAGTTGCGTTTGCTATTTATGTACATATAATTTTCTTTTTTTTTGATTAACCGAAGTAATTATTTGTCTTTTTGTTTTTTAGGATTGATAAGCAATACTTCATCAACCAGTCCATAGTCCTTGGCTTCCGGAGCGGTCATCCAGAAATCACGGTCAAAATCTTTCGCTATTTTATCCACGTCTTGACCACTGTGATAAGAAACTACTTCGTATAATTCTTTTTTAAGTTTCTTTACTTCGTTTACGGTAATCAATACATCGCTGGCTTGTCCACCGGCACCTGCACTTGGCTGATGCATCATAATACGGGAATGCTTAAGCGCAGTACGTTTTCCTTTTGCACCTGCGCACATCAAAACTGCACCCATACTTGCCGCCATACCTGTACATATAGTGGCAATATCTGGGTTAATATATTGCATGGTGTCATACACGCCCATACCTGCATATACCGAACCACCGGGACTGTTTATATACATCTGTATATCTCTTGTACGGTCAGTGCTTTCTAAAAAGAGTAATTGTGCGGTAACGATATTGCCTACTTCTTCAGATATAGGATAGCCAAGAAAAATAATGCGGTCCATCATTAAGCGGCTGTATACATCCATCACCGCAATGTTCATGGGGCGTTCTTCTATAATGTTAGGGGTAAGATTAGTAACGTTGTATTTATGGTAACTATCAAGTGTGTTGCTTGATATGCCTTTATGCTTGATGGCATATTGTTCAAATTCTTTTCCGATATTCATGGTATTATGATTTCTTTTTAAGATTGGGCAATTTATGGCATTTCTAAACCCAAATATCATGCAAGAGAAAAAAAACGACAAAATGCCATGCTGCTAATGAATTATCTATAACCTATTTGCACAAAAAATCCGGCGTTTAGTCCGGATTTCGTTTATAGCTATTTTTATCTTACATCAATTAACTATGATGGTGATGTTCGTGTTCCTGCTGCAATTTCTGAAATGCTTCAGCAGAAATCGGTTGCTCCTGCGGCGTGATCTGGCTTTCTACCTTTTCAAAAACCTTTTGAGAAATGATTTTTCTGTAAGTATTTTCTACCTGCTGTTTATCCTGAGTAAGTCTGTCAACATAAGTACCTAACCACGACATATCGCCCTGCATACCAGATGCGCCAAAATAACTCATTACTTCCTGCGCAATATGGTCGCGTATTTCTTCAGGGCTTACTTCTATGGCATTATCTTTTACAATTTTGTCAGAGATAAGCGTCCACTTTAATTGGTTCTTAAAAATTGGAAACTCTTCTTCAACCTGTTCTGGGGTTTTTGCCTGCTCGCCACCGTTTTCCATCCATTTCTTCAAAAATCCTTCAGGAAATTCTACGTTGGTATTATCAAGCAAAGAATGGTAAAGTTGATGATGAAGATAATTGCGGGTCTGGTTCTGCCAGGCTTGAGCTATTTGCGATTTTATTTCGTTGCGTACAGCCTCTTCGGTAGAGATGTCTTCTCTATTAGGGAAAGCTTCTTTAAAAAATTCTTCATTCAACTCACGTTTTTCTACTAGCCCTATTTTAGTAATAGTAACCTTAAAATATTTATCTAACGCTTCTGTATTGTCTTTATCCAATCCCAGGTCACCAATAAGCCATTCTCTTTCCTTGTCGTCAAAAGCTGATTTAAGTTGCAATACAAATGTGTCATCCTTCTTTTTGCCAATCAATCCTGACTTAAAAGAGGGAGAAAAATATTTAAGCAATAAAGAATTGTCTTTGCTGATGCCATTTTCAATTACATTGCCATCTGCATCACTTTCTTCAAACTTAACATTCAATACATCTTCATCTGTGGCAATGGTTTCAGGTTCAGTCATTTTGCCGAGCCTGATTCTTAAACGGTCAACTTCTTCATCAATCATCTTATCATCTACCTCAATAGCATATCGTACAGGCGAAGTTTTATTCAGGTCAGCCAATTCGAAACTAGGTTTCAGTCCAACCTCAAATTTGAAAGAATATTCAGATGGATTATTCATATCCAGGTTGCGGGCATCATTATCAGCCGCGGGAAGTGGCTGGGCAAAAATGTCTAACTTTTCCTGGTCAAGATAATTCAGCAAACCTTTTTCAATACTTTTTAAAACTTCTTCTGTATACTGCAGGTCATGCATTTTTTTATTACGCCTGCAGGTACCATTCCTTTACGAAACCCTGGAATAATTGTGAATTTTGCATATTGCTTTAACGCGCAAAGTGGGGTAAATAATCATACTACTTACGGTTGATAATTTTATCGTTCAACAAACCAATGTTTTCTCTGGTAACTGTTTACCATATATTTGCTATAAAATATGAAGTTAGGGTAGATAGGATGGGCTTTTCATACCGGTTATTATATAGATGGGTTTGTTAGTTGGGAATTTGCCATGCCAGGTGGAGGACTCAGACCGCAGCACCTCGCGGCTTCCAGATCCCTTTCGGGTCTGGGCGTCCCCATTCTGTCCCGCCCATACCTTAACACTTCAGACAACTTATACAAACATCCGCTGCGTTTTGCCTAGAGGAGAGCAAAAGGTAATAGATTTACCGCAAATTTGAACTTATATGGATGCAGAAGTTAAAATGTCGAAATATAACCTGAGTGAGGAAGAGGAAAAAAAGGAAATTGTTCGGCAGTACAGGGCTTTGCTAAGATGCCTGAAGCCTAAATTGAAGCAGGGAGATAGAGAATTATTGAGGCTTGCTTTTGAAATGGCCGCTGATGCGCATAAAACCATGCGTAGAAAAAGCGGTGAACCTTATATTTTACACCCTATTGCGGTTGCCCGCATATGTGTAGAAGAAATCGGGCTTGGAGTTCGCTCCACTATTTGTGCTCTATTGCATGATACTGTGGAGGATACAGATCTTACACTGGAGGATCTGGAAAGGGCTTTTGGAGCCGAAATAGCCCGAATTATTGATGGACTAACTAAAATTGCCAACGTGGTAGATACCAATACCACCCAACAAGCAGAAAATTTTAAAAAAATACTCTTAACCCTTACTGATGATCCAAGGGTTATTCTTATAAAGCTGGCAGACAGGCTGCACAATATGCGCACGCTTGACAGTATGAAGCGTGAAAAGCAATTAAAAATATCCAGCGAAACGGTATATGTATACGCACCTCTTGCCCACCGGATGGGTTTGTATACTATCAAGACGGAGATGGAAGACTTGGCAATGAAGTACTTGGAACCGGATATTTATAGAGATATAGCCAGGAAATTGGCTGAAACACGCAGGGAACGTACCAGGTACATTAATGAATTTATAAAACCCATTAAAGAGGGGCTTGAAAAAGCAGGCTTAAAAGTGGAAGTTTTCGGCAGGCCGAAATCTATTCATTCCATTTGGAATAAAATGAAAAAGAAAGGCGTTGCTTTTGAAGAAGTGTACGACCTGTTTGCTATCCGCGTAATTCTTGAATCACCTCCCGAAAAAGAAAAAGAAGATTGCTGGAAAGCGTATTCGATGATAACGGATATGTATATCCCATCGCCTGAAAGATTGCGTGACTGGTTGAGTAATCCAAAATCGAATGGATACGAAGCTTTGCATACAACGGTGATGGGCTCTATGGGTAAATGGGTAGAAGTGCAGATAAGAACAAAAAGAATGAATGAAATTGCGGAAAAAGGACTAGCCGCGCATTGGAAATATAAAGAAGGAGCTGCTGATGAGAGCAGGTTTGACAAATGGTTTACGCAAATACGCGAAGCGTTGTCGCAAGATGTGAATTCCATAGATTTTTTGCAGGATTTTAAAACCTCTTTTCTTGCAGAAGAAATTTATGTATACACACCTAAAGGCGATGTAAAAATGTTACCGATAGGGGCAGTAGCGCTGGATTTCGCGTTTTCTGTACATAGTGCGGTAGGGTCAAAATGTATAGGCGCTAAAGTAAACCACAAGCTGGTGCCAATAAGCCACAAACTACGCAGCGGAGATCAGATAGAAATTATAACCAGCAGCAAGCAAAAACCAAATGAAGACTGGCTGAATTTTGTAGTTACTACTAAGGCAAAGGCGAAAATAAAAGACGCATTAAAAGAGGAAAAACGCAAAATTGGCGATGAAGGGAAATACTTTATGCAAAGAAAGCTGGAAGGCATGGGCGTTTCTTTTAGCCAGGCTAATATTGAAGAGGTGATGACTTTTTATAAGCAAGCTTCACCACTAGATTTGTATTACCAGATTGCGGTAAAAAATATTGACCTTAAAGAATTAAAGGACGAATTTCAGGTAGCAGGCGATAAGCTGATAATACCTAAGCTAACAAAGCCTGAGCCGGAGTTAAAACAACCCGAACAGGATCACATAAAACATGGGCAGAAAAAAGATAATGAACTTATTATTTTTGGTGAAAGCAGCGACAGGATTGTGTATACTCTTGCTAATTGCTGCAAACCCATTCCTGGTGATGATGTGTTTGGGTTTGTGAGCACCGGCAAGGGCCTTATTATTCACCGTACCAATTGCCCTAATGCGGCAAGGTTAATGTCTAATTTCGGGCATCGGGTAGTTAAAACCAAATGGGCAAAAAATAAAGAAATTTCCTTCCTCACCGGCCTCAAGATATTTGGATTGGATGATGTAGGCGTAATTCATAAAATAACCAACCTCATTTCAGGCGAAATGAAAATCAATATCGCCGCACTTACTGTAGAAGCAAAAGAGGGTCTTTTTGAAGGGAATGTAAGACTATTTGTACATGATAAAGAGGAGTTGGACGACCTGGTAATCAAACTAAAAAAATTGCCAGGAATTGAAGCAGTTGAGCGTTATGATATGGAACTTGTATAAACTTCCATAAGTGATTGAATAAGAACCTGATTAACATTTTTTGCAATACCTCCCGCCTTGATATTGAATATTTTTTAATGTATGCTAAAATTTCTTAGAAAATTTCACTATTTCCTGTTAATTTATATATCTTCGTTACTCCAACTACCCGAGGATAAGGTTTAAATTTCAAATTATTCCTATTAAAAATCCGTAGTTATTCCAGTATTTCTTGCCAGGCTTAGTCCAATAAATAATATTAATAATTTACGGGCTTTACGTTGTATCATCATAGTTACCATTTCCAATAGTCGTGTTGACAACAATTGAAGAGGTAGGTAATTATGCGATTAAGATCGTATGGCTCAATTTTAAATCAGTAGATTTTAGAAGAAATTTAAAAAATTAGACTGATTATGCGTAAACTGCTGATTTTGATATTGCAAGTCTTCATAGCTATATCGTGTGCCACTAAAGGCGACTTGTTTTTAGGTTAACGATACTACCCATCAAACCGCCTTGTAGTGGGATTCCGGAACCCGTGATTTGTCAAGACGTTATTATTGACAATAATCAATAAAATAGTCAAACCTGAAATTTCGTACAATATTCAATGCCAGAATACTATGTTAACTCAGTCGGAGGGGGGGCAGCGGAAACACTTGGATCATCAACCAGCGGTTACCTGGAAAAACCAAAACCTGAAGAGCTATCAGTTGATAATTGGAACGGAAAATTAAAGTGGCAGGAGCCCCAAAAGCAGAGTAAAAGCCTTGTAAAAACATGGTTGATAAAAATTACAATTAGATCCTACTGTAGATGATATCACGAATTATCATTCAGGGTTACATCAATGGGTAAATGGGTACAGGATGCTGAAGCAGCAATTTAAGTGAAAAAATGTCGTTACTGGAGGCTTTAGGAATGGTGATTTAACAGTTTTTGCAAAAAGAGACAACATTCTTTTAATACGTGAAGAAAACGGGATGAAAATATAAGGACGTATTAATTTTGAACTCAAAAGATCTTTTAACGTCGCAATATTATTATTTGAAGTCAAATGATATAGTATATGTAGAAGCAAACGCAGCTAAACTAGCCAGTGCAGAACGGTCAACCTAATTACTCCCTATTATATTAAGCGGGGCGTCTGTGTTGGCGGTTATTATTGGTTTGATTTTAAAATAATAAGTAAAGTAACCTAATTATGCAGCAACAGGTTGAAGTAAATCAAGATTTATACGGAGGGAAAGAAGAAAATATTCTTCAGGATATTTTAAGTAAATACCTGCCCTGGTGGCCGTTGTTTGCTATTTTGATTGCATTGGGTTTTGGGGCTTCATGGATATATCTTAAATATGCCACTCCCATATTTGAATCAAGCGCGAGTCTTTTAATTAAGGATCAGAAAAAGGGATTAGACGATTCAAATATTATGGAGTCATTAAATCTTTTTGGCTCTAAAAAAATTGTGGAGAATGAAATTGAAGTGATTCGTTCAAGATCAATCAAAGGAAGTAGTAAAAAATCTGGGTCTTTATGCACCAATAATACAGGAAGGACGGATCAGAGATGTTTCAGGATATGCTATTGCTCCTGTTAAATTAGAAGCAAAAGATCCTGACTCTGTAAAACAGATAAGTGATGTCGCTTTCAAATACGATGTTAACACACGTAAAGTAACACTCGATAAGCAAGCTTATGACTTAGGGGAATGGATTGTAAAGCCTTATGGAACAATCCGTTTTTTGCCGAATCCAACATTTGCAAATGGAGAGCTTAAAAAGCCCTTTCACTTTTCATTAATAGGAATTAGAGATGCTACCTCCCAATTATTGGGAAGACTCCAGGTGTCGGCAAGCAGTAAACAATCAACCGTTATTAATCTTAAATATAGAGATGACGTTCCCAAACGTGCTGAAGATGTACTTAATGAAATTATTGGATCTTATAACAGAGCGGCTGTAAACGATAAAAATCTTTTGGCTTCTAATACGCTGAGTTTTGTGAAAGAAAGATTAAAGTATGTTGAAAATGAATTGGATTCTGTTGAAAGTAATCTTGAAAAGTTTAAAACCAAAAACCGCATTGTTGATATCAGTGAGCAGGGTAAACAATTTCTTACAACCGTAGGGTTAAATGATCAAAAAGTTAGTGAGCTAAATATGCAGCTTGCCGTGTTAAAGGAGGTGGAAAAATATGTTTTGAATAAGGAGAAAAAAGGAGCTATAGTTCCATCAACACTTGGGTTAATGGATCCTGTTCTTTCGGGGCTGATAGAACAGTTATATGGACTTGAATCGCAGTATGAAAAAATGAAAAGTAATACAGCTTCAGGAAACCCATTACTCGTGTCTATTACAAATCAGATAGCGGATATAAGACCAAGAGTATTGGAAAGCGTTCACAACCAAATAAAGAGTACTGAAGCAGGGTTAAGGGATATTAATAATACCAGCGAGCGTTTTTCTTCTATACTACAGGGCTTGCCAAGTAAAGAGAAAGAACTGATAAGCATAAGCAGGCAGCAATCTGTAAAAAATAGTATATATACATTTTTGTTACAGAAGAGAGAGGAAACCGCTTTATCTTATTTTTCAACTGTAGCAGACAGTCGTATTATTGATGTAGCTGAAACCGGCAGCAGCCCTGTAAGTCCTAAGAAAATGATGATTTTCGGGTTATCATTGGCCATCGCATTGGTGCTCGGTATCGGCTTTGTTGAAATCAGGGAAATGCTGAACAGAAATGTAATGTTCCGTTCAGAAATAGAGAAACTTACGAAAGTTCCTATTTTAGGAGAAGTTTCGTACGATCAATCAGAAAAAGCCTTGGTAATTGCAGAAGGGAAGAGAAGTTTTATTGCAGAGCAATTCCGTCAGTTAAGAACCTCTTTAGGGTATCTTGGAATAAATTCCAGGAAAAGAAAAATAATGATCACGTCTTCCGTTTCAGGAGAAGGTAAAAGTTTTATTTCCGCCAACCTTGGAGTGAGCCTTGCTTTAATAGGTAAAAAGGTTGTGGTTATTGAACTTGACCTTCGTAAACCCAAACTGAGTGATGCTTTTAACGTTTCCCGCGGCAAAGGTATATCCAACTATTTTATTGGAGATATGGAAGCAGAAGAGATTATTAAGAGTACCGAAACCGCTAATCTTTTTATTATTCCTTCTGGTCCGGTTCCGCCAAACCCGTCAGAACTTATCCTTAATGGGCGTATGCAGGAATTGCTTGCTTACCTAGAGTTGCACTTTGATTATATTATTGTTGATACAGCACCCATTAATCCAGTAACTGATGCTTTTATCATTTCCCCTATGTGCGACGCCACACTTTTTGTTATAAGGCATGGGTATACACCAAGATTATACCTGCAAAAACTAGACGATCAAAATAAGATACGGGAACTGAAGAATATGGCAATCATATTCAATGGTGTTAAAAACAGGGGATATGGAAATTATGGATATGGGTATGGTTATGGCTATGGGTATACTGAAGATGCAGAAGCAAAAAAGCCCAAAAGAAAAAAAACAAAAACAACTTAATTCATTATCTGAAAAAACCGGTGATTTTCTAATCACAAAAAGTTAAGATAACTGTTATTACGATTCTGCCAGACATTCTTGTTTAGCAGTGTGATGAGATCCTTAACCGGATTTCATCACAAAAGTATGAACCCAGTCCAATGAAAAACTATCAGCAAAAAAAGCTGATGGTATTGGGAAAAGCGAAGCTTTGCCTGATGGGAAACAAATTGAATAACATGTAAATCTGGACAGCTAATGAACAACGACTCAAACAAATTTTGGTATGTTATTTATACCAGGCCGCGATGGGAAAAAAAAGTGGCGGAAACCCTTTCAAAGAAAGGGATTGAACAATATTGTCCCCTCAACAAAGTGCAGAAACAATGGCACGACAGAAGAAAAATTGTTTTTGAACCATTGTTTTTATCTTATGTTTTTGTTCGTACCACTCCTGAAGAACATAGCTATATCAAAAATATCCCGGGTATTGTGAATTTTGTTCATTGGTTAGGTAAGCCTGCAGTTGTAAGAAAAGAGGAAATTGAAGGCATTAAACAGTTTTTGGCTGAGCATAAAAACGTTCAG
>JBGALP010000159.1:0-11263 GCA_044223805.1 Agriterribacter sp.
GTAGAAGTACAAACCGGGCAACTGCAGCCGATCATGGGTACACCGCTGCTGGTACCGGTTCCAAGAAATGTAACTTTAATATCAGGATAACTCACGCCTCAAAGCTAAATGAAAATCAATAACAGGCAAACCCGTTTTACATTACATTTAAAGCAATGACTGATTGCGATTATTCAGGGATGGCTTTTCCCATAATTTCTTCATACAACTTTTGAGAGTCGTGTGTGAGGGAATCAATAACGATATCTAATTGCGGCATCAGGTCAACCAGGGTATTGATGCGGCCTTCCAGCATGAGGAATTTATTCAATACAACCACCCTTCTCTGTTGCAGAATGCAATATCCACTTTGAAAAGTGCCCCTTTCATAACGAACAGTGTATCCTGCCTCTTCCGCTATTGCTTCAATTTTATTTAAAGTAGATTGATTAAACTTCATTGAAAATGATTCAGATACAAAGTTACAGGATACATGCAGCTTACTATTTCTACTTTTCCACAGGTGTGGATAGTTGAAAAAAATTTGTGGTGTTAATAACTTTACTTCCTGATGATTTTGATTTCTACGCGCCGGTTGGCGAGTTGCTGTGCTTCGTTAAGTTCCTGCACAAATAGTTTTCTGCTTGAACCAAAACCAGTATACAACATTCTGTCGGGTCCAATGCCATTACCTTTTAAATAATCATATACAAACTTTGCGCGTTGAATAGAAAGGTCTCTTGTACCGGTATCGGTATCTACTCCATCTCCTCCATTTACTTCACAACAGATATGCCCCTGTATTTCTATGTTCAGACTGGGAATGTCACGCATTACCTGTAACAATTCCTCCAAAGTTGCAAATGAAGATTGTATAGGATAATGGCGACCACCTATAAAATTGAGATTTTTCAATACCAGGCTATCCCCGGTTTTGGTTTCCGTATCTTTTACAAAATCATATATAGTAGCGAACTGCTTTGGTGGTGGTGGTGGTTTTGGCGGATTGGTTTTTGCAACCGGAGGTGCTGTTGGTTTTGGCGGTGGTGGCTGGCTGGCAGCTACTCCAGGCTTAAGAACGCTTTTTATGATTATTTCCGCTCTCCGGTTCAGTAACCTGTTTTGATCAGTACTATTTTCAATAATGGGTTTTCTTTTGCCAAACCCCCGTTGTTCAGTAAATAATTTTTCGGTAGCTCCTTTTTCAAACATATATTCCTTAATAGCTGCAACTCTTGCAATAGAAAGACTATCGTTGTATTCATCATTGCCAATACTATCGCAATGACCGGTAACTGCGATGTTTTTGAGATAGCCCAATTGCATTACTTTGGTAAAAAGACTATCTATAGAAACTTTGGCTTTGGGAGCTAAAAAAGATTTATTGAATTCGAAATGTACATATAGCGTATCAAAATTTTGTGCCTTGCCCTGGAAAATAAAAAGCCCGCACAGTATAGTGAGAAATATTGGGGTCAGGTAAAACTTTATTTGTTTAGTTGTAATCATATCAGGGCAATACTAATTACAATCCATTTTGCACTTTATATAAATAAGCGTAAAGATAAAAAATGTTCGCCACCAGTTAAACGCACACTTACTATCAAATGTTACTTATTCGTCATCCGCACTACCGGAATAATCATTTCTTCAAGGCTTATGCCGCCATGCTGAAAGGTATTTCTGTAGTAATTGGCGTAATAGCTGTAATTATTGGGATAGCATAAATAACCATCCTCTCTGGCAAAAATAAAAGATGAATTAACTGTAGGAACGGGTAAGCCTGCTTCCTTTGGATCACGGAAAGCCAGTACCTCTTTGGGTTCGTAGTTAAGATTACGACCATGTTTATACCTGAGGTTTGCGGTAGTTTGTTTATCGCCTATTACTTTACAAGGTGTTTTTACTCTTACGCTGCCGTGGTCGGTAGCTACTATGAGTGTGAGAGGTTTCTCCGAAATTTTTTTCAAAGCCTGGTTTAAAGGGGAATGCTCAAACCAACTATTGGTAATGCTTCTGTAGCTTGCTTCATCGCTTGCCAGCTCCTTTAACACTTCCATTTCTGTGCGGGCATGGCTAAGCATGTCTACAAAGTTGTACACGATAATGTTGATATCGTTTTGCAACATGTTGTGAATGTTATCTACCATTTTCTGCCCGTCCTGGTGATTGGTAACCTTGGTATACGAAAACTTAAGTTCGCCCTTGTGCAAGCGCTTTAACTGCATTCTTAAAAATTCTTCCTCGTACAGATTCTTACCACCTTCTTCATCATCATTTTTCCATTGCGCAGAAAAATGCTTCTCAATGTCAATAGGCATCATACCAGCAAAAAAAGCATTGCGGCTATATTGCGTAGCAGTAGGTAAAATAGAATAAAAAGTTTCCTCTTCCTGTATGCGAAAATTTTCAGCGAATGCCGGCTGGATACTTTTCCACTGATCGTAGCGCAGGTTGTCTATTAACGCTACAAATAAGGGTTTGCCTTTTTCTACATGAGGCAATATTTTATAGCGGAATAAAGTATGACTCATAATAGGTGCATCCGTGCTTTTGGGATTTACCCACGAGGCATAATTTTTACTGATGAATTTAAAGAACTCTGTGTTGGCTTCATTTTTCTGAGTTTGAAAAACTTCCCGCATTTCGGGACTATCGCTTTTCTCCATTTCCAGTTCCCAATACACTAATTTTTTATACAACTCCATCCACTCATTATAGTTGGGATTGCTGTTCAACTCCATAAACAAATTGCGGAACTCCTGCTGGTAAGCACTGGTGGTTTTCTCAGCTACTAATCGCCTGTTATCTATAATTTTTTTGAGACTTAATAAAACCTGGTTGGGGTTAACCGGCTTAATAAGATAATCACTTATTTGTGATCCGATGGCATCATCCATCAGGTTTTCGGTTTCATTTTTTGTAATGAGCACTACAGGCAGCTGTTGGTTGATCGCCTTAATTTTTGCCAATGTTTCAAGCCCTGTAATGCCCGGCATAGATTCATCAAGCAACACTACATCAACTATATTGTCTTTTACATAATCAAGCGCATCATAGCCATTGGTCAACGTTTGTACTTCGTATCCTTTATTTTCAAGAAACAACTTTTGTGATTGCAGACTCTCCATTTCATCATCAACCCAAAGTATTTTTGCCAACGCCATGAATTTTTATTTTTTGTTTATCGTATCAAATGTAGTTATTCATTCTCCGCTTTTTACCTTTGCCACGGTTCGTTTATTTTTTTAACAATTTCATGCATGCGGTTCAGAAAGATTATTAATGATCCTGTATATGGTTTTATTGCCATCAATAGTCCATTAATATTTGAAATCATTTCGCATCCCTGGTATCAACGGTTACGTCGCATAAAACAAATGGCTTTGGCCCACCTGGTTTATCCAGGAGCGGTTCATACGAGGCTACATCATTCACTGGGAGCTTACCACCTGATGTGCAGCGCTTTGGGAGAATTGAAAAACAAAGGCATAGAAATAACTGAGCAGGAAGAAACAGGCGCGCAGATTGCCATATTGCTTCATGATATTGGACATGGTCCTTTTTCACACGCACTGGAAAGCGTGCTTATGCAGGATGTGCATCACGAAGAGATTTCTCTTTTGTTGATGAAGCAACTAAATGATCAATTTTTGGGTCAGCTTGAAACAGCTATAGACATTTTTACAAACGCGCATCCAAAAAAATTTTTGCATCAACTGGTAAGCGGTCAGTTAGATGTTGACCGTATGGATTATCTTACAAGAGATAGCTTTTTTACCGGTGTAAGCGAGGGGGTGATAGGGTACGACAGAATTATAAAAATGCTTACAGTGTATAATGGGGAACTGGTAGTAGAAGAAAAAGCCATTTATTCCATTGAAAAATTTTTGGTAGCCCGCAGGTTGATGTACTGGCAGGTATACCTGCACAAAACAGTTTTGGGGGCAGAGATGATTTTGATAAAAATTCTGGAACGCGCCAGAGCATTAGGTTTAGAAAATGAAAACGTACTTGCTGAAAGTGTGCTGAAGGATTTTTTATTGAACCGTAATAATAGCGACATCACCAAAAACCTGGAAGCCTTTTGCAGTTCAGACGATACGGATATAGTAGCCGCTATAAAAAGCTGGTGCCATCATCCGGATAAAGTGTTGTCTGTTTTATGCAATGGGGTAATGAATCGCAGGTTACTTAAGGTAAGAATACAGAGTGAACCAATCCCCGAAGAAGCATTGATTGCTGCAAGAAATAATGTGATGGAAACATTGCAATTGAATGACGAAGACGCGTCTTATCTGGCTTTTACAGGTGTAGCCGAAAACAGAACGTATAATCCGTACAATGAAAAGATCAACATTCTTTTTAAGAATGGAACGGTTAAAGATATATCAGCGGTTGACAATGCCCTGATCCAACATAACCTTTCGAGCCCTGTAAAAAAATTTTACATTTGTTACTTCAAATAATTCTTTTATGATGTTCACAGCCGCCCAGATTGCTATGCTGATCAATGCGAAAATTGAAGGCAACCAGGAAGCCAGTGTTGGTTCCTTTAGCAAGATAGAAGAGGCGCAGGAAGGTCAATTGGCCTTTTTAGCAAATCCTAAATATGAAGAATACCTCTACACAACAGGCGCTTCTGTAATAATAATAAACGAATCGTTGGAATTAAAAGGAAAAGTAAAAGGCACTCTGTTGCGGGTACCGGATGCTTACTCAGCCTTTGCATCATTACTTTCCAAATACCAGGAAATGGTATCGCAGCAGCTAACGGGCATTCAGCAGCCATCTTATATTGCTGCTACGGCTACGTTAGGAGAAAATGTTTACGTAGGTGCCTTTGCTTATATAGGTGAAAACGCTAAAATTGGCAATGGCGCTAAAATTTATCCTAATGCATTTATAGGAAATAATGTAACTATCGGTGATGATAGTGTTATTCACCCTTCCGTAAGTATATACCATCAATGCAGGGTTGGTAAAAAAGTAATTATTCATGCAGGAACCGTTATTGGTGGAGATGGTTTTGGTTTTGCTCCGCAGGAAGATGGCAGCTTTAAAAAAGTGCCCCAGATAGGAAATGTAGAAATTGAAGACAATGTAGAGATAGGAGCCAATGCCACTATTGACAGGGCTACTATCGGTTCCACTATCATCCGCTCCGGTGCTAAGCTCGATAACCTTATTCAGGTGGCTCATAATGTGGAAGTAGGAAGTAATACGGTGATAGCCGCGCAAGCCGGCGTAAGTGGCAGCACTAAAATTGGCAGCAATGTAATGATTGGTGGGCAGGCGGGAATAGTTGGTCATATATTCATTGCAGATGGTGCCAAAATAAATGCGCAAAGCGGCGTAAGTAAATCTATTAAACAACCCAAAGCAGCAGTAACCGGCTCCCCTGCGCACGATTATACCAGCACTTTGCGCAGCCAGGCAATAGCCAGAAAACTACCTGATTTTGAAAAAAGAATCCAGGAGCTGGAATCATTGGTTAAGCAATTATTGGCCGAGAAGGTATAGACTGCTATGCGGGGCGTCCACGCCTCGCATGACTTTATTGTCGCCTCCCGGCGACTTTGCGTAGTGTACATTCCAATCACACCAGTATCAGTATAAGCCGCTTTTTGCGTAAGCTTTGCTCTATAGCTCCTCAAAGCAAAAAGCAGTGGTTCCGCACGTGTGGGAGATACGAAACCCTCCGGCTTGAGGCAATCAGCAACTTATACTTATAACTGGATGGTATAAAAAGCCTACCACACCCGTTATTCCTTATCTTTGCGCCTCAACAAAAGTGGATTATGGACGCAACGTTTAACCCCGACAAACAGCATACTATTAAATCGGCAATTGCTATTTCCGGTACGGGGTTGCATACAGGCATTAAGGTAGATATGGAACTAAAGCCTGCCAATGCAGGGTTTGGTATACAGTTTCAGCGTATTGATCTTCCAGGTCAGCCTATAATCAAGGCTGATTGCGACCTGGTAACCGATACTTCACGCGGTACAACACTTGAAGACAAGGGCGCCAAAGTAAGCACAGTTGAACACATACTGGCTGCATTGGTAGGAACCGGGGTAGACAATTGCCTTGTTGAGATTAATGGTCCGGAAATACCTATTATAGACGGAAGTTCTGCTCCTTTTGTTGAAATTATTGAAGAAGCCGGTATACAGGAGCAGGAGGCAGCCAAACTGTGGTATACGCTTGATACCAACATTAGTTATTATGATGAAGAAAAGCGGGTGGATATGGTAGCCATGCCTGCGATAGAATATAAAATCACCACGCTTATTGATTTTAATAGCCCCGTTTTAGGAACGCAGCACGCAGGACTCAAGCAAATGTCCGAGTTTAAAGAAGAGATTGCACCCTGCCGTACTTTTTGCTTTTTACATGAGCTGGAAATGTTGCTGGACAATAACCTGGTAAAGGGCGGTGATATCAACAATGCCATTGTAATAGTTGACAAACCAGTAACCGACGCCGAAATGGAGCGCCTGGCAAAAGCTTTTGGCAGAAATAAAATGGAAGTGAAAAGTGGTGGTTATCTCAACAATCTGGAACTGAGGTTCCCTAATGAGCCGGCCCGGCATAAATTGTTAGATATTATTGGTGATTTGGCTTTGATAGGTACGCCTGTTAAAGCACATATAATAGCAAACAGACCAGGACATTCTTCCAACGTAAATTTTGCAAAAAAGATAAAGCAGCATATCAAGAAGAACAAACAAATGCTTGATGTGCCTGTGTACGATCCCAACCAGGTTCCAGTATATACTACACAGCAAATTGAAAAGACTTTACCCCATCGTTATCCTTTTTTGCTGGTTGATAAAATAATTGAACTTACAGACACCCGCATAGTAGGCATTAAGAACGTTACTTTTAATGAGCCCTTCTTTGTAGGCCATTTTCCCGGCAACCCTATTATGCCAGCAGTATTACAGATGGAAGCATTAGCGCAAACAGGTGGTATATTGGCTATTAATTCTTTACCACCGGGAGATTATGATACCTATTTTGTAAAGATGGATGATGCCCGGTTCAGGCAAAAAGTAGTGCCGGGAGACACCATGATTTTGAAAATGGAATTGATGGCACCTATACGCAGGGGAATGTGTGAAATGCGCGGAACGGTGTATGTAGGCAATAAAATAGCAACAGAAGCAACGTTAATGGCACAATTGGTTAAACGATAAGCGCGTAGTATTATCTTTTCCTTACTTTTGCTGTCGCCAGAAAATACCTGACATTTTTTGTACATATCATGATGACCGGTAGTGAAGGCAGTTCAGAAAACAACCTCAATGATTCATCCACACACGTATATTCATCCCAACGCCAAGTTGGCTACCAATGTAAAGGTTGATCCATTTACCGTAATTCATCATAATGTTGAAGTGGGTGAAGGCACATGGATAGGCAGTAATGTAACCATAATGGAAGGTGCCCGTATAGGAAGAAACTGCCGCATTTTTCCGGGAGCAGTAATTTCAGCTATACCACAGGACCTTAAGTTTGGAGGCGAAGACTCCCTGGTAGAAATTGGCGACAATACTACCATTCGTGAGTTTGTTACCGTAAACCGTGGAACAAATGAACGTGGTAAAACATCAGTGGGCAGCAATTGCCTGCTGCAGGCATACAGCCATATTGCGCACGACTGTGTTATTGGTAACAACTGTATTATTACCAATAATACTCAAATGGCTGGGCATGTTATGATGGGCGATTGGGCTATACTGGGTGGTATGTGTGCTGTTCACCAGTTTGTAAAAATTGGTGCACACGCC
Organism: Agriterribacter sp.; assembly: GCA_044223805.1. Lineage (GTDB taxonomy): Bacteria > Bacteroidota > Bacteroidia > Chitinophagales > Chitinophagaceae > Agriterribacter. Next base: position 7,779 of record JBGALP010000159.1, read on the forward strand.
TATATAGGTGGAGGCTCATTAGTGGGTAAAGATGTTCCGCCTTATATTAAAGCGGCTCGTCAACCATTGAGTTACGCAGGTGTAAATTCTATTGGTTTAAAAAGAAGAGGATTTACAGTAGATAAGATTAATCATATACTCGACATTTATAGAACCATTTACAATAAAGGATTGAACACATCACAGGCTGTGGAAATACTGGAAGAAGAATTTCCGGCTACAGACGAACGGGATGAAATTGTAACCTTTATTCGTGAGAGTGGCAGAGGCATCATTAAACGCTACACTAAAAACAGCGTGGATGACGATATCGTTGAATAATACCGGCAAGCGGTTCAACAGGGAATGGATATTCCGCCATCTCAATTACCAGTTTACTTCGGGCACACATTATGCCATTACAGGCGCCAATGGTTCAGGCAAATCAACATTATTACAGGTTATTGCAGGCGCTATATCGGCAAGCGAAGGAGCTATCAGCTATCACCTGTCAGCAAACAGCAATGATATAAAAGATGATGTTTACAGGCATATAAGCATTGCCGCTCCTTATCTTGAGCTGATTGAAGAAATGACACTGCAGGAATTTTTGCTTTTCCATCAACAGTTCAAACCGTTTATCAGTAGTGCAGGTATTGAAAAGATGATTGGAGTAACGGGGTTAGAAAATGCTACGCATAAACAAATCAGGTATTTCAGCAGTGGTATGAAACAGCGGGTAAAGCTGGCGCAATCTTTCTTTTCCGATACTCCTATTCTGTTATTGGACGAACCAACAACCAATCTTGATGCGGAAGGCATTGCTTTATATCAGCAATTGCTACAGGAATATGGTAACCAAAGGTTGGTGATCATCTGCAGTAATGATGAAATGGAATACCAAACCTGCAGTGCCGTATTAAAAATCGGCGACTTTAAAATTCAGTCCTAACCTTCAGGGTACTATTGCGGATCAGGAAAGTAATCATAAGGCAGAAAAGCACCCATTTTTTCCCAACCCCAATATCCAAGCGTCAACACATCTTTCTGGTCATAGTAATAACCATTCTCTTCAACAACAATACCGTCAGCCAAATCAAGAATAGAAATCTGCAGAGGTGTATTTGCAGGAAGTTTATTGGCTAAAAGATATGCTGGATCCGGTTTTTCATTCATATATACAACACGGAGTTTGCCCGGGAAAAACAATCCTGCTTTATTGTATTCAACAATATCATAGTAAGCCGTGTCATATGGATTTAATATCGGTGTGGTTCTGTCTGATTTGTCATCAATCAGTTCAATTTTATATCCAGCTTTTTTTAAACTGCTGTCACGGTATGATCTCATAAATTCCAATACTGATCCTTCGTATGCTGTTTTCCTGGCTTTTTTCCATGTTGCCATTTCTTCATCAGTACCCTGCATTTGCTCATAAAATGGAAAGCCGGTATAAATGGTTTTGCTGCCATTATATTCATGCACAAAAGAATCGAGTTCGTATTTAATAGTATACCCGAGTGATTTATTTTGAATAGTAATAATAGTATCTGCGGTTATCTTCAACCTGTTTCTTTTTTTGCTGAAAAAGAAATGAAGCGCCTGCGGATTTTCAATAGTACATTCCTGCCCGTTTACAGTATTCCCAATAAAATTATCCGTAAGAAATTTGCCATATTTTTCCCAACCATTCTTTACTTCATTGGTAGCTACAATGGCTATTTCTTCTAAATTTTTTTCTTTTGGCTTTAATTCAACCGTAAGATCAGCCACATCAGGCATAGTATTGTTGATACGGATAGACTGTGTTTCCAACCCGCTGAACGACACTGCCAACTCATAACCACCATTATTAAGGGTAAGATGAAATTCGCCGTTTTCGTTGGTTACCGTACCTATAGTGGTATTCTGGCAGAATACAGAAGCGCCTTGCAGCGGTTGTTTAGTAGAAGCGTCTATAACTTTACCGCGTACCCTGAAGCTGCCTTGCGCAAACAAAAAAACAGGTAACAACAATACCGGCAATAATTTCAATAGTTTCTGCATGAAGTATTATTTAAATGAGAAGAACTGTTGACCAATAATTTTTTATGTGTTATCACAAGTCAAATGCCTTGCCACTTTGCACTGTATAATAACATTTAACGAGTTGTACTTATTGCCTGTTTTTGTATTCAATACAATACTCATCAATGGTTTGCTGTATTGGCTTGTACTGAAATCCAGGAAGGGCAGCCAATAATTTTGAATTGTCGTACAATGTTTGTCGTTGAGCAGCAATAGCCGTAGCTTTTGTAATTAATGGTTCCTGCTTTGTGAGAAGGCATCTCCACTTTTCAAATAAACACAATAATTGTATCATCCCAGCCTTTGCTTTTTTATACGGTGGCTTTTTACCAAAAGCATATGCCATTTTAGTAAACACGGTCTTAAAGGGAATACTCTCTGCACTTACAATAAACTTTTCATCTGTTATATCGCTTTCCATTATTTGTATCATGATACTTGCCACATCTGCGGCGTCTACAAAGCCGGCGCTACCATCGGTATACCATGCAAATTCTTCCCATGCTTTTTTGAACAGCGCAGCCGATCCATCATTCCAATTACCCACACCAAGAATGGTAGAAGGATTAATAATGACTGCATTCAACCCTTCACTAACGCCACGCCATACTTCCAGCTCTGCAAAGTATTTGCTTCTGCCCAATGCCGAAACAGACCCTACGTGCACCAATTTTTTGATGCCCGTTTTAATAGCCGCGTTCACTACATTGGCCGTGCCTTGGGCATTTATTTTTAGCAGGTCGTATTTTTTTGCGGGATTAAAAGAAACGATAGCAGCACAATGATATACCTGTTCAACATTTTGCATAGCTTCTTCCAGCAAAACCGTATCCAGAATATCGCCTTGTATCCATTCAACGGATTTTGCATAATCGTCAGAAGGAATAGTACTGCGATATAGTGCGCTTACTTTTTTTCCACGGGCAACCAGGTCGCGTAGAAGATAACTGCCCAATAAACCAGTGCCACCCGTAACAAATATCATATAAAAAGTAAACTAAAAGATTACCAAAGCTATGGGAAGTTGGGTAAATGATAAGCATTGGCGAACTAAATACGCTAATTATTTATAGGTGTGAGATACAGTTGAAGATCAGGCGAAATATAAGTGATACGGAATTTTTCTATTTTGGCGTCGTGTATCGTAATGATGTTATCCTTCAGTTCCCACTTTAATTTACGACTGCCTGCAGCATCACTTTTTTCGATATAAACGCTATCAATAAAATCAAACTTATGACGTGAAGAAAGTGGCACCTCCTTTTTTGTAAGCATATATTGTTCGTTTACGCTGGATATATCGAACCACCATTCACCTTTAAGTGTTGACCATATAGCTTGAAGGGAATAGTCTGGGCGATAACCCGGTTCTTCTTTCCCTTCAGCATAACGAAGAATATCCGTGATTACAAAAACCTTCTCCACCCATCCAGGATACG
>JBGALP010000160.1:0-11816 GCA_044223805.1 Agriterribacter sp.
TGTAGGTACAACGGCAATGCGTACTGTAGAAAGTGTATACTGGATGGGTGTAAAGGTTAAGCTGCATCCAGGCTTGACCGCAAATGATATTACCATCACGCAGTGGGAGGTGTATGATGAGTGGATGAAATACCCAATACCGGTAAAAGATGCATTGGAAACCTTGTTGCAATGGATGGACAACAACGCAATGCAACGGCTCATTACACAAACGCAGATATTAATGGCGCCAGGTTATAAACCTAAGGTAATTTCTGGATTGATTACTAATTTTCATCAGCCTCAATCTACATTACTTTTATTGGTTGCTTCTTTAATAGGAGATGATTGGCGAACAGTATACAACTACGCGCTTGATAATGATTTCAGGTTTTTGAGTTATGGAGATGGATGTTTGTTGTTTGTGTGAAGAAGGTAAAAGGTTTGAGGTTTATGATAAAGGGTCTAAGAAGATTTTATACCTATGTTTTTCTATAAATCTATTGCTCCTGTGTGGTGTAATTAATTTATTTGAGCAGGGGAAAATCAAGTGTAAACACAGAGCCCCGGTCAACGGCACTTTCAACTTTTATTTTTCCGTTATGCGCATCTACCATTGACTTTACATAGCTCAATCCCAATCCAAAACCTTTTACATTATGAATGTTGCCTGTATGTGCCCTGTAAAATTTTTCAAAAATGCGGTTCACAGTTTCCTTGTTCATCCCAATACCATTGTCTTCAATTTTTATGCGGATATAGCTGCCGGAGTTTTGGGTAGAAATAACAATGTGTAAACCTGTGTCCTTTGAGTATTTTATGGCGTTGTCAATGAGGTTGCTCAGCAGGTTGGTAAAATGTACTTCATCCGCTTCTATTTTGTCGTAAGTGGCATTTAACCTGAGCTCCGCCCTGCCCTGTCTGTCTTCTAACTGCAGCCTGAAATTATCCATCATATTCTGAATAGTATCATGCACATGCAGTGGCTTTATATTCAGTTGCACATCCTGTTTATCTAAAAGCGCTGCCTGCAAAATGGTTTCCACCTGTTTGTTCATGCGCTTGTTCTCATCCTTAATAATATTACTGAAGTAGTCCATTTTTTCTTTACTGGAAAATACTTTTTCATTTTTCAAAGCGTCAACAGCTAATGATATAGTAGCCAAAGGAGTTTTGAATTCGTGCGTCATATTATTAATGAAATCGCTTTTGATCTCGCTTAATTTTTTTTGCCTGAGCATGGTACGTACTGTAATAAAAAATGCCGTGCATATAATAAGGGTGAACAATATTGATCCACCAATTGTCCAGCCCATAGAACGCCATAAAAAATTTTCGAGGTTCGGAACAATTACCCATAATTCTTCGTCAGCAACTAACCCTTCTGCTATACTGCCTGTAGGTGCCGATAGTGGGAATACAAAAGCTCTGTTTTGAGAAGTATCGGCAAGCAGCTTGTTGAAATTCACGGTTTGCATTTCATAGTTGTTGGAAATACTGTTGGTGTTCAGCACAGCGAATTCAAACTTGGTTTTGTGTAACCCGTTTTTGCTGAAAGACGCTTTTAGCTTTTCGTATATCTGGTTAGGCGTATAACGTTGCGCCACAGTTGCGGGACGTTCCAGTAGTAAAAATTTATCTGAAGGCCATTCGGGCGATAGTTTTGAAAATCCGAGTGTAGGCAATTTACCTTTTTGCTCGGCAACTTCTTTTCCTACTTCATCTAATGCACGCAGTATTTTTTGCTCAAGCTGTTCGTTTTTTAAAATACTTTCATTCTTAATGGCTATTATCTGGGTTACGATAATGCCGAAAAGAGAGAGTGTAATAAGAATAATAATCAGAATGTAGATTTTCTTCATCGGGCTGTAAAATTACTTTCATATTTTTTGCGGTTCATGCGCAAAGGGGGTATTTAACTAAGTTTTACACAGTTCTTACAGGAGGATGAGGTTTTGGTAACAACAATTATACAAAATTCATTAATATTATTGCCAGAAAATAAATTCTATATTAACTTAGAACATATGGTTGAGCTCTCGCCGGGAATATTATTAATTGCGGAACCTTTTTTAAAGGATCCCAATTTTATGCGCACGGTAATTTTGTTATGTGATCACCAGCAAGAGGGTAGCTTTGGTTTTGTATTGAATAAGCATTTTAAGTATACACTTGACGAATTGATACCCGAGCTGGAGGGAATGAAGATACCTGTTTTTTCAGGTGGTCCAGTGCAGGAAGATACACTGCATTTTTTGCATACCTGCCCCGAAAAATTGCCCGGAAGTCATGAAATAGGTGAAGGCATTTATTGGGGTGGCGATTTTGAAATGATGAAAGATCTGTTGCTTAAAGGTGAACTGGATGAAGATTGTATCCGTTTTTATATTGGGTATTCAGGCTGGGATTATCAGCAATTGATTGATGAAATGAAGGGTAAGAGCTGGATGACAGCGAAAGCGGTAAAACAGCTTGTGTTTCACAAAAGAGTTGAGGATGTTTGGAAAGACGCTTTGAAGTTACTGGGATCAGAATACGTGATGATGAAAAATTTTCCGACTGATCCGCAATTGAATTAAAAAATCCCCCCGGCACTAACCTGGGGGACGCTTACGCACATTCCAAATGTATTTATAATAGATGGCAACTGATGGGCATTTACTGTCAATCGCCGGTTATATTTATTTAAGGGGAAATTTTATTCCTGCAAAAACACCCCAATTATTCAGGTTTTTAATATCTCCATAATTAAAAGGCATATAATTATAGTTAGCTCCAAGCGTAAATCCGGCGCCTGCATTTCTTCCAAAAGGAACAGTTATGCCGGCTTCAGGAGATGCTGCGAAATAAAACCCGCTTTTAGCGGTTGAAAATTCGCCAAGATATTGATTGAATGTAACCAGGTTACCTCCAACGCCTGTGCCAATATAAGGCTGTACAAATCCTAAGGATAGATTGTATCTCAATTTTGCCTGCAATGAGATGGTTTGTATAGAATTTGTTATTACTGCAGAAATGGCTCCATCCTTTGTATTATAAACCTGGCGTGGAAATTTTTGACTATAATCGTTAAATCCTGATTGTAAGCCAACCGAAAAACGATTACTTATTCCGTACATAAGGCTGGCATTCCAACCTCTGAACGAGGTGTTATTAACAAGGTCTGACTTAAACGTTCCGGTTGGCATATTAACGGAATAATTAAGATTCAGGGTCATCCTGCCTTGCTGTGCAAATGTGGCGGATGTGATAAAAATACCCACTATTATAAAAAATATTTTATAAGGTTTCATTGTAATGCTTTTGCGTTTTAATCAATAGAACTTAAGTAAGGTGATTGATCAAACAGTGTTTTAACGTTTGAAGCAGCATTAGCAACTGTAAAAACAGATTCACCTCTTACCAGTCCATTCCATATTCCGGTAATTTTTTTGCTTGTACCGGCATCTTTAAGATCAACAATGTCAATAGAAAGAGCGCCTTCGCGTATTTCATAAATGGCATAAGAAGCGTACGGGAAATAATAATCATAACCGCCGTATCCCCAATAGTAAGGATCCCAATAGCTATTGTAGTAACCCCAATAAGATGGATAACTCAATAACCCCGTTTGTGTGCTGATTATCCTGTTAACACTCACGCCCAGGTCTGGATTATTATCCTTAGCTACAAGCTGATAGCCTCTTTGTTGCATGTTTTGTTTTACCGCGCTTATTATAGCCGAATCGGTTGCCGTAGCGGTTCTTTTCTCTAATTGTCCATTACCTATTACCGCTGAATCTGAAATACTGTAAGTCCTGAAATTTTTGAAGCCGTAGTATCAAAATTGGTAATGTAAATACGGCTATCATCGTTCGATAAATTTTTTAGCGGATCTTTTGAACAGCCAAACATTGCCACCATGCAGGTAACTATTGGCAGTAAAATAAAATTGATTTGACTCATTTCTTGTGCTAATTTTTCGGTGTGTATATTTTAGTATAATTCCTTGGTTTAATTACGTAATACCAGTATTAACGGATCGCTCACATTTCTTAAAGTATTCTAAAAACAAAAGCTGAATAAATGTTTATACTTATCCGCTAGTTATAAATAAAGCGATTAGCATAATAGTAGCAGCAATTATAAGATTGACAGTAATTTTTTGTTAATTTTAAATAATCATTTTTAGATATACACTATTGACGTGTTGATTGCGAGTGATAAAGAACGTATATAAGTTATTTTTTCATTATAGGCCGAAGCTGTCAACCGGGAAAATATTGTTTATCATCACTTTACCGCAATTACTGCTGTTGTAGCTTTATATATATTTCTGTTAACCAGTCTCAAAAGTCAACGATACTGTTTTGAGTTGTCTCACACCCAGAATGTACTTTATCATTCAGAAAAATTGCTTGCGGCGGTAACCGAAAACGAAACTATTGCACGGGAGTTTGTTTTTACCGGCGATGAAGAATACCTCAGCTCTTTACAAAAAAGCAAAGCATCCGTACAAGAAGAATACAAGAAGCTTAAGCGGCTTACCTCAGATAATACCATCCAGCAAAAAAAGCTGGATACCCTTTACCGTTATATTGCCAGGAGAACACAACTATCTGACAGTGTTGTGGCTTTAAAAAATAATAATGGTAGAGATGTAGCTATTGCATTGCTTGCAACAGATATGATTAAAAATGTTACCGATTCAACAAAAACGATAATCGAAAACATAGAAAGTACAGAGCAGTTTTTATTGAAGGAACGGAAAAGCGATAATACAAATGCTATTTCTAATTTAAGAATGGTGCTGTATATCGCATTTACCCTGCTGGTAATTCTGATGATGATACTGGTGCAAAAGCTGCGTGTTGAGGTAATAGCAGATAAGGAAACGTACAGGATAATGCAGTATAACACATCGCTTATGGATAGCATCCAGGATGCGGTGGTTTCTACAGACAAGAATCTTGTTATTGTAAGCTGGAATAAAAAGGCGCAGGAAATATTTGGATGGACTGAAAAGGAAATGATTGGTAAGACGATAGCGCAGATGATGAACCCTGTTTACAAAGATGAACCAAGGACATTGGTAGCTAAAAAGTTCCTGAAAACCGGATCGTGGGTAGGTGAGGTTAGTTTTGAAAAAAAAGATAAACAATCCATTACCGTTTTGCTTACTGCCTCAATGATCCGTAAGCAAAGCGGCCAAATGACGGGTACGGTTTCCATTGCCAGGGATATCACTTCCCGCAAACAATTGGAAGAGCAGTTAAAAAAGTTCAATGCAGCGCTGGGTAAGCAGGTAGAAGATCGTGGAGCAGAGGTGCGACATGTAGTGGAAAGGTTGGTTGCCTCTGAAAAAAAATACAAGCTTTTATTTGAAAGCAATCCATTACCTATGATTATGATGGGATTATCTGACTTGAATATTACAGATGTAAACGAAGCAGCGGTGCAGCAGTATGGATATTCAAAGGGTAATTTTCTTATGATGAACATTAAAGACCTTACACCCGAAGATGATAGTAGCGAAAGTTTTATAGCTTATATGAAAGATCAAACGCCGGGTTATCGTAACGCGGGTGTTTGGCGGCATGTGCGGGAAGATAAAGCAATCTTATATACAGAGGTTTCAGTGTATGGTATGGTGTTAGACGGACGAAAGATGAAGCTGGTGCTTGCATATGACGTTACTTCCAAAATTGAAGCGGACAATAAATTAAAGCAGTATATCGAACAGATAAGAATGCTTACCGGGCACCTGCAGGAAATAAGAGAAGAGGAAAGGAAAAATGTATCGCGAGAAATTCATGATGAACTGGGACAGCAGTTAACCGTACTTAAGATGGAAGTAGCATGGATGATACGTAAACTGGATGAGACTGAGACAAAATTTGAAACAAAATTGCAGGCATTGCTGGAAACCATTGATGGTACAATGAGGACAGTGAGGAGAATCTGCGCGGAGTTGCGGCCTACTTCTCTCGACGATTTGGGATTAACAGCAGCTATAGAGTGGCATGCAAAACAGTTTGAAGCTAAAACAGGCATCAAGATTAATCTTGACCTCCCGCAGGAGCTGTTTAACCTGTCGCCGGAAATAAAAATTGGTTTGTACAGGATTTTTCAGGAGTCGCTTACTAATGTAGCCAGGCATGCTGATGCCAGTGGGATAGACGTGCATTTGGCAGTAGAAGAAATGATGATTATGATGCACATTACTGATGATGGAAAGGGGTTTGATCCGGAAGTAAGGCAAAAGCAAACATTAGGTATTTTAGGTATGAAGGAAAGAAGCCTCACGCTGGGGGGTGAATATATAATTAACAGTCGTCCTGGTAAGGGTACCAGGATAATGGTTTCAATTCCGTTGAAAAAGGACTTGATGATTTTAAAAAAGAAAACCGGTTAAAGATATGATAAGGATCCTTATCGCTGACGATCATGCCATTGTAAGAAAGGGGCTAACACAGCTAATTAAAGATGAGTTCCCCTCTGCTAATATAGCAGGAGTTGGTGACTCCGAGAGTCTGATGTCGAAAATTACAGAGGAAGATTGGGATATTATTTTGTGTGATTTAAGTATGCCGGGAAGAAGTGGATTAGATGCACTCCGGCAGATAAAGCAAGCCTATCCCTCATTGCCCGTTTTAATTATGAGCATGCATGCGGAAGACCAGTATGCACTGCGCGTTTTAAAAGCCGGCGCTTCAGGGTACCTGGGAAAAGATAATATTCACGAGGATATTATCAAAGCCATCAGAACAGTTTTGTTAGGCAAAAAATTTATAACGCCCAGTGTAGCCGAAAAGTTAGCCCAGGCATTTGAAAGTGATGACAAACAGTCTCCACACGAAAAATTGTCCGACAGGGAATTTGATGTGTTTAAGCTTTTGGCTGCCGGTAAAGCAGTTTCTGATATAGCAGATCAACTCTCGTTAAGTGTAACCACTGTTAGTACATACCGGGCACGTATACTCGAAAAAATGACGCTTAAATCTAATGCTGATCTTACGCGTTATGCTCTGAATAATAATCTTATATAGAATTAATAATCTCACATATTTGTAGTATATGGTCTACACATTTTAAAGTTTCCACACTACAATGCAACTATGGATAGTTGTCTAATTTAGTTCCTTGGCAAAAACAACCCACTAAACAAAATGCTGAGGATTTTAATAGCGGATGATCACGAGTTTATACGTAAAGGACTTAAACAAATTCTTTTTGATGAATTTTCCGAATTGCACATAGAAGAGGCAGAGGATACAGATAGTTTGTTGAAAAAAGCTTTTATCGGGCATTGGGATATTATCATTTCAGACATTTCTATGCCCGGCGTTGGCGGGCTGGAAGCCTTATACATTATTAAAGAGCGCATACCCACGGTGCCTGTTCTTCTTTTAAGTATTTACCCTGAAGATCAATATGCTGGTAATGTACTGGCTGCAGGCGCTTCTGGTTATCTTAATAAAGATTCTGCCCCTACCGAACTGGTGAACGCTACAAAAATTATTCTTTCCGGAGAGAAGTATATTAAACCAAAAAAAAATTAAGCACCGGTGTTTGCACACTGATGCTTAATTTATAACTATCCATAATCATGGATTGGCAGGGTAATGTTATTCTTTTATACTAAACATTTCCTTCTTTCTTTTCTTCCGTATCGTCAAACGTATCTGTAAGTTTATTCCAGAATTTTTTAGCGCCTTCTTTCAAGTCGTCTATTTTATCTTCTGCCACGTCTTTCCATTCGCCTGCTTTTAGTTTTGCATCTTCCCATACGTCTTCCGCCTTGTCTTCAACCTTATCCCAAACTTTTTCTGCCTGGTCTTCTACTTTATCCCAGGTTTGTTCCGCCTTATTTTTTAAGTCAGCGGCTTTGTCGGTCAATGAATCTTTCCAGTCTTTAGGCTGGTCAGTTCCTGGTGTCTCTTTTTCTAACATGGTATGCTGTTTTTAAATTGAATAATATGTTTAAGGTAGCAATTTTAAAACATACCGTAAAGTTATTAGTTTGTAAACTGCTTAAACCTGTGTTGGAGGGGTAAATCAGCAACGCATGGCAAACAACCCATAAAATGCATTGTTTTATAAACTCAACCCTGGCTTACTGGCAAAATAGTTTTACATCAGACCTTTCTTATTTTTGCGCCGATATGTTTATTGATTGCACAGAAAAGGAAAGATTTATTTTTAAGAAGATAGCTCATGCAGCAGGAGAGCTAGGGGTAGATTGTTACATTATTGGCGGTTTTGTGAGAGATAAGATTATAGGCAGAAAAACCAAAGATGCTGATATTGTATGTGTAGGCAGCGGTATAGACCTTGCACATAAAGTAGCCAAACAATTCCAGCCCTTGCCAAAGGTTTCTTTTTTTCAAAACTATGGTACTGCGCACATAAGAATTGATGATGTGGATATTGAATTTGTAGGCGCCCGAAAAGAAAGCTACAGGTACCATTCCCGTAACCCGGAAGTGCAGCCAGGTACCTTACAGGAAGACCAGGAGCGGCGCGACTTTACTATTAATGCGCTCGCCATCAGCCTGAATGAAAAAGATTATGGGGCTTTGCTTGATCCCTTTGGCGGTATAAATGACATTGCCAATAAAGTGCTTAAAACACCACTTGATCCTAATCAAACCTTTAGCGATGATCCATTGCGTATGATGCGTGCCATCCGCTTTGCTTCTCAATTGCAGTTTACTATTGAAGATAATACATGGAAGGGAATTAAATTTAACAACGACCGTATTAGGATTATATCACAGGAAAGAATAACCGATGAATTAAATAAAATATTGTTGAGCCCAAAACCTTCCATTGGTTTGGATTTGTTGTATAAAGCGGGTTTACTACATACTATTTTTCCTCAAATGGTTGACCTTGCCGGTGCAGAGTATAAAGATGGGATGGGGCACAAGGATAATTTTTATCACACCCTGCAAGTGATTGATAATATTTGCACTCATACCAATGATTTGTGGATGCGCTGGGCTGCATTGTTGCATGATATAGCTAAACCCGTAACCAAAAAATTTGAAGAAGGGCATGGCTGGACTTTTCATGGACATGAAGTAGTAGGCGCCCGCATGGTGCCTAAAATCTTCGGTAAAATGCGGCTTCCGCTTGATCATAAAATGCGGCTCGTTCAAAAAATGGTTGAGTTGCATCTGCGCCCCATCAGTCTTACCAAAGAAAACATTACCGATTCTGCCATAAGGCGCCTGTTGTTTGATGCGGGAGAAGATATAGAAAACCTGATGATGCTTTGTGAAGCAGATATTACCTCAAAAAACAAACAGAAAGTAAAACGATACCTCGATAATTTTGAAATGGTACGTCAGCGCCTTAAAGAGGTAGAGGAAAATGATAAAATACGCAACTGGCAGCCACCTGTTACAGGCGAGATGATTATGGATATTTTTGGCTTAGCCCCCTGTAAGCAGGTAGGTGATATTAAGAATGCCATAAAAGATGCTATACTGGATGGAGAGATAGAAAATAATTATGATGCGGCGTTTGATTTTATGCTCAAAACAGCCAGGACTTTTAATCTTGAACCCGTTAAATAATAGCGGGATAAGTAATTTATATTAACTTTAAAACTTTTTAATAGCTTCAAAACCAAAAGATAAAACATGGCCATATTAAAGTTCAGGGTATATTTTGAAGAGGATGATAGCGTATACAGAGACATTGCTGCCAAACATACCCAGTCATTTTTTGATTTCCATTTAACCATTCTAAAAAGTTTTGAGTTCGACAATAAGCACCAGGCTACTTTTTACAGAAGCAATGATAAATGGCTGCGTGGAAGAGAAATAAGCATTGAGAAATATGATAAGCCTTATAAAGCAGCGCCATTAATAATGGCAGATACTACTATAGGCTCAGAAATACGGAATCCCAATGAAAAATTCATATACGTTTACGACTTTACCCGTGGCTGGACTTTTTTAATTGAACTGATCAGCGTATCGAAAGACGAAAATCCAAAATTAACTTATCCTGCACTCATAAGAAGCGAGGGTATAGCTCCAAGTCAGTATGGAACAAAAAGTGTGCTGGGTGATCGTTTTGTAGATGTGGAAGAAAAATACGATCTCACCAAGGGCGTTGAGGGTTTTAGCGAAGAAGGTGATAAGGATGATGATGCAGACCTGGATACAGAAGACGAAAGCGCTGAACAATCTGGCGAGGAAGCGGAGTAGCACATGGCCGTAATTCCTTATTATCTTCAGCATGGCTAAAAAAACCGTTATAGTTATTGCCGGTCCTACCGCATCGGGAAAAACAAGTTTATCGCTGCAACTCGCTGAGCATTTTAACACTGCTATTATCTCTGCTGATTCAAGGCAATGCTATAAAGAATTAAATATCGGCGTTGCCAAACCGGCTACAGCCGATCTTGAACGCATTCCACACTATTTTATAAATTCTCACTCTATTCACGAGCAGGTAAATGCAGGTGTGTATGAATCATATGCTTTAGCCGCAGCTAAAACCATTTTCACTACAAAAGATATTGCTATATTGGTTGGTGGCACAGGTTTGTATATAAAAGCTTTTTGTGAAGGTGTTGACGATATACCTGAAATAGATGAACAAATTCGCACAAAACTCAGAAATGAATATAAAGAAAAGGGACTGGTATGGTTACAGAAAATGATGCAACAAAATGACGCTGTATTTTATGAAAAAGGCGAAATGCAAAATCCGCAGCGTATGTTGCGGGCGCTTGAAGTAAAATTGTCTTCCGGTAAATCCATTTTAGATCTTCACTCATCTCCGCAAAAACAACGGCCATTTAATATAATCAAGATTGGTACAGCACTCCCGCGCCAGCACTTATATAATAATATTAATAAAAGGGTTGATGATATGATAGCAGAAGGTTTGGAAGCGGAAGCAAGATCACTTAAGGCTTACCGTAATATTAATGCGTTACAAACGGTAGGCTACAAAGAAATGTTTGATTATTTTGAAGGAATTATTTCAAGGGAGCAGGCTATAGATGAAATAAAGAAAAATACCCGTCATTATGCCAAGCGGCAGTTGACCTGGTTTAACAGAGATGAAAAGATACAGTGGATAAATCCTGAAGTGAATAATACTAAAGCAAGCGTTTTGGAGTTGATAGCAGGTTCCAAAGCGTAGCCGCCAGTTGTATGTGGTTACCCATTATTATCTTTACGCACTAAAATTGTATTATGGCAGATGTTATCAGTGAGGTTACCGGTTTTTTTGACGAATGGGGCAAAGGGAAATTAAAGGAGCTTACTACACTTAAGCAGGCTGGCAGCAATCGCCAGTACTTCAGAGCAGTTACCAATAACGGTTCTTATATTGTTACATCAAATCCTAATAATATACAGGAGAACAATGCCTTTATAGAATTCTCTAAACATTTTCAGGCGAAACAACTGGCTGTTCCTGAAATTCTTTTTGCCGATAAGGCTAAAACAAAATACATACAAACCGATTTTGGCGATATCTCGCTTTTCGATATCATTAAAAAAGAAGGATACTCAGACCGGGCAAAAATGTTGTACAAAAAGGCCTTTGTACAATTGGCAAAATTGCAGGTGCTGGGCGGCACAGGATTAGATTACAGTAATTGTATAGCCACACGCTCATTTGATAAACAGGCTATTTATTCAGACCTGTTATATTTTCTTTACTATTTTATAAGAGCGCTGGATTTGCCCTACGATAAGAATTTACTACTCAATGATTTTGAAATTTTGAGCAGCTACCTCATGCAGGAAGAAGCGAAATATTTTATGCATCGCGATTGCCAGAGCAGGAATGTAATGGTTAAAGATGATGAAGTATATTTTATAGAT
>JBGALP010000161.1:0-11154 GCA_044223805.1 Agriterribacter sp.
TAACTGCATCCTGAATTGGTACATTCTTTTCCTTCGTCTTTACGTTATATGCTGTTAATGTTGTGTCTGACATCTGATA
The DNA here is from genome assembly GCA_044223805.1 of Agriterribacter sp. Taxonomy (GTDB): domain Bacteria; phylum Bacteroidota; class Bacteroidia; order Chitinophagales; family Chitinophagaceae; genus Agriterribacter. Next base: position 80 of record JBGALP010000161.1, read on the forward strand.
GATATTTTAATTGATTAGTAATACATTATTTTTTTTGATAACCCGTAGTTATCATTATTCTAAGTTAATAATAAATTCAGCAATAGTGCGCTAAAGTTATTTACACATCAAGGTTAGCATATTTGGCGTGGGATTCTATAAATTCTCTTCTTGGCGCTACTTCATCTCCCATCAGCATGCTGAATACTCTGTCTGCTTCCGCAGCACTCTCTATCGTAACTCTCTTCAATGTACGTGTTTCAGCATTCATTGTGGTTTGCCATAGTTGCTCGGCATTCATTTCACCCAACCCTTTGTAGCGCTGCACATTCACACTGTCTTCTTTACCGGCCCCAATTTTTTCTACTAATGATTTGCGTTGCTCTTCACTCCATGCATATGCTGATTCTTTGCCTTTTTTAACCAGGTATAATGGTGGCTGGGCAAGATATACATAGCCCTGTTCAACCAACTCCTTCATGTACCGGAAAATAAAAGTAAGAATCAAGGTAGCGATATGACTTCCATCAACATCGGCATCCGTCATAATAATCAACTTGTGATAACGGAGCTTTGTAATATCCAATGCTTTAGGATCATCGGGTGTACCTATTTTCACGCCCAACGCGGTGAACATATTACGTATTTCCTCGTTGTCGTAAATTTTATGTTCCATTGCTTTTTCCACGTTAAGAATTTTACCTCTCAATGGAAGAATAGCCTGGAAATTTCTGTCGCGACCTTGCTTTGCAGTACCTCCTGCAGAATCACCCTCAACTAAAAACAACTCGCATTTATTGGGGTCCCTGTCAGAACAATCAGCCAGTTTACCGGGTAATCCACCACCCGTTAAAACACTTTTACGTTGCACCAGATCCCGCGCCTTTCTTGCCGCCGCTCTTGCCTGTGCCGCTAATATTACTTTTGAAATGATCTGCTTGGCCTCTTTAGGATTTTCTTCCAGGTATTCCTGCAATACTTTGCTTAATGCAGTATCAACAACACCCATCACTTCGTTGTTGCCCAGCTTGGTTTTGGTTTGCCCTTCAAACTGCGGTTCCGGCACTTTTACCGACACAATCGCACTCAAGCCTTCTCTGAAATCATCTCCTTCAATCTCTACTTTCGCCTTTTCAAACAACCCCTCTCTTTCACCATATGCTTTGAACACTCTGGTAACAGAGCGTCTGAAACCCGCAACGTGTGTACCACCTTCAATAGTATTGATGTTATTTACATAGCTGAATATGTGCTCCTGGAAACTGGTATTGTACAGCATGGCTACTTCTACTGCTACATTACTCACCGCATCATGCGCTTCACCATAAATAGGCCTGGGCAACAGCGGTTGCCTGTTGCCATTTTTATCAAGCATTTCCACAAACTCAACAATACCACCTTCACTGTAAAAAACTTTAGTGTAAGTATTGCCATCATCATCTTTCTCACGGAGATCATTAAGCGTAATATTGATGCCTTTATTCAGGAAAGAAAGTTCTCTTAATCTTCCTTCAAGAATTTCTTTATTGTAAGTTGTAACTGTGAAAATAGAACCATCGGGCCAAAAATGCGTATGAGTACCCGTTTTATCAGATTCACCAATTTCGCGTACGGGGTACTGTGGTATACCGGTGTGATATTCCTGCTCAAATATTTTTCCTTCGCGTTTCACTGTTACATGAAGTACTGTACTCAGCGCATTCACGCAACTTACACCCACACCATGCAAACCGCCGGAAACTTTATAAGTATTTTTATCAAATTTACCTCCTGCATGCAAAACCGTCATTACCACCTCTAAAGCGCTTTTTTTCTCTTTGCTCATTATACCGGTAGGTATACCGCGCCCGTCATCATCAACGCTTATGGAATTGTCTTCGTAAATAGTTACCACAATGTTTTTACAGTAGCCGGCAAGCGCTTCGTCAATAGAATTATCTACAACCTCGTATACGAGGTGATGCAATCCTTTAGAACTGATATCGCCAATATACATCGCTGGTCTTTTACGCACTGCTTCCAAGCCTTCAAGAACCTGAATACTGTCTGCACCATATCCGGCAGTTATTGGAGCGGGGTCAGATAATGCCTGTGTTTCATTACTCATATTAATCGTTCTGTGTCACTTTTCTGGTCAAAAAAATATTCCGGCAAAGGTATTGAAATTAGGGTGCGCAGGCAAGTTTAAAGCAAGATTTTAACCCCTTATTTATGAAGGTAGTTTCCACAATTCCAACTTCATTTAAATGTTGATAAATACCCTTAAAATCTGTTTTAAAAAATAAATAAAGAGATACGTTTTGTCATAAACTTGTCATTACTCGCTCTCCTGCATTTTAAAAAACCAAACGAATGTATATTTGCAACTCATGCAACAACCCTTCAACATACTGGATATAGCACAAAAGCGCCCGATGATGACGGAAGATCTTACAGTATTGCATGAAAAAGAGCGTCAAACGCCGGGTTCTGTTCAATATAATATAAAACGTTTCCGCAAAATGCCCCAATCTAATGCAGAAGATATGGGCATGCTTTCTTATCATTACAAAAAAAATGAAGCAACTGCCAATCACCTCGAATTAAAGTTTTGTGTTGCGGGCAACATGTATTGCAATAACAAAAATTATGAATGTGAAAATTGCAAGGCAGGCTTATCAAAAAATTGTTCCGGCAGGGAAGACACTTTAGATGTATTCAGTTTTACTTTTTATCCTGAACATTTGCAGCAGTTTGCAAAAGCACCACGGGCGTCTGATTTTACCAACCAGGTATTATCATTCAGGCATTCTTCTTCTTTTTCAAAAACACTTCCATTATGCAGCCGTATACGCATAGCGCTGGAAAGCCTGTTGAACAACACTTATACTGAAAGCCTTGCAAACATTTACATCAACGCGCAAACGCAGATGCTTTTGTTATATAGCCTGGAATGTATTTTAGGTGATAAAGAAGAAGAAGTTTTTAGTTGTAAATTCCTTGCAAACGATCTTGACAGGGAAAAAATTTTAAAAGCAAGAGACGTATTACTACAACACATTGGAGAACCTATTACCATTAAGGATCTTAGTCGTAAAGTGGCTATTAATGAGTGTTATTTAAAGAAAGGATTTAAAGAAATTTTTGGCACTACTATATTCGATTTTTATCAAAGCCAGCGCATGGAACATGCCAAATATCTATTATACGAAAAAGGGTTGAGCGTTACAGATGTATCGCTTATACTGGGCTATTCTTCCATTTCGCATTTTTCAACCGCTTTTAAGAACCATACCGGCTTAAAGCCTTGCGAATTATTGCTTCGTTAGTAATTCAATATTGCTTCCGCAACCATTTCCAATTATTTGCCGTTAATTGTTATTATGGTCCATCCTGATTTTTGTCAACTTCATATATGACTTTATGCAATTCATGCAGAGATGACCATTTTATGACAAATCATTGACACTAGGTTGGAGCCTGTCCATTACATTTGCATCTCCCTTATGCTCAACTCTTCCACATACGATATTTGCAGCGGTCTCGACCATTTTGTGGTTATTGGCATCAACTATCATAAAGCTGATACCGCTACACGAAGTGATTTCGCGGTTTGTAATACAAGACAGGAAGTAATAACACAATCTGCCAGGTCAAAAAACCTGCATGATCTTATTGTTCTTTCTACTTGCAACAGAACCGAACTGTACGCCATAGGCAATTCAGATACACTGGTTGATATTTTATGTGAAGCCACAGGCAATTCATCTGCCGTATTTAAACAGCATGGATATATATTCCATGGCATGCAGGCGGTTGATCATTTATTCAGAGTAGCATCGGGGCTTGATTCGCAGATAATTGGTGATTATGAAATTTTAATGCAGTTAAAAAAAGCAGCGAAGTATGCAAAGGAAAATAATTTGCTGGGGTCTTTATTTGATCGCTTAGTAAACTTCGCATTACAAGCTTCTAAAAAAATAAAATCAGAAACATTATTGAGTACCGGCACCGTATCTGTAGCCTATGCAGCTATTGAGGTAATAAAAGAAAAAGTACAGCAGATTCAGCAAAAAAATATTCTGTTGGTAGGCGCGGGCAAGTTTGGTTGTAATGTGGCAAAAAATATTGTTGAGTATTTTCCCGGCGCTAAAATCAGTATTACCAACCGCACATTCAGCAAAGCAGCATCATTTGCTACTGAATATGGGATGCAGTGCATTCCTTATGAATCATTAGCAGAAGCCTGCAACAACAGCGATATACTTATTGCCAGTACCACTACAGACGAGTTTAATATTCTCCCTGAATTTTTCAGTAATGTAAAACCCCGCCTGTTACTTGATCTTTCTGTTCCAAAAAGTATTGATCCTTCCATAAAAAACATACACGGTATTACACTGATGGATGTAGATGAAATATCTGCTATACTGGATGATACTTTTGCAAAGCGCAGAGCGGAAGTGCCAAAAGCAATATCCATTATTGAAGAAACCATTGGTGAGTTTATAGAATGGCATAAAGTGTTTGTACACAGGCATTTTCTTGGAGAGGTAAAATCAAAACTATACGAGCTTAGCGAGAACGACTCGTATTTATTGGTAGATGATAAGGAAGGAAAAGAGGTAAGAATACAAAAAGCAGTGAAAACATTGGCAGTTGATCTTCGTAACCGCACTGCAAAGGGCTGTCAATATATCAATACCATGAACGAGTATTTAAAAATCAGCCATTCCTCATAGCCGTGTTTAATTTCTTTCTACAGTTACAATCCCATTTACATAAATTTCTTGTCAGCATGTTTCCTTCTTTAAGTACATTCACGCTATGACCCAAGTAGTAAAAATCGGAACCCGTGAAAGTGAATTAGCCCTGTGGCAGGCTAAAAAAGTACAAACCCTTTTACAGGAGCAAGGCACAGCTTCAGAATTGGTGCTTATTAAAAGTGAAGGTGATATTGATCTCTCCACCCCATTGTACGAAATTGGTGTACAAGGCATCTTCACTAAATCGCTCGACATAGCCTTACTTCAAAAGCGTATAGATATCGCGGTGCATTCTTATAAAGATGTACCCACACAATTAGCCAGTGGAATTACAATAGCAGCAGTTTTAAAAAGAGACGCTTACCTGGATATACTGGTATATAAAGATGAGCATAAAAACATAAAAGCAGTACTAAGCGATGCGACACCTGCCATAATCGCTACCAGCAGTATCCGTCGTAAGGCTCAGTGGTTACATAAATATCCTCATCATCAAATAGATAACCTGCGCGGCAATGTAAATACCCGGTTAAGAAAACTACAGGAAAGCAACTGGACCGGTGCTATCTTTGCGGCAGCAGGATTGGAACGTATTCATCTTCGCCCCAAAAACAGTGTTGACCTGGATTGGATGTTGCCTGCTCCGGCACAAGGCACTGTAGTGGTGGTATGCAGAAAAGAAGATGAAGGAATTAAGAACACATGTGCCGCTTTTAACGATTATCATACTGCCTTATGTACCGGCATTGAGCGGGACTTTTTGAGAGCCCTGATGGGAGGATGCTCTACTCCTATAAGCGCGCTTGCACAAGTACGTGAGCAAAGCTTACATTTCAGGGGGAGTATGTTAACAGTAGATGGAAAAGAAAAAGCTGAGATAGAAAAATATGTGGATCTGTCGGCCAGTGAAAACACCGGAAAAATTGCTGCAACGGAAATATTATTACAAGGCGGCAAAGAAATAATAGAATCAATAAGGAATGTCGGTAAATAATATCAATATCCTCTCTACCAGGCTGCTTAATAAAGAATTGATTGATAAAGCAGGATTACAGCATATCAATATAGATGCTGAAGCCTTTATTAGAAACATACCGGATATCTCCCCGGACATAACGGATACAATACATGCACTATCTGTTCAACCGGTTACTGCCATCTTCACCAGCATACATGCAGTGGAAGTAGTAAAAAGCGAGTTCAACGGAATAGTACCACCATGGAATATTTTTTGCACAGGAGGTGCTACAAAGGAAGCTTTGTTGGATATCTTCAATGAATCGTCAATTATAGCAACAGCAAAAAATGCGCATGGATTGGCAGAAAAAATTTTACAGCATAAGGAAATAAAAGAGGTTGTTTTCTTCTGCAGTAAACAACGGTTGAACGATTTGCCGGAAACATTGCAGGAAGCCAAAGTAGCTGTTAAGGAACTTATGGTATATCAAACCGTTGGAACGCCTGTTACTATTACCAGGTATTATAACGGAATGCTTTTTTTTAGTCCAAGCACGGTTCATAGTTTTTTCTCCACCAATACCATACCTATCAGCACAATATTATTTTCTATTGGCAAAACAACTACTGCTACTATAGAGTCTTATTGCAGCAACCAGGTAATTACCAGCCAGTGGCCGGGAGAAGCCAATATGATAGACCTGGTTCTTGAGCATTTTGGCGCTGCAGGAAAACAAGAATAAAATAGATTGCACGGATAACGTACATCAAAAATAATATGAACAACGATTTATTATTACGCACTTTAAGAGGAGAACAAACAGAACGTCCACCGGTTTGGATGATGCGGCAAGCCGGAAGATATTTACCAGAATACATGGTACTACGCGAAAAGTATGGTTTTTTTGAAAGATGCCAAACACCGGAGCTGGCTTGCGAAATTACCTTGCAACCAGTGGATATAATTGGCGTGGATGCCGCTATTCTTTTTTCTGATATACTGGTAGTGCCACAGGCAATGGGGCTTGAAGTACAATTAATAGAAAGTAAAGGTCCTGTATTGCCACATCCTATTAAAACCGCAAACGACCTGCTTCGTGTACGCGTGCCGGATGTAAATGAAACATTGCACTATGTTTTTGATGCTATCAGTTTAATAAAAAAAGAACTCAACAACAGGGTTCCGCTTATTGGGTTTGCAGGCGCGCCGTGGACATTGCTTTGTTACATGGTACAAGGCAAAGGAAGTAAAACATTTGATGAAGCAAAAGCCTTTTGTTATACACAACCCGAACTGGCGCATCAACTGCTGCAGATGATAACGGATACTACCATTGCCTATCTTAAAGGGCAGGTAAAGGCAGGAGCAGATACGGTACAACTTTTTGATAGCTGGGGCGGATTGTTGGGTCCAAAAGATTTTGAAGACATTTCTTTACGCTATATAAAACAGATTGTAGCCGCTTTGAAAGATGAAGTACCGGTGATTGTTTTTGCAAAAGGCGCATGGCATTCGTTATCTGCCATGGCAGCCACAGGCGCAGCCGGGCTTGGTATTGACTGGTGTATAGACGCTGCAACAGCAAGACAATTTGCAGGTAATGATGTAACGCTCCAGGGTAATTTTGATCCCGCAAAACTATTATCACCTGTTCCTGTTATAAAAAAAGAAGTAAAGCAAATGCTGCATGATTTTGGCAACAAAAGATATATCGCCAATCTTGGGCACGGCATTTTGCCAAATGTTCCTGTTGATCATGCAAGGGCATTTGTAGATACGGTGAAAGAAAGTATATGACATCAGGCACCCAAAAACATAACTAAAAACGTAACGATAGATGATCAATATCATATTTTTTTTGCGGATACCGGATGAACTTTGCGAAAAATAAAATATGGAATCACTTATCAATACGGGCATCCATTTTTCACAAGCTGCAACAGCCGATATGCCTTTAACTAAAGACAACTGGATCAATTATATTCATAAGCTGCAAAATCTCATTTGCGAAGCATTAGAACAAGCAGATGGCAAAGGCAGATTTTTTGAAGACAGATGGGAACGTACCGGCGGTGGCGGTGGTATAACAAAAGTAATTTCTAATGGCAATGTGTTTGAAAAGGGCGGTGTAAATACTTCTGTAGTATACGGTGATGTAACTGATGCTATGCGCACTCAGTTAAAAATTGATGGCCATAAATGGTTTGCATGCGGTTTAAGCCTTGTTATACATCCGGTAAACCCTTTTGTACCTACTACGCATGCCAACTGGCGCTATTTTGAACTGTATGACAAAGACAATAATATTTTAGACCGTTGGTTTGGTGGCGGTGCCGACCTTACGCCTTATTATCTTTTTGAAGAAGACGCTGTACATTTTCATAGCACGTTGCAACAAGCTATACAGCCGTTTGGAGAAGAATTGTACCCGTTATATAAGAAACATTGTGATGAATACTTTGCCAATAAGCACAGGAATAATGAGATGCGAGGTATCGGCGGTGTTTTTTATGACTATGTACGCCCGCTTAATGAAGAAGATGCAGACAGGTTATTTGCTTTTCAACGTGCAAATGGTGATAGTTTTATCGAGGCATATATTCCGATAGTAGAAAAAAGAAAAGGTGTTGAATGGAACGAAAAGCAAAAATACTGGCAGGAAATAAGAAGAGGAAGATATGTGGAGTTTAATCTCATTCACGATCGCGGCACTATATTCGGTTTAAAAACAAACGGCAGAACAGAAAGTATCTTAATGAGTCTTCCGCCAACCGTTCGCTTTGATTATAACTACCAGCCCGATGCCGGATCAGAAGAAGAAAAATTATTGAAAGTTTGCCAGACGCCGCGCAACTGGTTAGGCTAAGCTCCACGGAATATGACGATAAGATGATAAACCATAGACTGAATTAAAAGTAATATGGAGTAGTTTTGCGGCTCAAACCAGCCACTTCCATTATGTATCTTCAAAAACGAAACCGCATTCTCCGTAGCAATGCCTCCATACGCAGTTTAGTTGCGGAAACCACATTAACGCCTAACGATTTTATACTTCCCTTATTTATAAACGAAGGAGAAAATATTCAACATGAAATTCCTTCAATGCCTGGCTATTACCGTTATTCGCTTGATTTAACCATTAGGCAGGTAAAGGAAATATGGAGTATGGGTATTAAATGCGTATTGCTTTTTGTAAAAGCGAAGGACGAAACAAAAGACAACACAGGCAAGGAGGCATGGAATGAAAACGGCTTAATGCAGCGCACCATTAAAGCTATAAAAGATGCTGTACCGGAAATGATAGTGATGACAGATGTTGCGCTTGATCCTTATTCTGTATACGGCCATGATGGTATTGTAAAAGATGGTGAGATTGTAAACGATGAAACGGTAGAAGCGCTGGTAAAAATGAGTATCAGCCACGCAGCGGCAGGTGCGGATTTTGTAGCGCCGAGCGATATGATGGACGGACGTATAGGAGCCATACGAAAGGCATTGGAAGAAAACAGTTATACAAAGGTTGGCATTATGTCGTACAGCGCTAAATATGCTTCTTGCTTTTATGGTCCATTCAGAGATGCATTAGACAGCGCTCCTGGATTTGGTGATAAAAAAACCTACCAGATGAACTATGCTAATCGCCTTGAAGCCATAAACGAAACATTGCAGGATGTTGAACAGGGTGCTGATATAGTGATGGTAAAACCTGCCATGGCATATCTTGACATTATTCGTGAGGTTAAGAATGCAGTAACCGTTCCCGTTAGCGCTTACCATGTAAGTGGTGAATACGCTATGATTAAGGCAGCCGCAAAAATGGGTTGGCTGGATGAAAATAAAGCCATCATGGAGAGCCTTACAGCCATAAAAAGAGCAGGCGCAGATTTGATAGCGACTTATTTTGCAAAGGATGCGGCGAAGCTGATAACGTGAGAAGACAAACGTGAGACGTGAGAAAAAATACAAGGGCCGCTTTTACTTTGATTAACTTATTATTTATATCCATAATCGCCACCTATGTTTATTCAATTAAAACACAAATCTCTGGATGTTTACCAGACCATTAGAAATTTGGTAAAAGAGTTATATCAAGTTTCTTTGCGCTTGCCTAACGAAGAAAAATTTAATATGGTTCAGCAATTACGCAGAGCTGCTTTATCAGTAAAGCTAAATATGGCTGAAGGATCGACCAGGAAATCGTCTGCTGAAAGAAACAGATACTATGAGATATCAAGAGGATCAGTTGTGGAGATTGATGCCGCTTTAGAAACTGCTGTGGATCTGCATTATCTTGACATTAAGGATCTGGATAATGTTAGCCTCTTGCTAAATAAATGTTTTGCAATGCTTTCAAAAATGATTGAGTTAGAAAAACAATAAATTTGCAAAATTTCACGTCTATCTTCTCACCTCTCACGTATTCATATGAACTATCAGTCCAGTAAATCTTTATTTGAACGTGCACAGTTATCTATTCCGGGCGGAGTTAATTCACCTGTAAGAGCTTTTAAAAGCGTTGGTGGCACTCCTTTATTTATTACCCATGCTAAAGGTGCTTACCTGTATGATGCGGATGGAAATGAATATGTAGATTTCATCAACTCCTGGGGACCAATGATACTGGGGCACGCATACGAGCCGGTAGTAAAAGCCATACAAGACAAGGCAACCCAATCCACTTCATTTGGCGCACCTACTGAACTGGAAATTGAAATTGCTGAGTTGATAAAAACAATGGTACCGAATGTTGACATGATCAGGATGGTGAATAGTGGAACAGAGGCGTGCATGAGCGCTATACGCCTGGCACGTGGATATACAGGCAGAAATAAATTTATCAAGTTTGAAGGTTGTTATCATGGGCATGCGGATTGCTTTTTAGTGAAAGCGGGAAGTGGAGTGGCCACCTTTAATATTCAAACCGTTCCGGGTGTTACACCGGGAGTAGCCGCAGATACACTTACGTGTGCATATAATGATGTAGAAGCCGTTGAAAAATTAGTGGCTGCGCATCCTGGTGAAATCGCCGCCATTATAATTGAACCAGTCGCAGGAAATATGGGTTGTATTTTACCTGCCAAAGGATATCTTGAAGCACTAAGACAGATCTGCGATAGGGAAAAAATTTTGTTAATATTTGATGAGGTTATGACGGGATTCAGGCTTGCACCCGGAGGCGCCCAGGAAAAACTGAGCATAAACGCTGACATCATTACCTATGGAAAAATTATTGGAGCTGGTATGCCGGTAGGCGCTTTTGCAGGCAGAAAAGAAATTATGCAGCATATTGCGCCATTAGGAAATGTGTACCAGGCGGGCACCCTGAGTGGCAATCCATTAGCTATGGTGGCGGGTTTTACGCTGTTATCTGAATTAAAAAACAATGCTGGTAT
>JBGALP010000162.1:0-11140 GCA_044223805.1 Agriterribacter sp.
AAAAGAAATTCAAGGGTAGAGATAACCGGGATCAAAAAGAACAAAGAGATCAAAAAGATCAAAGAAACAGTTCTCCCAATCCACAGCAGGATAAAGGGGATAGGGGACCAAGAAATAATCAACGTGGCGGTGGCCCTTCTCAAAATAATAACAGCAACCGCGGAAATTTCAGGAACGATCGGAATAATGATCGCAACAACGACCGGAACAAACCAAAATAAAAGTGTAATACCTGCATAAAAAAGAGGTGAGGAACATATAGCTTCTCACCTCTTGCTTTTTAAATAAGAAAGATTTATTTAGCTTTTATTTTATACCCCTTCCAACCATACCACGCCACTACAACAAAACAAAGCAGTGGAACGATATAAGAATGCGCTGTTCCCTTCTCCGACAATAATCCCATTACTATTGGCATTAGCGCGCCACCAACAATAGACATAATTTGAAAAGAGGAACCTTGCTTTGTATGATGACCCAGATCTTTAACGCCCAACGCAAAAATAGTGGGGAACATAATGGATTCAAAAAAGAAGACAGCCATTAATGAGTAAACGGAGATCCAATCACTGCCCCATACTACCACAGTGCATAAAACTATATTTATTAACGCGAAAATCATTAACAGAATGTTGGGCGCTATTTTTCTCATTAAAGCGGTTCCAACAAAACGACCTGCGGTAAACAACGCGAGACTTATTGATAACAGGATTGCTGCTTGCGCATTATCAATTTCTTTTTTTGCTTCGGTGCAGTAGTTGATGAATAATGCGGCTACTCCTACCTGGGCAGCAACATAAAAAAACTGTGCAATAACGCCGTATACAAAATGACTGTGCTGAAAAAGTGGTTTAGTATCCTGAACTTTGTCTGATACCATTTCGCTTTCTTTAATTTCAGGCAGATAGGTTCTCCAGAAAAGAAATGCGATAAACAATACCACGATGGCAATAATGATATACACCATTTTAACCGAGTCAAGATTTCCTGGATCCTTTGTTGATGCTTCACCAAAAAAAACTTTTGAGGCGATGATTGGTCCTATAAAAGATCCTACACCATTAAAACACTGAGACAAGTTTAATCTGAATTCAGAAGTTTCAGGTTTTCCTAAAACGGTAACATATGGATTGGCAGCAGTTTCAAGGCATGTTAATCCTGAGGCCAAAATAAAAAGTGCGACTAAAAAAAAAGTCGAAACTTGCCATTTGTGCTGATGGGTAAAATAAAAAAGCACCAAAGGCATATAATAAAAGTCCTAGCAAAATGCCCTTCTTATACCCAAACTTATTCATGAACAAACCCGCAGGCAGCGCAATTAAAAAATATGCTCCAAAATATGCCGCCTGTAATAATGTTGACCTTGATTTAGTAACATTTAATGCTTCCTGGAAATGTTTATTGAGCACATCCAGTAAGCCATAAGCCAGTCCCCATAAAAGAAATAAACTGGTAACAAGAATTAATGGAAAGAGGTAGTTGCCTGAATCTTTCGAATTGACAGTGGTTGTGGTTGAAGTGGGAGTTAATGCCATGCAATCTTATGTTGAGTATTAAAAAATATTACAATGATCTGTCTAAATGCGAATAGCCACCGTCTACAAAAATAATCTGGCCGGTAGTATGGCTTGATCTGCTGCTTAACAAGAAAACAGTCATATCAGCTATTTCTTCTGAAGTAGTCATTCTTTTTTCCAATGGAATTTTTGAAACGATCTGCGCCAGTTTTTCCTGTGGATTGGGAAGACTTTTAATCCAGTTTTCATACAATGGAGTCCATACTTCTGCGGGCAATACTGTATTTACGCGAATGGAATAAGGAAGCAATTCAACCGCCCATTCTCTTGTAAGTGCATTAATAGCACCTTTTGAAGCCGCATATCCCGAAGTATTTCCTTGTCCGGTAGTAGCCACTTTTGAGCCGATATTTACAATATTACCTTTCCCCTTTTTCAAAAAAGGCAAAGCATAATGTGCCAGTGTATAATAATGACTCAGGTTTTTTTGTAATGATTCAAAGAATTTTTCCGGCGAACCGTTTTCCAGCCCCACGCCATCATTAATGCCTGCATTATTCACCAGCCCATCTATTCTTCCATATTTTTCGCTGGTAAAATCAATTACTTCCCGGCAAGCTTTTGCCGTAGCTAATTCTGCAGTTACATAACTTGCTTTACCACCTGCTTTTATTATTTCGTCTACAATTTTAATGTTATCATCCTTCCCTCTGCCTACTACTACTACTACGCCCCCTTCGGCAGCAATTGTCTTACTAATAGCAGCACCAATACCTTTTGCCCCACCTGTTACTATAAAAACTTTATTCCCAAGATTAAGATCCATAATTTATTTTTTAAAATGATTTATCGTATAACAACAATTAGAGATTATAAAATTGGATGGCGTTTATTCCAAATACTTTTTCGCGATCTTCATTCGCAAAATTTTCCATATATTTTTCCAGTAAACTCTTCCATTGCACATACATTCCCGAAACTAATATTACCGGCCAATCGCTTCCAAACATTAACCGGTCTGTTCCAAAAGCTTCAAATACCACATCAAGATAGGGATAAAAATCCGCCACGCTCCACTCTTTCCAGGCTGCTTCTGTAAACAACCCACTAAGTTTACAATATACATTTGGTTGCTGCGCAATTTCCTTCATCCACTTACCCCATTCTTTTATTTCTTTGTTTTTAATATCCGGCTTTGCACAATGATCAATCACCAGTTTCTGATCCGGAAATTTTGAAACAAATTCAACGGCAGGTTGTAGTTGGTGGTGATATATTAAAATGTCATAAGTATAGTTAAATGATTTCAGTGCCGCCACACCACGTTGAAATGCTGCCCCCAATAGAAAGTTGTTAGACTCACCCTGTACAACATGACGATACCCTTTAATGGAAGTGTTTACCGCAAACTCCTGTAACAAGTCATTTATATTATCAGCTCTCAAATTTATCCAACCAACTACTCCTTTAATAATGGGATGCGTTTTTGCAAGCTCCACTAAAAATCTTGTTTCCACTTCCGATTGATCTGCCTGCACAGCCACACAACCGTCTACTCCATTGCGTCTTAAGGTTGATTCTATTGTTTCCGGAACATAATCTTGTTGCAATATTTTCATGCTGTCCATCCAGCCATCACGCTTTTTGTTATACTTCCAGAAATGGACATGAGTGTCAATGGTAGTCATAAGTGGTATGTAGTAAGTGGTAAGTTATATAAGTCAATTGCTTTTTTTATGGTAAGCCAAAAATTGAAATATTGTAAAGCTTTCTTATTCTTTATGCTCAAATTAACCAATCAGCATATGCATACTTATCACTTTATAAAAGGTAGAAATTGTTCCGCCAAAAACTTATTTCCTTCATCATTCATATGTACTCCATCCGAAGTAAGAATGTCTTTGCCTTTATCTTCCGGGTTATGAGCATTAATGTATTCCAGTATATTTTTATGCAGATCTATTAATTCAACATTTTTGTTTTTAGCTATTCCTCTTATAATCTCAGAGTATTTATTTAAATCTCCATCCAGTTCATTTACAAACCCTTTTTTCTCACCAACAACTGTAGGTGTACAGATTACCACCTTAGCTCCTCCTGCCTGTATCCTATCAATAATCTTATTATAAAATTTCTCAAATTTGTCTGGGTCCGTACCTGTGCCAAAACTCTTTTTGTGCCAAACATCATTGATGCCTACGTAAATAAAAACCAAATCGGGCTTTTTTGATAGTACATCATCTTCCAACCTTAAGTAAAGATCATACACTTTATTGCCACCTATTCCTGCGCATATTAATTCAAAGGCATTGTCTTTGCCACTTTTTGCGAGCATTTGCTGCAACAACGTTATATAACCTTTAGGCGAAACACCTGCCTGTGTAATAGAATCACCAAAGAAAACTACCTTCTTTTTTTGCATATATCTAAATGCAGACACCAGCGTAAGTAAAACAATACAAGCGGCAAATACAAGAAATCGTTTCATAAATTAAGAGTGCTTTTATTTTAGTTCAAATATTTTTTCCATTAATACCCATTTTTCTCCCGGTTTTGCCCACGGTAACGCCTGCTGAAAACCCCACATAAAATTTTCCCATTCCTGCACGCGTGGATTGTTGGCATCAGCATCTCCTTTAGCGTCAGAAGAAAAATCATCGTGCGTCTCCATAATCATAAACATCCTGTTGCCGGTAAGGTAAATATCCATCACCGTTATACCATCGGCCTTTATTCTTTCCAGTATATCAGGCCACACATTAGTATGGATTTTTTTATATTCAGCTATAATGGCGGGGTCATCTTTTAAATCACAAGCCAGGCAAAATCGTTTCATTCGTTTATTTTTTGGGTTGAGTCAACCATTAATATTAAGAGCGGCTCCAGGCTACCAGTGTTTGCTTAGCTTGTCCAAGTCCATCAATACCTAACTCCACCACATCGCCGGCTTTTAAGTAAACAGGATTGGGTTTTTGTCCAAGTCCTACGCCTGCAGGGGTTCCCGTGGTAATAATATCTCCTGGCAACAAGGTCATAAATTCACTGAGGTATGCTATAAGATAAGGTATTTTGAAGATGAGGTTTTTGCTGTTGCCATCCTGAAATGTTTTGCCATTAACGGTAAGCCATAACCGAAGATTATTGATATCGGATATTTCATCAGTCGTTGCCAACCACGGTCCTATAGGCGCGAATGTATCACAGCTTTTTCCTTTTACCCATTGCCCGCTTCTCTCTAACTGGAAAGCTCTTTCGCTGTAATCGTTATGAAGCATATATCCGGCAACATAATTCAATGCATCCTTTTCCTCAATATATGAAGTTTTTTTGCCGATAACTACAGCCAGTTCAACTTCCCAGTCAGTTTTTACACTATTGCGCGGAATAGTAATATTATCGTTAGGACCAGTAATAGCAGTTGTTGCTTTAAAAAATATAATAGGCTCAACAGGGAGCTGCATATTGCTTTCAGCAGCATGATCGGAATAATTTAACCCGATACAGATTATTTTGGAAGGTCGCACAATTGGTGGTCCTAATCTTTCAGCATCGCTTACAACAGGGCTTGTAGCTTCATTTTGCGATAACCAGTTCCTGAGGCGGTTAATACCATCATTTGCAAAAAACTGCTCTGTATAGTCTTCTCCAAAACCTGATACGTCTATGCGTTTGCCATTATTTAAAACTACACCTGGCTTTTCGCTACCTGCTTTTCCAAAACGAATTAATTTCATACTGCTATGCTTATTTTTTTAGTGGACTAAACTACTCCCATTTTCAATGCAAGCCAAACCATTTTTTAATCAGCATTGAAGTGCGCTTCCGAATAATTGTGCAAACGCGCTTAAAGGAGATGGGATGAGGCAGACTATACCCAAACTAACATCCATTAGTATTTTATGCTAATTTTATACCTTACACTTGCATATGAACGATAATGCCATTTTTAAACTCAGAATAGTAACGGCAACCAGCTTGTTTGATGGGCACGATGCAGCGATAAATATTATGCGCCGCATATTTCAAAGTAAAGGTGCAGAGATTATTCATCTTGGTCACAACAGATCAGCCCGCGAAATAGTAGAATGCGCCATTGAAGAAGATGCGGCGGCCATTGCCATTACCAGTTACCAGGGCGGTCATATAGAGTTTTTTAAGTACATCAAAGATTTATTGGAAGAAAGTGCTTGCGGACACATTAAAATTTTTGGTGGCGGCGGGGGAACAATTCTGCCACTAGAGGCAGATACGCTCCATGCGTATGGCATAACACGAATTTATAGTCCTGATGATGGAAGAAAAATGGGACTGGATGGTATGATTCAGAACGTTATAGATGAATGCAACAAGGATTTGCAAAATATCTATCAACAACCAATTCATTCGTTACGCAAAAAATGGTCAGGAACTTTTCCGCTGGGCGAAGTAAAGGATGTAAGAAAAATAGCAAGAAGTATTACACTTGCCGAACATCATTTCGATTATGCAACATTATTATCAACCGAAATAAATACTGACAACAATATACCGGTGATTGGTATAACGGGAACAGGTGGTGCAGGAAAATCTTCTGTAACTGATGAATTGGTACGGTGTTACCTGAACACATATCCGCAGAAAACCATTGCAGTAATTTCCATAGATCCCAGCAAGAAAAAAACAGGTGGTGCTTTATTGGGAGACAGGATTAGAATGAATGCTGTTTCCAGCCCGCGAGTATATATGCGTTCATTAGCTACAAGAGAAGATAATGCAGCGGTAAGCAAGGCCTCCAAAGCAGCTATTCATATTTGCAAAACTGCCAGGTACGATTGCATTATTCTTGAAACAGCGGGTGTTGGACAAAGCGATACAAGCATTGTAGATTATTGTGACATCAGTATATATGTTATGACGCCAGAGTATGGAGCGGCATCTCAGCTCGAAAAAATAAATATGCTGGATTATGCTGATATTATCGCTGTAAACAAATTTGATAAACCTGGTGCGCCTGACGCACTAACTGAAGTAAAAAAACAATACAAACGCAATCATCTTTTATTTGATACAAAAAAAGATAATAACTTACCCGTGCTTGGCGTATGTGCAAGTAAGTTCAACGATGATGGCATTAACCGTTTGTTTGCTTTACTGGTACATACAGTAAAAAACAAACTGCAAATAGATTGGCACAAAGATGTGGTTGCTCCAAATACAGAAGAAGATTTAAAAAAGACCGTAATCATTCCTTCTAAACGAACTAGGTACCTGAGCGAAATAAGTGAAACGATTCGCAGTTACAATGGCTGGGTAAATGAACAAAGTACAATAGCAACCCAACTATATCAATTAAAAGGAGCTATCGATATTTTAAATAAAACACCTGAAAATGAAAAACACCGCTAAAGAATACCGACAATGGTTGATAGAATTAAAAAAGAATATCAGTCAATCAAAACTGCAAACCACATTACAGGTAAATCAAAACATGTTGGTATTGTATTGGTATATTGGAAAACAGATAGTACAAAACATCAATAAAGAAGGATGGGGCACTAAGATTATTCCACAGCTTTCACTTGATTTACAAAAAGAGTTTCCTGATCTGCAGGGTTTTTCATTAAGGAACCTGTTATACATGAAACAATTTTCGGAGGCTTACCCTGAATTCCTAATTACGCAGCAGCTTGCTGCGCAATTAGAACATACAAACAAAAAGCCGGGCAACCTTAAGCAGGAAAATAAAACAAAAACAAAGAAAAAATACCCGCATCACACTCCTCTATATGTAGAAAACACAATTACGCAGCAAGCTGCTGCGCAATTTAATAATATGCAATGGTTCCTATCAAACTTGCAACTGGCAAGCATTCCATGGGGGCATCATATATATTTGTTAGATAAGATTACAGATGCAACTGAACGTAACTGGTATATAGATAAAACCATTGAAAACAATTGGAGCAGGGCTGTATTAAGATACCAGGTAGATACCGATTTATATCAACGCCAGGTTAAGGCCAAAAAGATGTCAAACTTCCATCTTACTTTACCAAAAGCCCAAGGAGATTTAGCCAATCAAATCTTGAAAGATCCATACAAATTTGGGTTTATACAATTAGGTGATGAAATAACAGAGTTTGAGCTGGAGCAACAAATTATCCGCCATATAGAAGAGTTTCTTATTGAATTAGGCGCAGGGTTCGCTTTTGTGGGACGGCAGGTAGCCCTTAGGGTTGGGCGCAAAAACAGAAAAATTGATTTATTATTTTATCATTTGATGCTGCGCAGTTTTATTGTAATTGATTTAAAGATGGATGAATTTGAATGGGAAGACACCGGGCAAATGAATGGATATTTGAACGTGATAAATAAGAAGTTCAGACAACCTGCAGATAATCCAACCATAGGCATTATTCTTTGCGGTGCAAAAGACAATATAGACGTTGACTATGCACTGCAAAATATTAATCACCCCATAGGAGTAAGCGAATATCAATATATAAAATCTTTACCAGCCTTATTAAAAGAAAAACTGCCAACTGCAAAACAACTAAAGGATGAAATGAAGAAAATTGTAAACAGGCAGATTAAAATAAAATAGATACTGTGTTAGACAATGCATTAAAACAACAATACGCTGCGCTTGAAAAAAATTTAAGCCCTGATGTAAAACAATTGTTGAACAATTGGAAGGCATTGCAGGAAAAATATGATGCGGATTTTTTTGAGTATACTGTGCGTGGAAAAACAATCAGGCAGGAACTTATTACTACTTCGTTAAGCGGCACAAAAATCCCAAAAGTATTATTACCAAAATATAAAGATTGGGGTGATATTATTAAATGGCAACTGCAGGAAAATGTGCCTGGATTATTTCCATATACTGCTGGTGTGTTTGATTTAAAAAGACAGGGTGAGGATCCAACGAGAATGTTCGCGGGAGAAGGTGGTCCCGAAAGAACCAATAAGCGCTTTCATTATGTTTCTATGGACCAGCCAGCTAAACGCCTATCAACAGCTTTTGATAGTGTTACCTTGTATGGGGAAGATCCCGACTACAGACCTGATATTTATGGCAAGATTGGAAATGCAGGCGTAAGCATTGCCACAGTTGACGATGCAAAAAAATTATACAGCGGCTTCGATCTTTGTGACCCTGCTACATCTGTAAGCATGACTATTAATGGACCTGCACCTGTATTACTGGCGTTTTTTATGAACACTGCTATTGATCAACTCTGCGAAAAATGGATAGAGGAACATCATTATTGGGATAAAGTTGATGCGGTTAAAACAAAAAAATATAATACCCATACATTACCTACATACACAGCGTTACCAAAAGGTAATAATGGCTATGGATTAAAGTTACTAGGGTTAAGCGGAGATGAAGTTATTCCTGCAGCCGAATATGAAAAAATTAAAAATGTGGCGCTGCAACAAGTTAGAGGAACTGTGCAGGCAGATATTTTAAAAGAGGATCAGGCACAGAATACCTGCATATTTTCTACTGAGTTTGCATTAAAATTGATGGGAGATGTACAGGAATATTTTATCGAGCATAAAGTGCGCAATTTTTACAGCGTAAGCATTAGTGGTTATCATATTGCTGAAGCAGGCGCTAACCCTATTACACAACTCGCCTTCACCCTGGCTAATGGATTTACTTACGTGGAATATTATTTAAGCCGCGGTATGCACTTAGATGATTTCGCACCCAATCTTTCATTTTTCTTTAGCAATGGCATTGATGCGGAATATAGTGTAATTGGCAGAGTGGCCAGAAGAATTTGGGCAAAAGCTATAAAACATAAATATAACGGCAACGAACGATCGCAGAAGCTTAAGTATCATATTCAAACCAGTGGTCGAAGTCTGCATGCGCAGGAAATTGATTTTAATGATATCCGCACAACCCTGCAGGCATTATATGCTATTTACGACAACTGTAATTCGTTGCATACAAACGCTTATGATGAAGCCATTACAACTCCTACTGAAGAAAGCGTAAGAAGAGCGATGGCAATACAACTTATTATTAACCGGGAGTTAGGTTCGGCCAAAACAGAAAATTTTATACAGGGCAGTTTTGCTATTGAAGTATTAACCGACCTGGTAGAGGAAGCTGTATTAGTTGAGTTTGACAGGTTGAACGACAGGGGAGGTGTTCCCGGCGCTATGGAAAGAATGTATCAGCGCAATAAAATTCAGGAAGAAAGTTTACGTTATGAGAGCCTCAAACACAGTGGGGAATTGCCTATTGTAGGTGTAAATACTTTTCTTAACAAACAAGGAAGCCCTACCATAATTCCTGCAGAAATTATACGAAGTACAGATGAAGAAAAAAAACAACAGGTAAATAACGTGCGGTATTTTAAAGAAAGAAATGCAGACATCTCGGAAAAAAAATTGAACAAACTTAAAGCCGTTGCCTCCAATAATGGTAATATATTTATGGAGCTGATGGAAACCGTGAAATATTGCAGTCTTGGCGAAATTACGCATGCGCTTTACGAGGCAGGCGGCCAATACAGGAGAAACATGTAACGATCTTGTTTATGGAAACATATGGTAAAATATTGTTGATAGCCACGCCCATATTCCTGGCGCTTGTACTCATTGAAAAATGGTGGGGTTGGAAAAAAGGGAAAGATACCGTTCGCAATATGGATATGATCAGCAGCCTGAGCAGCGGTGTAACCAATACCACAAAAGATGTATTGGGATTAAGTTTTGTTATTATCTCCTATGGCTGGCTGGTTGATCATGTTGCTTTATTGCACGTGAAGGCTGTTTGGCTCACTTATGTGATTGCTTTTATAGCGCTCGATTTTTCGGGCTACTGGATACACCGCATTGCACACGAGTATAATTTTTTCTGGAACAATCATATCGTGCATCATAGCAGCGAGGAGTTTAACCTTGCATGTGCATTGCGGCAAAGTATATCTGGTTTTGTAAAAATGTTTGTAATTTTTTTGTTGCCCGCTGCCTTATTAGGCGTTCCTGACAAAGTAATTGCTGTTGTTGCTCCGCTCCATTTATTTGCACAATTCTGGTATCATACACAGCATATAAGCACAATGGGTTTTCTTGAAAAGATAATTGTTACGCCCTCTCACCATAGAGTCCATCATGCTATCAACAAAGAATATCTGGATAAAAACTATGGTCAGATTTTTATCTTCTGGGACAAATGGTTTGGCACTTATCAGCAGGAATTATCTGATGTAACTCCTGTATATGGCATTACCCGACCGGCCCAAACATGGAACCCCATCAAAATTAATTTTCAGCATATGTGGCTGTTGATACAGGATGCATGGCGAACGAAAAGCTGGAAAGATAAATGGAGGATATGGTTGATGCCTACCGGATGGCGGCCAAAAGATGTAGAAGAAAAATATCCCGTTTATAAGATCAATGATGTATACCATTTTGAAAAATACAATCCGCATAATTCCAAGACCTTAATGTTATGGAACTGGATACAGCTTTCCGTGTTGCTTTTATTCATCTCCTACTTATTTGGAAATATCGCAGCCATCGGTATTCCAGGCATATTCTTGTACGGCAGTTTTATTTTTTTACACGTATATGCATTTACCGATCTGGCAGATAGAAATGATTCAGCCATTGTA